>DATDGT010000026.1:0-20723 GCA_036521975.1 Bryobacteraceae bacterium
ACTATCCCACCGGTCTCAAACCGAACCGCCGACTCATCTCATCGCTCGCCCTCAAACCCGGCAAGATATTGCCGCGATGGAACTACACCATTGCACCCAATCTGTGAGAATCTATGGAAGTTAATTTTGCGTGGACCCTAACCGGTCACAGACGCGCATCGATTTCACTCTGTCGCTTCTGATGCCGCTCAATCGAATTCCAGAGGCCGTCGATCAGGCTCGTCTGGCCGAAAGAAGCGATCCGTTAGCCCCAGATGTTCAAGAAGTCTTCACCCATGTCCTTTTTGCCGCCGGCAACTTCCAGGAAGCGGCGGCGCATTGCGAGAAGCCGTGCATCCGGGCATTAATCCTTCAGGGTCGGGCAGCAGAGGCTATTCCGATTCTGGAGGCGCGTTTTGATGGCAAGCTCTCAGCATCGGGTTCTGGCGAGCTCGGCAATGCTTATGCCGCCGCTGGCCGCCGCGAAGACGCCGAGAGAATCGCAAAGCTTCAGCCCCGTCCGATTGAGCAGGCCGAGATCTTTGTGGCTCTAGGCGATAAGGATCGCGCCTTTGAAGCGTTGGAGCGGGCGATTCCCATGGGGCCCGTCCGGATCGGCAGAGATCTCACGTTTCCGGAGTTCGCTCCACTTCGCGGTGATCCGCGAGTGAAATCTCTGCGGCAAAAACTCGGTCTGCCCAACTAGTTCACATCGCGGTCCTGCCGCGCCCGCAGCGCTCGGGCCGCGTTGTTAAATATATCCGTGGCGTAAATCGTGTCTCGGGGTCGACCGCGATTCAGGCCGTAGCATGGCGCGATTCTAGCTTCGATCGCGGGTTTCGCCTGCCCGAAGGTTTTTCAGAAAGCATCGAGCGTCTGTTCTTCCGCGCTGCTGCACATGCCGAAACACGCTTTTTTCTGAGCCGCAATTCGCCGCCTCGGATGAAGCATCGTACCTACCCAGGTCACTGATTCCCATTATGTCCTTTGTTTCGTTTGTCATTGAGAAGTGGTAGTTTGCGCTCACAGTCGATCAAATTTACCCGGAACTTCTCTGATAAAATGTGTGTCTATGTGTCGGAGGAGCGTCTCATGACGAAATCGCTGTCGATTCTTACTCTCGCGGCAATATCCGCGAGCGCGTTACTGGCCCAAAACGTCACCGGAACTTGGCAGGGATCGTTACAAGGCCCCCAGGGCCGGACGCTCCGGGTTGTGATGAAAATCACCCGGGCGGATGACGAAAGCCTGAAGACTGTCATGTACAGCATCGATCAAAGCGGCGGTGCGCCGATCAACGCCGGTTCGACGACACAGCAGGGTTCGTCGATAAAGATAGCCATGCCCGCCATCGGAGGCAGCTATGAGGGAAGAATCAGCGCGGACGGAAACTCCATCACCGGCAATTGGACTCAGGGACCGGGACCCGCGCCGCTGAACCTCACCCGGGCAACGCCTGAAACCGCATGGGTAATTCCAGACCCGCCCCCTCCGCCCAAGATCATGGCCGCCGACGTCACTCCCGCGTTTGAAGTCGCCACCATCAAGCCCAGCAAACCCGGAACGCCGGGAAAAGGAATCCGCGTGGGTCCCAATGGTATCGTCACCACGGTCAACTATTCGGTGGCCGACCTCATTCAGTTCGCCTATCACCTCCACGCCAAGCAGGTTGAGGGTGGCGAAAAGGCCGTGCTCCAGGACCAGTACGACATCACCGGCAAGCCGGACCACGATGGAATCGGCAACGACAGGCAGACCCGTGGGATGGTGCAGGGCTTGCTCAAGGAACGCTTTCAGCTTGCCTTCCACATGGAAAAGAGAGAGCTCGCCGTCTATGCCATCACGGTTGTCAAGACCGGACCCAAGCTCAACAAGACGGCCACTACAAACGGGGTCACCCTTCCCGGTCTCGGGATCGGACCGGGAGTTTTCAACGTGAGGAATGGAACCCTCAGTGATTTTGCCGGGCTGCTCCAGGGAACTATCCTGGATAGGCCAGTGGTGGATCAAACTGGACTAACCGACAGATTCGATTTCACGGTGAAGTTCACGCCGGACCCATCGCAGACTTTTGCCGGACTTCCTCCTCCGCCGGCCACCGACGATGCGCCCCCGGACTTGTTCACCGCGTTCCAGCAGCAACTGGGATTAAAGCTGGAGCAGACTAAGGCGCAAGTGGACGTCATGGTCATCGACAAACTCGAGATGCCGTCCGAAAACTGAGCTCGTGGCCGTCGCGGCCGAGTGCCCCTAAAACTCGGCTCGCCGGACATGATCTCCGGGTCGACGGCGACGACAGACTCCATACCTCCGATTGTGCCTCACGATACGCAGCGGATGCCGCCGCGAAACCGGATTTAACCTTTTGTATTTCACGGCCCATCCATCTCCGTATATCATTTTTTTTTCAGAGTCTTACGCTTAAATGCGATGTGATTTCCTTGCTCCTGCCCTACCCTCGTAATCGAGAGATCGGGCCGTGTCATCCGGCGCCCGGTCAACCAAGCGCGGAAGCGTCCTGCAGGCAACCCCGCGCGAAGGTTTCTTGCAGGATGCCCTCCGCCGCGGGTGGTCAAGCGGCCCCGATGTTGCCGTGGGAGATCGGCAGCTGGGAGCGCTCCGAAAACCGGAATCGAAAGGATCGAAACTCAATCAAGCCAGGCGGCAGCCCGCGCCGCTCTTGTCCCACTGTCAATAACCCGTCGGTGACGGCTCGGCCGATTGGCCGCCTGCTGTTCTCGGCGTTTCGTGCCATTCGACCGTCCTGCGAACGTCGCCGTCAGCCGGCAAAGTTGGCCGCGGGCAGGCGACACACGAACGCCTGTCCGCGGAAGCCCAACAGCGCTCGGGCCAGGAAGGGCGGCAATGTTTTGGCTTTGTTTTTTCGGCCCCCTGCAGTCCCGAACCGGTCCATTCAACCCCTTTGGGAGCGAACAGGTGGGGCCGTCGGGTGGTTCAGGATGGCTTTGTTTTTTCACCTGATCAGGGCAGCAATGTTTGGCTTTGTTTTTTCGGCTCCCACCGGCTCCAAGGCGCACAGCCTGCTCGTGGCGTTGTGCGCGGTCAAGAAAATGAACGGTCCAATCCACCGCCCTTCGAGCGACCGGGCGAGGGCCGCCATGCCGGTTCGAGCGCACAGCCGCTTGCGGCGTTGTGCGCGACAGGAAAAAGACGGCTTTGTTTTTTCATCCTGACTGCTGATCAGAAGTTGCCAGGGCGGCGATTCGGCGAAATGAGCGCGGAAGGAGACGCAATCGGGGGCGATTCGTCTTACATTGAAGAGAGGGGGTCCACGAGATGCATTCAGCAACCGCCGGCGCGCTTACATTGCTTTTATGCGGCGCCGCTTTGGGGCAAACCAAACGGGAATTCGAAGTCGCGACGGTAAAGCCCGCGGCGCCAAGTCCCACGGGCAAGACCATGATCGGCAGGAGCGGCGGACCGGGAACGCGGGATCCCGGGCGAGTCAACTACACCGCCATGCGACTGGCTGATCTCCTTAGCTCCGCGTACGGCGTTAAGACTTTCCAGATTTCCGGGCCTTCGTGGCTCTCGAGCGAGAGATACGACATCACCGCGACGATTCCCGAAGGAACGACCAAAGAACAATTCGCCGTAATGCTCCAGAATCTGCTGCTGGACCGCTTCAAAATCAAGTTGCACCACGAGACCAAGGAATTTCCGTTGTACGAGCTTTCTGTGGCGAAGAACGGGCCGAAACTGAAGGCGTCCGTGGCCGATCCGAATGTCAACCAGAACGATCCTCCGCCGGGCGCACTTCCCCAAGGCAAGGATGGCTTTCCGCAGCTTCCTCCAGGGCGTAAGGGGCTCTTCATGATGTTTCGGCCCGACGGATTTCATCTGGCCGCGATGGTTCAGTCCATGTCCGAAATCGCCCAGGCGCTGAGCGATCAAGTGGGCAGCGTGGTAGTGGATAAAACTGGCTTGACCGGGACCTATGAGTTCACCCTGGATTTCGCGCCCGACGGGGATTTCTTTCAGCGCCAAGGGCTGCCTCCACCCCCTCCCGCCGGAGGAAACGGCCCGACCGCCGGGCCTACGCCCGGTCCCACCGCTGCCGGGGATCCGGCCGAAGCGCCGAATATCTTCACGGCTGTGCAGGACCAGCTTGGGTTGAAGCTCGAGAAGAAGAAAGGTCCGCTGGACTTGATCGTGATCGATCAGGCCGAGAAAACTCCTGCAGAAAACTGACTTAAGCGCACAGCGAATGCGTTGTGCGCGTTAAGTGGGTGGCGGGCGAGCTCAAAAAGCGTAACTCACGCCGAATAGCGGAGTGAATTGCTCGAAAATCCCCCGCGCGGTGTTGTGCGGCGCGGGCACGATTTGCGTCCTTGGGAAAGTCGTGAGATAGTCGAGAAATTCGCCTCGGAGAATGACGTGGTGGGGGAAGCGGACTTTCACTCCCCCTCCCGGTGCGAACACCACTTTCCAAACATCGTTGGTGGTGAGGCTCGCGATCTGCGGGATCGGTTGAGGAAACGGCGCTGGGCCGGCGATCACGTACTCTTTCGCTCCCACGCGGCCGGCCACAAAAGGACGAATGCGATGCTCGCGATCCTTGAAATGAAACAGCAAGCCCAATGTCAGTGTGTCTGAATTTCCCTGAATGTCGGTGTTCACGCCCGGCGCTCGCAGAAAGGGATGGCCGTCGTGGTAGAGATATTGAAACTCGGCGGAGACGTACTTGGAGAATTCGTCGCCCAGAATTATGCCCGCGGCGAAGCGGTTTCGAATCCCCGCTTCCGCTATGCCCGAGCTCGAAAAAATCGTCCCGTTGTGATAAATGCCATAGCCGATTTGGGCGCCGATCTCGTACTGTTCCCCCCCCTGAGCTGTCGGCTGAGCCCCTTGTTGAGCCCCCAGTTGGGCAAAGACGAGCGGCGCCGCCATCGCCGCAGCTATCAGATATCGCACTCGACCGAAAGTTTACCATTGAAGTGACCGCGATGACCCCAGACCGCCCCATCTGCTTCATAGTCACGCCCTCCGATCCAGTCTTCGAGACAGTGATCGCTCCCGCGGCCGCCGATGCGGGGCTCGATCCGCTGCGTGGGCCCAGCGGCCCTCTGGCGAAATCCGCGGGGGAACAGTTCGTTCTCGCGAGGTTCGCCGTCGCGGACGTAACGGCTGCGGACTCGGAACTGCATTACTATCTCGGTCTTCGCGATGCATTGCGGCCAGGCAGCACTCTCTTAGTGAGCCCGGAGGGTTCCCGAGCGCTGCAAATGGTGATAGCCGCTCCTTACCGGCTCGATGCGGATGTGGCGAAAGCGCGGCAAGCCGTCGCCCACGCGCTGCAGGAGATGCAAAAGCGTTCGCGGGCACGTCGCCTTTTTGCTCTGCTCGAATTGGCCACGGATCACACTAAAACCGACGTGTTCCGAGAAGATGTCTCTTACGATCCGCACTGGAAGCAAAGACTCGGGCAGGCTCGGAAAGAAGGAGCGGAGGCGGTGCGGACGATCGAGCGGGAGATCGGTGATCTCACTAAGACTGAGACCGGCGTGCTGGTGGACTTGCTGCTTTCCTATCGGGCGGTATCGGCCTGGACGGATATGACTGCGCTCGCCGGCAGGCTTCCGCCACCAGTGGCGGCAACGGCGCTGGTGCGGGAGCAGCTTGCTTTCGCGCTGAATCGGCTCCAGCAGCGCGATGAAGCTGAAGCCGTTTTGCGCAGGCTCCTGGATGAACGAGGCCCGAGCAGCGAAACCTGCGCCCTTCTCGGCAGAATCTATAAGGATCGATGGGAAGAAGCGCTCAAGACCGGAGCGCCTTCGGCATCCGGTTATTTGGAGCAATCCATCGGCGCTTACCTCGCCGGATTCGAAGCCGACTGGCGCGACGCCTATCCCGGCGTGAACGCCGTGACGCTGATGGAATTGAAAGACCCGCCGGATGATCGCAGAAAGCGGGTTCTTCCCGTGGTGCGCTACGCGGTCGAGCGGAAAATCGCGCAAGGGCATCCGGACTACTGGGACTACGCTACGCTTGTGGAGCTCGCGGTTCTCGCGGAAGATCGCGCGGAAGCGGAAAAAATGCTGGCGGAGACGCTAGCGCGAGTGCGGGAAAAATGGGAGCCCGAAACTACGGCCCGCAATCTGCGTCTGATCCGCGAGGCTCGCGAGCGCCGCGGCGGCCGGGCGGCATGGGCGGAAGAGATCGAGCGCACGTTGCTGCACGCAGCTTGATTACAGCCAATAGGCCGCGGCCGAGGGCCTTGCTCTCGTGACCAGCGACGACCGTACGCTTGCGCGCATCTCCACGAGACCGCACGATTTTCCAAATGGTCGCGGCGGGTTCATTCTGTTTCATTCTGTTTCACTCTGCTTCCATCCAGCGACGACGGAGGCCCCTGCTGAGCCGCGACGGGGTGCCCTCTGGGCCGGGAGCGGTTTGCTGGACGCTTCCCGGCCGCGCCCGCTAGCAAGCGGCATCCGGGACGGCACTGTAGAGCCCGTGAGCGTGGATGTATTGCGCCACAGCCGGTGGAAGCTCCGGGGGCGTTTCCCCGCGCGCGAGCGCCTGGCGAATCTCCGACGACGAAACTGGCAGCGCGACAGTTTCCAGCCGGTGCACCGTCGCGCCGGTGGGTGTGACATAGGCGTGACCCGGACGGGTTACCACGATAAACTCCACCGATTCGACCACTTCTTTCCAGCGGTGCCAGGTCCGGATTTCGGCGAAAGCGTCGGCGCCGATCAAGAAGAACAACCGCTTCCACGGAAGATCGAGGCCCCGCGCGCGCTCAATCGTATGGATCGAATAACTCATCTCCTGGCCCTCCTCCAGGCGCGAGGGAACGAAACGCGGATCGGCCGCGCAGGCGAGCTCCACCATGCGGTATCGGTCTTCATAGGGCGCGTGAGCACCCTTATGCGGAGGGCGATTCGAAGGAACGAACAAGACCCGGTCGAGCGAGAAAGCGTCAGCGGCTTCGCGCGCCACCACCAGATGCGCGGAGTGAATCGGGTCGAAGGTGCCTCCGAAAATCGCGGTCTTCATACTCCCAAGTGGCGCAAGAGCTCTTCCCCATTCTCGATTTCGATACCGATTTTCAGCCACACCAGATTGTGGGGTTGAAGCAGTTCTTTGGCGTTCGGGGGAAGATTCATCACGTCCTTTTCAGTGGTCGCCAGCGTCTGGACGCCCGCCGCGGACGCGCGCGCGGCTAGGCGACGCAGATCGGAGGGCGTGTAGCGATGATGATCGCCGAACGCCTGCCGAAAAGCAACTTCGACGCCCATCGATTCCCCCACCGATTCCAGTGTCCGCCAGAAGGATCGGGGTTGCCCTAATCCGCAGAACGCCCCGATTCTGCCGCAAGGAGGGTTGACTGCGAAACCGCCGGCCAGCGCGAACCCCTGCCCAATGACGCGCGAGCGGAAGATGGGCGCGCGCGAATTGTAACGGCGGATGAGACGCTCGAGACCGGCGGCCCCGCACCCCTCCTCGACCCGGGTGATGAGGATGGCCGTGGCCCGCGCCAGACCCGAGAACGGTTCGCGCAGACGGCCCAGCGGAAAAACGCCGCCGCCGAGCGGATCCAGCGCGTCGATCAAGACGAGGTCTTCGTCGCGCCTCAGACGGACGTGCTGAAAACCGTCGTCGAGAAGGAACAAATTCGGCGCGAATTGTTTTTCCATCATCCGGCCCACGCGGAAACGATCCGCACCGATGCCCACATGGGCATGGCCCGCGCGGATGAAGATCTGCGCTTCATCGCCGGTCTGTTCCCTGCTTGCGGCGCCGCCTTTCGGCACGATCGCTTCGGCCGCGGATTCCCTCCGATAGCCCCGCGTCAGAATGGCCACGTTTCTGCCACGACCATCGAGGTATTCGGCCAGATGGGCCGCTACCGGAGACTTCCCCGCCCCGCCCATGGCCAGTGAGCCAACCGCGATTACTTTCGCCCGCAGCGATTGGGCGCGCGCCAGCCCCCTCGCCATACGCACTCGATGCCCGATGCTCCAGATCCAGGAAAGCGGCGTGAGCAAGAGGCGAGCGGCGGCCGTCCTCCGGGGATGGGGAACGGCCTGGTCGCAGGCCTTGAGGATTTCTTCGGCGATGCGATCCGTCGCGCCACGCCTCCGAAAAGCCAGAGCGCGGGCTTTTTCTCCAATCGCTTGCGCCTCGCCGCAATTTCGCAACAATCGTGCCACAATCCCGGCGAGATCGCCGGCCTCGGCGATCCGGACGATTGCGCCTGCGGAAGAAAAGTCCTCCGCGATGGCCGCGAAATTTTCCATGTGTGGTCCGGCAATCACAGGCTTGCCGAAATACGCCGGCTCCAGAATGTTGTGGCCTCCGCGCGAAGAGAGCGTCCCTCCCATAAAGACCACCGTCGCGCGAGCGAACAAGGCGGCCAGCTCGCCTATAGAATCGAGGAGCAGCACGCCCGGCAAATGCAGGGGGCGCAGCGCCGTCCGCCGCGCGAAATGCACGCCGGCCCGCGCCAGTTTCTCCGCCACGATCTCGAACCGCTCGGGTCGGCGAGGCGCGAGAATCAATAGCAAGTCGGGGAAATCGGCGGACAAAGATTGAAATTCACCGATTACGGCCTCGTCTTCGTCCGGATCCCCCGGTTTCACGGCTTGCGCCGTGCTGGCAGCCATCCACACTTGGCTGCCGGGCAGAGAGTCGAGAAAGGTTTCGAGATCCGCGGCGATTCCGCGCTCGGGCGGCGTGAAATCGTACTTCAGATTACCCGCCGCGTGCACTCGATCGGGCGGCGCACCGGCCAGAAGGTAGCGGCGCGCATCCTCCTCGGACTGCGTGAAAATCGCATCCGGCTGGGCCAGCGCGGGCGCAAAAAACGCGCTCAGAGCGCGATAGCGCGGAAGCGAACGATCGGAAATGCGCCCATTCACCACCAACAAAGACGCGCCGGCGAGTTTCGTTTCCCGGTACAAATTCGGCCATATTTCGGTTTCCAAAATCACCAGGGCCGCAGGACGAACCCTTCGAAGGACCCGCCGCACGACGGACCGGTAATCGAGCGGCGCAAAGAAGATTTGCGCGTGCAAGCGCACAGCGAATGCGCTGTGCGCGTTAATGTTACCCAGCCGTTGCCGCGCCGCCTCGCGCCCGGCCAGAGTGCCCGTCGACAGGTAAATCTCCAGATGGGGCCTCCGCGCGCGAACGCACCGGATCAGCTCCGCCGCCGAAAGCGCCTCGCCCACCGATACGGCATGAAACCAGAGGCTCCCCGCACCCGTCGTTTCCAGCGACGAGGGAAGAAAACCGAAGCGCTCGACGAGGCCGGGGAGGTATGCGCGGTCGCGAATTCCCCGGTACAGTAAATATAGGCCCACCGCCGGACTGAGGGCGATCTGGAGGGCCTGATAGAGGGAATAAATGAGACGATTGGCGATCGTTCTTTCGAGTATAGCGGCTGTCACCGCGGCCGCGGGCGACAAGGACAAACCGCGGTTCACTTCCGGCCCCGCATCATCGTATCCCGGCCATCAAACGCTGGACAAAATTACGATCGCGGCGGTGCCGTTTACGACCCAGGAGCAGGCGTCGAGCGCCTTCGGCAAAGCCAATCCCTACAAATACGGCATTTTGCCCGTGTTGGTGATTATTCAAAACGACACCGGCAAGGCGCTGAAGCTGGACTTGACGGCGGAGTATATCGATCCCGCCAACCGCCACGCAGACGCCATTCCGCCCCTCACTATCGTGCTGTGGGATGGCGCGAGCAATGTGAGCTGGAAAACGGGAAGCGGCCCTCCAACGCTGCCCCTTCCGGGACGCAAGCCCAAAAAGGGGCCGCTAGATGTGCCCGAAATCGAGGGGTTGGCATTTTCGGCGCATCTGGTTCCTGAAGGCGATTCGGTGCGGGGGTTCTATTATTTCGAGACCCAGAAGCTGCCGGGTTCGCGGATTTATCTGACGGGCATCAAGGACGCGGCGACGGGGAAAGACTACTTCTATTTCGAAGTGCCGATGGAGTAGCCGGGGTCACTACTCCGGCGCCGCGGGTGGGCGGCTCATCCGGACTTGATGTGCCCGAGGGCGTCGCGCAACTTTTGCCACGTCACCGCCAGATCTTCCGGCAGCACGCGCGTTTCGGCCACGGTGGTCATGAAGCTCGCGTCGCCGCACCATCGGGGCAGCACATGCATGTGGATATGCCCCGCCACGCCCGCGCCCGCGCAGGCTCCCAGGTTCATGCCGATATTGATGCCGTCGGGCTTATATAAACTCCGCAGGGCCAACTCCGTCCGCGCCGTCAGCCGCATCATTTCGTCCAGCGTGGCTGGCTCCGCCTGATCCAGCTCCGCCACGTGCGCGTAGGGCGCGATCATCAAGTGTCCGCTCGTGTAGGGAAACAGATTCAGCAGGACAAAATTGCGCTCTCCCCGCAGCACCACGTAGTTCTCGCGATCGTCCGAGGCCGCGGCTTTAGCGCAGAACAGACAGACATCTTTGGGGGCGCCCGAGGAGACATAGCGATATCTCCAGGGGCTCCAAAGAAAATCCATCAGACTTTACAGGCGGGTAGATTCAGGCGGCTGGGAGTCTCCCGGCGCGGCAACGGAGCTCTGTCCGTTTACCAGGTCTTTCAATTCCTTGCTGGGTTTGAAATACGGAATCCGCTTGGCCGGCACTTCCACCCGGGCGCCGGTCTTAGGATTACGACCCACGCGCGGCTGCCGCTGCCGTGTCCGAAAACTGCCGAACCCGCGGATCTCGATTTTGTCGCCCGCGCGCAGCGCGCGGACAACGCTCGCGAAAATCGCATCCACGATCACCTCGGACTCCTTGCGGGTCATCTCCACCACACGCGACACTTCTTCGATTAATTCGGCCTTGGTCATCTTAGTGGTTTTCCCCTTTTGCCCGTCGATTCATGGCTTCCTCCATAGTCATGGTGGCCGCGGCGGCCTGGCGCTGGTAATCCTCCAGACGAGTGCGCTCTTCGTCTTCCGCCACTGCCCGCAGACTCAGCCCGATCTTCTTCTCCGCCTCGTTTAGCTTGATGATCTTGAAATCGTACTCGTCGCCCAGCGGAAGCGGCGTCTCCCCCGAGGCGCCAGACGGGCGCCCCCGTTCCGGCATGGCCGGAATCTCCGACTTGTGGCACAAGCCCTCCACTCCCAGGGCCACCTCGACGAACACCCCGAATGGCACGGCGCGGCACACGCGCCCGCGCACCAGATCGCCGACCTCGTGCGATTGAAAGAAGCTCTCCCAGGCGTCGGGCTGAAGCTGTTTGATCCCCAGCGAAAGCCGGTGGTTGGGGGCATCGATATTCAAAATCACCGCCTGCATCACTTGCCCCTTTTTCAGCACCTCCGAGGGATTCTTCACATGCCGGGTCCAGGAAAGATCGGATACGTGCACCAAACCATCCACGCCTTCTTCGATCTCCAAGAACGCTCCGAAATCGGTGAGCTTACGCACACGGCCCTCCACCACGCTGCCCACGCTGTAGCGCTGCGCCACCGTGGTCCAGGGATCGGGCTCAAGCTGCTTGATGCCCAACGAAACTCGCCGGTCCTTAGGCTTCACTTCCAGGACCACCGCTTCCACCTGATCGCCGGCCTTCACCACCTTGGAAGGATGTTTCATCCGCCGGCTCCAGGTCATTTCCGAAATGTGGATCAATCCCTCCACGCCGGGTTCGATCTCGACGAAAGCGCCGTAATCGGCGATGCTCATCACGCGGCCTACCACGCGGCTGCCCACCGGGTAGCGCTCCGCCAATGTCTGCCAGGGATCGGGCGTCATTTGGCGAAGTCCCAGCGATATGCGCCCCTTGGCCCGGTCGAATTTCAATACCTTAACGGTGATCTCATCGCCCACGTGCACGACTTCGGAGGCGTGGGAGATTCTTCCATGCGACATATCGCTGACGTGCAGCAGACCGTCGATGCCTCCCAAATCGACGAACGCGCCATAGTCGGTGAGGTTTTTTACCACACCGGCGACTTCCGCGCCTTCGCACAAATGTTCCAAGGCACGTTCTTTGCGGGCCTTCAAATCCTCTTCGATGGCTAGCTTGCGCGAAACCACCACGTTGCCGCGGCGGCGGTTGAGCTTCAGGATCTTCACCGGAATGTCCTGCCCGATGAACTGATCCAGATCGTGCAGCGGCCGCGTGTCCACTTGCGACCCGGGCATGAACGCCGGCACACCTACGTCCACCAGCAGACCGCCCTTCGTGCGTTCGACGACGTGGCCCGAGACCAGAAGTTGCTCGCGCATGGCGCGCTCCAGCGTATTCCAAATCCGCAACCGGCTCGCCCGCGTGTGCGACAACAACACGTATCCCTCGGGCTGCGGACCATGCCGGTCCACGATGACGTCGATGCCGTCGTCGGGTTTTACCGATAACGAGCCGTCGGGTTGCCGCACCTGCTCGATGGGCACCACGCCTTCCAGCTTGTAGCCGAAATCGACGATGACTTCTTGCGGCGTGATTTTGACCACATGCCCCTGCAGCAATTCCCCCTCCGAGGGGGGCGCCAGGTGGCTGTAGTCTTCGATGAGATGTTCGTAATCCTCTTCCATCGGGAAGTTGATATCGACATCCGGTTCGTTTGCGCTGCTCGCCATTCTCCGATAAGCTCCCGCCTTACCCGACAAATCAAGTATGGCAGAACCTCACCGGACTTGACCCGGGCTGCCGGTTGAAGGTACAGGACGGAGCACCATCCGCACCGCTCACCGTTACGTAGAAGCGCTTTCTGCGCTCCTAGCGATGGTTATTATACATGAGTTCCCCCGCCGTCACCGCGAGGGGCAAGCGGTTCTGCGGCGGAGGCAGCGGGCAAGTGGCGTAAGGCGTGAACACACAAGGCGGGTTGATCGCTTTGTTGAAATCCAGCGTCACCATTGAGGGGGATTTAAGATTCTTCGGCAATTCCGCATAGAGAAAACGCGCGGCGGCGTACGTGCTTTTTCCACTGGTTTGGTCGCGGAAGATCAGAAACAGCTCGCCTTCGTCGGTTACCGCGTCGAGCTTATATTCGTGGCCATCTTTGACGAATGCGACAAAACCCGGCGAGGTATCTTCTTCCTGCAATCCATCGATTACCGTATCGAATTTTAGCGTGCGCGGCTTATCCCACGGCGTGAATTTCGCTTCGATTCGCCAGGAAGGATCCACGGAATACCAGCTCAGGTGCGTGAATTCCTTCCGCGTGGGAGCCTCGCTGTCTTTCACGCGAATGCCGAATTTATCTTCGCGGCGGATGAAGAAGAACTTCACGGTTCCGATGGTCAAGACGGTCGCGTCTTCCCTCATCTCCTGCGCGGGGATTTTGACGCCGGGCGCCGGGCGGAAATCCGCGCGGCCGTCCTTCAGAATGATGGTTCCCACCCGCGCCGGAACCGAGGAAGGAAGCGGGACTTCCGACTCCGGATCGGAGCCTATGCGATTCAGCCCTGGCTTAAGCCAATCCAAACCGACCAGCGTGGCCCAGCCGTCCGGCCCGGCGATGGAGCGCTCCCGCTCGGCGCGAAACTCGGCGATCTGGCGGGCGTAATCGGCGGCGATCGCGGGGATGGCCGCCATGAGAGCCATCGTCAGAATTTGCCTCATGATCGATTATAGCCGTGTATTGGCAGGCAAAAGATTCATGGTAAGGAGAGGGAGGCGGATATGAAACCAACGAACACCGGCTTCGCTGATGTCAACGGGATCAGGCTCTATCACGAGATATATGGCGGGGGTGAACCGCTGGTGCTGATCCATGGCGGGTTGACGACGATTGGCGAAATGCAAGGATGGGTCCAGCCGCTGGCGAAGGCCTGGCGGGTGATCGCTGTGGAGATGCAGGGCCACGGGCGCACCCCGGACACGGACCGGCCGATGAGCTTCAGCACGATGGGCGATGATATCGCGGCGCTGCTGGACCATCTCAAGATACGGAAAGCCCATTTGGTCGGACATTCGTTCGGTGGGGCCTGTGCGATCCGCGCGGCGATTCAGCATCCGGAAAAGGTGCGGCGGCTGGTAGTGATCTCCTCGCCTTATGCCAAGTCCGGCTGGTACCCGGAGGCGCAGCGGGGCATGAGCCAGGTCGGCGCGGCGATGGCCGAAAACATGATGCAGACGCCGACGGGAAAGTTCTCGAAAGAATGGCCCGAGCCGCAACGCTTTCCGAAGTTCCTCGACAAGATGGGCAAATTGTTGAGTGAAGACTACGACTGGTCCGCCGACATCGCGAAGCTGCCGATGCCCGCTCTGCTGGTGTTCGCGGACAACGACTCTGTGTCGCAGAAGCACGTTGCCGAGTTCTTCGCACTCTTGGGCGGCGGCGTGAAGGAGCCGGGCTGGCTGAACACCCAACTGTCAAGGTCGCGGCTGGCGGTGGTGCCTGGCTACAGCCACTACAATTTCATAACTTCGGCAGAGGTACCGCAGCTTGTCGGCAAGTTCCTGGCCGATCCCCTCACAAATCCACCGGCCGGCGCGACTCCCGCCTCCCAGGCCGCCCCGGACCCCAGTACGTCTTGATTGGCTTGCTGACCGCGTCCGCGTACAGTTTCGGTCCCTGGGACTGACAACGGTGTTAAGTTCTCAGAACCGGGAGCGCGCTTTAGTTGAAGTAGCGGGAGACGCGGCACAAGGCGCCAAGATCCGCGAAGTTATGGCATCAATGGGTGTCGCATTACGACTTGACATGGGCAGGAATGGGGGCTCGCGCCTTTCTACGAACCACGAATTCATTCGCAGCCTGCGAAAATCTGGAGCATGAAGGCTAAAGTGCTGTGACAATATAATAAGTCCTCTGCGTTTTGAGAGTCATCGGTCAAATCGAGGATACGGAAAGACTGGGTACACCTTCTCCTAACCCACGAGAGCCGTATCCAAAGAACCGGGCGGGTAGAGGTTGCAGTTCCGGGTGCTCCTTTGCGGTTTGTGCAAAAACCTGGCAAGGCGACCGCAAACTCGCCCGGCCCGAAGCTCCTGGTCAGGCGATTTGTGGAAGAGTGACCACGCTAAATCGCCCGTGTCGTAGGTTCCAGCCCCTATTCACAATGCGTGTCCGCTGATGGACGTAAGGCAACCCTTTGCCGCCGAATTCCTGGGGACCGGCGGGCTGCTTCGGGATCAGTCGCTCAAGATGAACTTCGTGTAGACGAGGTGTATTATTTTTGCGACGACCTCAGCCTACTGACGGGGCGTGCTTGGGAGAAATCATCTGTAGAACAGATCTTGCATTCCCAGGATTCTCGCACAGCCTCACCTCCCGCTGGCTACCCACTACAATCTCAGAATTCCCAAAAAAAAAGACCTTCGCCGTCAGGACCTCATCTTTGCATCGGCGGCCATCCACTTGGCGAAGCGCATTGGAAGGAGATGTTATGTCGCTTAGTAAGAAATGCTCGGCTGAGTTTATTGGTACATTCTGGCTGGTCTTCGGCGGATGTGGAGCGGCGATTTTCGACGCGGCGTTCCCTAACCTTGGCATCGGTTTTATCGGCGTAGCTCTTGCGTTCGGACTGACAGTTCTAACCATGTTCTATGCAATAGGCCATATTTCGGGATGCCACTTGAATCCGGCCGTAACCGCAGGATTGGCTGTGGCGCGGCGAATGCCGGCACGGGAGGTACCTTTTTACATCATTTCCCAATTGGCAGGAGCTTTGCTCGCAAGCGCACTTTTGTTCGAGGTCGCAAGTGGGAAGGTAGGGTTCGATATCAGCGCGGGTTTTGCAGCGAACGGTTACGGGCCACACTCCCCGGGCGGCTACAGTCTGAATGCCTGCTTTCTCGCCGAAACGATCTTGACCTTCATGTTCCTGATTATCATCCTGGGCGCAACAGATCGGCGGGCGCCTCAGCACTTTGCAGGAATCGCCATCGGATTGGGCCTGACTCTGATTCATCTCATTGGAATCCCCATCACGAATCTTTCGGTGAATCCGGCACGGAGCACCGGGCCGGCTGTGTTTGTGGGAGGCTGGGCGATCGAGCAACTGTGGCTGTTCTGGATCGCACCAATCCTCGGCGGGATTCTTGCGGCGATTGTATATTCTGCCCTGACGCATGAAGCGGCGGAGCCGACACCTCGGATCGCGACTGGGATCGCTACGCGGAGTCCCGCGACACATCCGTCGCATTAAGCAAAATGTGGTTTCGGAGGAGCACCACATTCCCCGCTCAACAACGCTATCGCGGCGTAAATGCCGATGGACGCGTCCGTTCACAAAGGGCTTGGGACCGCGATGCGTTGACCCAGATGATCGAGCATCATTTTTCCTCGATCCGTATATATACCGCAGCTGTGACTCCCCCTGCGCGCCCATCACTCGGCAGCTAACCGTTCAAGTAGGTTCAGCCAGGTTTCAATACGGCCATCGCCACGAAACGATTTCCGGCATATCTATGCCGTGCTCGTAGGCGTAGTTTCTACAATCCGTTTGAAAATCGCGGTATTTACCCTTCGCGTGGGCGCCGATCCGTTGTAGTTTTGGTGTGCGATCAATTACGTCGATGGCCAAGCTAAACCGATCGACCTCGTTGTTGATAGCGAGTTCCATCGGGGTATTAATGTTGCCTTTTTCTTTATAGCCACGCACGTGCATATTAGAGTGGTTGGTTCTACGATACGCCAATCGATGGATCAGCCAGGGATAGCCGTGAAAGTTAAATATAATCGGTTTGTCCAGAGTGAACAGCGAATCGAAGTCCCGATCTGTCAAGCCGTGGGGATGCTCCGTGCTGGGCTGCAGCTTGAACAGGTCCACAACGTTGACGTAACGAATCTTGAGGTCCGGAAAATCTGTGCGGAGCAAGGCAATCGCTGCCAGCGCTTCCTGAGTGGGAATGTCGCCCGCGGAAGCCAGCACCACGTCGGGTTCCCCGCTTTGGTCATTGCTGGCCCAATCCCAGATGCCAATGCCCTTGGTACAGTGCCTGATTGCCGCCTCCATGTTCATGTATTGGAGGTGCATCTGTTTATCGGACACAATCACATTGACATAATTTTCGCTACGTAGACAATGGTCGGCGACCGATAGGAGCGAATTGACGTCTGGCGGCAAATAAATGCGAGTTACGGCCGCGCTTTTGTTCACTACCACGTCGAGGAACCCGGGGTCTTGATGGGTGAAGCCGTTGTGGTCCTGCCGCCAGACCGTAGAGGTGATCAGCAGGTTTAACGAGGAGATCTCTTCACGCCAGGATAAAGTGTTGCAGATGGACAGCCATTTCGCGTGTTGATTAAACATAGAGTCGATCACGTGAACAAAGGCTTCGTAGGAAGAGATCATTCCGTGCCTGCCGGTCAGGAGGTAGCCTTCGAGCATCCCTTCTACGGTGTGTTCGCTGAGCATCTCCATGACGCGACCGTCCGTTGCGAGTTCCCCTCCATCCGAGTCCTCCGGAAAAAACTCGGCAATCCAGAACTTTTTGCTGGCCTCATACACATCTTGCAGTTTATTGGAAGTGGTCTCATCAGGGCCGAAGACGCGGAAGCGATCCATGTTTGCTTTCATCACGTCCCGGAGAAAGGCCCCCAGCGGCCGCGTGTTTTCAGCTTCACTTTGACCGGGTTTCTCGACCTGCAGGCTGTATCCCCGAAAATCGGGCAGGCGGAGGGTTTTTTTCAGAATTCCTCCGTTGGCGTGCGGGTTAGCGCTCATCCGACGGAGTCCGTTTGGCGCGAGCTCTTTTAGCTCGGGGATTAATTTGCCGCCGGCATCAAAGAGTTCCTCCGGCTTTTGCGCACGCATCCACTTCTCGAGGATGTTGAGTTGGTCAGGGTCCTTCTTCACATTGGCCAGGGGCACTTGGTGGGCGCGCCAGGAGCCCTCCAAGCGATGACCATCAACTTCTTCCGGAGCGGTCCAGCCTTTGGGCGTGCGCAGCACAATCATCGGCCAGCGGGGGCGCCGCGCCACACCTAAGCTTCGCCCTTCCCGCTGGATCTTTCTGATCTCCAAAATGCAGTGCTCCGTTGTGGCAGCCATCGCCTGGTGCATGCTGTCGGGGTCGGAACCCTCGACGAAGTAGGGCGTCCAGCCATAGCCCCGGAACAGATTTTCTACTTCCTCATGGCTGACGCGAGCCAGAAGTGTGGGGTTATTGATCTTATAACCGTTTAGGTGAAGAATCGGGAGGACTGCGCCATCGCGAATCGGGTTGAGAAACTTGCTAATGTGCCAGGAAGTCGCCAGAGGACCAGTCTCGGCTTCTCCATCTCCCACCACAGCCGTGACGATCAGATCGCGGTTGTCCAACGCCGCCCCGCAGGCGTGGGAAAGTACATAACCCAACTCGCCTCCCTCATGAATCGACCCTGGCGTTTCGGGAGTACAGTGACTGCCAATGCCGCCTGGGAAAGAGAATTGCCTGAAGAATTCACGAAGCCCCGCCTCATCCTCGCTTTTGTCGGTGTAAATTTCCGAGTAGGTACCTTCCAGATAAACAGGGCCAAGCACGCCGGGAGCACCGTGCCCTGGCCCTGCAAGAAAGATCATATCCAGATCGTATTTCTTGATTAATCGGTTCAGATGAATATAAGTAAATGCTAAACCGGGACTTGCTCCCCAGTGCCCGAGCAGCCGGTTCTTGATATGTTCGGTCTTCAGCGGATCCCGCAGGAGGGGATTGTCCTGAAGGTAGATCATGCCAAGACCGAGGTAATTGCAAGCCCGCCAATAAGCATTTGTTTTGCGAAGTGCGTCCGCGCTGAGGGGCTTTCCCTGAATCGTAGACCTCGCAGGACCATATGCGCTCAGAGATTTCTCCTCCGCAGTTTCCGCGGCGGGCGGTTCCATCGTTAGGGTTGCCATTTTATGTTCTCCTTTTTCACGAAATCACTACGTTTCGGTTTTGGACCAGCGCGCAAAGGGAGCATCGAATTCGATGGCCTTACCCCTCGCCCACTATCAAGCCCGCGAAGAGTACGGCTACCGAGCGCGGGCCAGCCTGGTATGATCGTCCGGCAAAAGCCGGCGCCGACCGCCATTCGAAAATCTCATAAGGCGGATCAAGAGCAGTGTCGATCCAGCGACGCCAGGTATCTCTGCTGTCGCTCAACACAGGCAACTCAAAATCGAGAGGCTCCCAATACGCGTTAAGAATCAGGTACAGCCTCAACCCCTGGTCGCGAAGTATTGCATCCAATGCCACACTATGTGACCAGGGGCTCCAATCCGGCTGGCCCAATTTGACGCCGTGCCAAGAATGTTTTGAATTGTGGATCAACTGGTTCAGGCTGATACGCCGCTGCTCGTGTGCCAAATCCCGCATCAACCGGCGCTGAGTCAGTAGTTTGACGAACCGGTGCAAATCTGCGTGCCTGGACTGGAGCGTCCAATCGAACCAACTGGTTTCGTTATCCTGAGAATAGGCATTGTTGTTGCCACGCTGGGTACGCCGCACTTCATCGCCCATGACGATCATCGGTACACCCAGGGAAAGCATCGTCAGGGTCAGGAAGTTCTTAGCCTGCCGAGTACGCAACTTCTCAATTTCGGGATCATCGGAAGGGCCCTCCACGCCGCAGTTCCAGCTTCGGTTGTCGTTAGCACCATCGCGGTTTTGTTCACCGTTTTCCTCATTCTGCTTGTAGTTATAGGTAACCAGATCGTTGAGGATAAAGCCATCGTGGCAGGTCACAAAATTTACGCTTTGTTCGACTTCGCGCTCTTTATACCCGTAAATCTGTGGACTTCCTAGAAAACGGTCGGCAACACGAGTCACCGAATAGTCCGCAGCACGAAGGAAGTCACGAACGTCATCGCGAAACCGGTCATTCCACTCCTTCCAACTATCGCCCACGAAGCTGCCGACCTGATACAAGTCCGCGGCATCCCAGGCTTCCGCAATCAGCTTTGTACCCGCGAGAACTGGATCGGAGTCTATGTCCCACAGCACTGGGGGATTGGACATGACCTGACCGTGCGAGTCCCGCGCGAGAATAGAGGCAAGGTCGCACCTGAACCCATCCACGTGCATTTGTTCGACCCAGTAACGGAGGCTATCCAGGATAAGTCGGCGGACAATTGGATGATTCCCGTTCAGAGTGTTTCCCGTCCCGCTGTAATTGGCGTATTGGGAGCGATCCTCGCCTAGGATATAGTAGGTGCCATTGTCCAACCCACGAAAAGACAAAACAGGTCCGCGCTCGTCGCCTTCGGCCGTGTGGTTGAACACAACATCAAGAATGACTTCGATGCCGGCGCGGTGCAGAGCTTTAACCATATCGCGAAACTCGTCCACAGGGCCAAGGAGATCCCGACGCGAGCTATAGGCGGGGTGTGGGGCAAAGAACGAAATTGGTGCATAGCCCCAATAGTTGACGTGTCCTGGCGTAGAGTCCTGGGAGTCGAAATGGAACACCGGTAGCAGCTCAACTGCCGTAATACCGAGCTCGCGAAGATACGGGATCTTTTCCACCAGGCCGGCGTAAGTGCCCCTCTTTTGCTCAGCGACGCCGGAGTTGCTATGGGCCGTGAACCCGCGCACATGCATCTCATAGATGATGGTTCTTGATGACGGAAGCCGTAGCGGCGCATCGCCTTCCCAGTCGTAGGCATGTGGGTCGACCACTACGCTCTTCATCGCATTGGGTGTGTTGTCGCCTTTTAAGCCGGCAGCGGCTCGACTATAATCTGGTTCCTGTCCCAAGAGTGCAATTGAAGGTGAAAGGTTTTGGATGCAGCAGGTTGCTGGCAGAGTGGGCGGCCTGAATCTCCGATACATCTAATCTTTCGAGGGCTGTTGTTGACAGTCCGCGAAAGGAAGAGGATCGAGG
>DATDGT010000027.1:0-11117 GCA_036521975.1 Bryobacteraceae bacterium
CTACCACCAAGTCCAACGACAATGAAGCACGCCCACAAGGTGCCGCTAGCAATTTGGCCTTTGCTGCTCAGCGGGGCAGTGAAGGCGGATTATGAAATAGGAACGACAATTCGATAACAGTTATTTGTGCGGCCGGACTTAGGGCCTGTATCATCCCGCTAGCGCTTCCCACGAACAGATACCGATCCAGAACTGACGGCTGCGCGAAGGCCACGATGTCGTGATCGAAACCATACGCCCACTTGAGCTTGAGGCGGCGCACCTGGTCGAGAGTCACGCCGGCAGCGTCGCCAGGCTGGTAGCGCGTGTTCCCGCTGGACGAGCTCCAGCCGTTCCACGCTACTTTGGGAGATCCGGCGAGCTTCACTTTGCGGTCTGCACAGAACGCCTTGGCGGGAGGAGCCTCATTGACGCCCGCTACGCCCAGGTATGCGGCGACGGCATCACGCTCGTCGCGCCGTAGCGTGGTGGCGACGCTACCCATCGTCCCAAAGTCCATCGACGTCCGAATGCGCACCACCGGCAGCTTCTTCAGCGCGTCTTTGGTTGGAACCTTGGAGCTGCCTGAGTCATGGCAAGAGGCGCAGCGCTGTTGATAGACGGCTTCGCCCGAGGGCGTTGCGGCGGAAATTCCGGGCCCCAGCGTGGCCAGCGCCGCCATGATCGCAAAAGGCGCAGACAATTTGGAATTCATGCGCACCATTATCTCTTGGCCGGCTCGGGACGGGACGTTGCCATAACCCAAAGGTCGGTGGTTCAAGTCCACCCCCCGCAATGTACTCACCAGAACCCAACAGGTCCCACGTTCCGGTCACCTGATACCCGGCATCCGTGGGCATCAGGGCCAGCGTTCCCGTGTGGCGTGCCAGTTGAGCACAGGGACTTCGCGTACTACACTAGGTTTTCATCCTTAAGAAAGTGCCCTGTCCCTGGAAGGCGCCTGATGTGGAAGACGCTAACCAGTCAGGAGGAGGAGTGATGCCGCTAAACAGGCCATCAAAGCTCCACCGCTACGGCGTCCGGGGAAACGGGCATGACTGAACGCGAGTTGCGCTTCCTGCGAAACCTCGCAGATACGCTCCGTAGTATCCAACAAGACATACGTGCCATACGCGATCAGCAAGAACGAGTCAATGAGAGGAACGAGCAACCACCCCCAACCCCACCGCCAATTCTTAGTGCTGAGCTGCAAATTCCAGAACGCATAGAAAGAAGCAATCATGCCAATAGCGATCGCGAGTACACCACTCAAAAATGGCTTACTGTCGGAACATGGCTGGCGTTCGCTGCTGCTGCCATTTACGCGGGTATCGCTTACTCTCAGAAAAAGACCATGGATGATACCTACAAAGAGATTGTTAAACAAACTGCCGTTCAGCGACAAGAGGCTGTTGGTAACACAGCGGCTCTGATAACGGCAGACTTTGGACCATCGCGGGATGGTATAAGTGTTTACTTCGATAACAGAGGCGTGGTTGACGGTAGAAACGTCACGGCGACATTTAAGGCGCAGCGGATGACTTTGCCCGGTCTGGCTCGACTGGGCCCGGTGATCGAGAAGGAGTACACCGAACCGGTTGTTCCTAATGGTAACAAGGACGGACGACGGGTTTACGGCATAGATTTTCAGATGCCTGATTACACTGTTGCCGCATTGCAGGAAATGCGCGAAACGATCAAAA
Source organism: Bryobacteraceae bacterium (assembly GCA_036521975.1). Classification (GTDB taxonomy): domain Bacteria; phylum Acidobacteriota; class Terriglobia; order Bryobacterales; family Bryobacteraceae; genus Palsa-187. The sequence goes on from DATDGT010000027.1 coordinate 1,683, forward strand.
TCGAGGGCACCTTCTCCTTCGACAACGGATATGGTGATATCATCCCGAAGAAACTGTGCCTCTACTGGCTTACCTCCGCGCAGGGAACCCCAGGAGGAGAGTTCCTTCCGTGCGATGGATTCGAGACACGGATAGCGAACATCTTTAAGCAGAAGAACGCAGCCAAGGACAAGACCCAGTAGGAGAAGCCAACTTCGTTGCTTTCCTCTTACTCCGCGCTGTCGCGAATCGCCGACCCCAAAGGACCAGTGACACAGACAGCGATGCCTCCACTCAAAAAAGTGAATCCAAGGTGTTCGGCTTGTGGGCTGAACAATTACGACTGGGTTGAGAAATGCGGGCGGTGCGGTTCCCGACTCTCCACCCGATAAGCACAAAGTGGGTCCGCCTCATTTTGAGGAACGGAATGCGTTCAGGTTGTCGCGCCGCACCAAGGACCAATATACGGCTAATGTGCACGGTTGGCTGTAGCGATTTGCCGGTCTCTCGAGTTTTCCCTGAAGGGAGGGTTTCGGGCAAGTCGAGCGGTTCAAAGCACTATGAATTTGAAGCTTTTGGCAAGTAAAGAGCGCCCCCCGCCGCAACCAAGCAAATGTTAGGCAGGTTGCTGCCAACCGGATCCGAGAGTGCCTGAATACCTGCCGGGGTGATGCGACAAGGCGCGCTCTCGAAGTGGCTGTGGCTGCAAGCTGAAAACGGTCCCGGTCGCAGAGCAGCGCCAACTCATTCATCGTCTAATTATGATGTGGTCACAGGAGGCAGATCCAACACAACGCGCTGCGCTCTCGAGGATCGCCGGTTTCGCGCGGCTGGAGTAGCTTGTTGGCTCTGAGGAGCAGTATCATTTCTATCGCGCGCCAGCAGACCCACGCCATTGGGCCAATGCCGGCTCATTCGTACGAATCATTTTCCACCCTTCGGCAAGTCTTCTCGCAACATCCCGCCCGCTCAGGGCAGTGATGCCACAGGCCACATTGTGAGCCAGGCAGGCTTTCAGGATGGTCTGGAAGGCCTGCTCCAATTCGGGTGCATTGCTGTCCACTCCCAGATATTGGTGCAAATCTCCGCCCGCACCCACGAAGATCGCACCCACGCCGGGCACCGCTGCAATGGCATCCGCGTTCTTCAGGCCTTCCGCTGTTTCGATCATCATGATGGCCAACAGGTCGCCATCCGGATTCAACGGCCACAGGTCCGCCCGGCGCTCGTACTCTGCGTCGGAAATGCCCCACCACCAGACCGCAGTTGCCGGAGCGTAGCCGCGCAATCCGGGCGGATCGGGGTATTTCGACGCTTTTCTTTGCGGGTAGCGCATATTCCGTACCGCTAATAGCGCCTGCTCCGGGTTATCGATCCCATTGAAGATGACGCCCATCAGGCCGATATCGAGCGCCTGTTTCACGAACCACTGGGCCTGTTCCCGGCCGTAGGGCGCAAAACGCGCGAATATCGCCACGTTGGGCTGGGCGTTGCCCTTCTTGAGAATGGCGGCTTTGTCGATCATCCCGACCGTGAACCGGTGCAGTCCCTCAAAATCCATCGGCCCATGCTCCATTTCCAAATACACATAATCGATGTCGGCGCGAGCCAGGCTACGGGCGTTCTCTAGCGACAAATCACCGGTCTGGAAGCCGACAAATGGTTTACCGGCAGCCAGTTTTTCAATAACCGGATTGAGGTGCTTCACTGTCTGCTGGCCGGCAAGCGTGCCGGCCAGGGTGGTGATTGCAGGCACCAACAACGCCATGCGCAGGTACCTGGTGCAATTGAGTTCGCCCATGTCTATTCTCCTGCCATCGGCTAATGGAGCAGACGCGCAAATTCCGCCACATGTTTTACCTGGTCGAAATCGTGGATCTGCTTCAGGATTTCTTCGGCGCGTCTCGCCGGCAAGCCGGAGTCCGAAATCAGGGCGCGGTATTTCGCGTCGACATCGGTCCACTCGATGCCGCGCGGCCCGGACCCTCTCGGCGCGTCGACCGTGCTCGTGGCGCGGGCGCCGGAATTGGCGACGACTGTAACCGTGCCGCCCCAGCTCCAGTCGTAGTGAACCGGGGGCGGCATCGGATCCAATTCAACCAGGCTCATGAGCCGCGCGATGACAGGACGATGTATTTTTTCCGGCGTGGCATGCACCCATGAGAAATCCTTGTCGGCGACGGCGGAAGCAAGGAAATAGGGGAGGCTGTGAATGGCCTCGACCATATCCTTGGGCGGGCGGCGGTTACCCGTGACGCTTCGGCTCTGAGGTCCGGAGATCAGAATCTTTGCGACCTGTTCCGGAGGCACACCGGCCTGCCGAGCCGCATTCACCGCCGCCTCCGCCGACGACTGATAGGCGTGGGCGCCGGGAACAAGCTTTATCGCCAGGTATCTGGCGATGTCCCAGTCCTTGCCCGCTTCGCGCGTCAGTCTGGCGGCGTCAATCTTGCCATCGCCGAAGACGGCAAAAAAGCCGCCGCGCGCCTCGAGCATGTCCGGGTTGACGGTATATCCGCGGCCGGCCGCCTGGGCGGCATTCACCGCGCATAGCGCGGCGTTGCCCGCGTGATACTCGCGCGCCCAACTGTTGGTGCCAATTCCCAAACCACCCATGGTTGTCGCCGTAATCGAAATCGCGTGCGCCATTTGCTCTTCCGTAAGTCCCAGAAGCTTGGCTGCCGCAACTACCCCGCCGAAGGCGACGATCACGGAAGCATGGAACCCGCCCCGCCTTCCGCCGAGCCCTTCGCCAATTCGACCCGCAGCCTCGTAGCCGGCGACGATCGCCGAGAGCAACTCCGGGACCGGCCGCGGCCGTACGTTCCGCGACCGCCAGACCCACGGCGGCGAGAGTGGTGCCCGTATGGGCTACGTTGCGCAGATCGCTGTCGTCGGAAGCAGCGGCGTCGCTGAACATAGCATTTACTCGGGCGCCTTCGGTCAGGGGCAATTTCGCGCCATCGAACCACAGGGTGGCGTCCGGGCGTCCGCCCTGCTCTTTCACCAGTTCGCGTATGATGCGCACTGAGCCGATGGAGAAGCCGGACGCTGCGCTGGCTAACGTGCTCGCAAGAATCATCTTGGCGTGCTTGATTGCCGTTGGCGGCAAATCGCTGAACCTGATGCGGCTAAGCGATCTGGCGAGTGAGAGCGCCAGTGGAGGCGGCGCGGGTTCCTGCGCGAACGCTGTCCGGCGCGAAATGCCGGCGATGGCCGCGGCTGCGCCGCTGGCCAGTGCCCTCTGTAACAGGATCCGGCGGGTGAGCCAAGACGCGCTCGTGGCAATGAGCGGCATCGGAGAGAATTCCATGCAAGCTCCAGTTCGGCATTCAGTATACACGGCAAGTCCACACGCGGGGAAACCGTCGCGGCGTGCCGTGACCTGGTTCGACAAGGCCGGCCGGCAAGCTCGTTGAGCTGACGTTAAAGAAGAGCTGAGCGAACCTCGCAGTGGCTACTTCGTGACTGTAATTGCAGCGAAGCTGCCGTTCGGCACGATGTCAATATTGTGCGCTTTCACAATAAGCCTCGTGTCTGGATTCTGCTCCTGCTTTGTGACGACTTCAACAAACTCAGGGTCGTCGTGGGCGGCCTTGAGGCGTTTGTCTCGCTCCGACTTCGAAGGATAGCCGCGCAAGTAAATCAGCGTATTCTCGGCGCTGATGCCTAACTCTGGATCGCTCTGCTGCGGGATCCAATAACCGACATTGGTAATCCCGTGCCTCGCATATATCGCGGCTGTGCGGTCCGCGAAACGCTCCGCGAGCGCATCCCGTTTACCCGGCTGCGCCGCATAGACGCGCAGCTCAAAGAACCCGGCGGCATTCCTCTGCTGAGCGAAGCCCCAGCCGAGTCCGCCGATGCCAAACGCGAATCCCAGGATACCCAGGCATTTCCACTTCCACATGTTTCCAACTCCTCGCTCAACTGTGCCGGATCTGGAGTTAGTCTACACCTTGGGTATCGCCACGGCATCCCGCCCGACGCTGGCGCCCTCCGCACGAGCAGTGGTTCGGCGACCAATTCGCTTGAGTGCAACGACGCACCGCCGGAGGGTTTGTGGAAGAATTGATTTGAAGGAGTCAGCATGAAATCCCCGTTGTTGGTGCTCTTCTGCACGGCAGCTTTCGGCCAGAACTCTTACAATCCACCGCGCACATCGGATGGCCGGCCAGATCTGCAAGGAGTCTGGGACTTTCGCACCATCACGCCACTGGAGCGATCCAAGGAGCTAGGAACGAAAGCATTCTTTACCGCCGAGGAAGCGGCGAAGTATGAGCAGGAAGAAAACCGGCGCCAGAATCGCGATCTGGTGGATCCCAGACAGGGCGGTTCACTCTACCCGCCCGGCGGCGTCGTGCCGTACAACGAGTTTTGGTACGACCGGGGGGACAAGATCGTGGGAACAAAGCGCACGTCGCTGGTCGTGGATCCACCCGATGGCCGGCTTCCACCGCGGACGCCGGAGGGCCAGAAGAAAGCCGAAGCGCGCGCAATCGCCTTACGCAACGACCAGCTTGGGCAGCCGCTGGCCGACTCGTGGGAAGACAGGCCCCTACAAGAACGCTGCCTTATGGGCTTCAACGCCGGACCGCCCATGATTCCGGGCGCCTACAACAATAATGTGCAACTGCTCCAGGCTGCTGGACAGGTTGTGATTCTTAATGAAATGGTCCACAGCGCTCGCGTCATTCCCTTGGACGCGGGTCCGCGTGGGCGCTTAGACGCGGTTCCGCATGGGACCATTCGTCAATGGAGCGGAGACTCGCGCGGATATTGGGAGGGTAATACGTTGGTGGTCGACACCGTCAACTTCAAGCGCGAGACGAGTCTCGAAGGTTCCAGTGCGAACACACATGTGATCGAGCGTTTCACGCGCACTGGCGAGAACACGCTCCTGTACGAATTCACGGTTGACGATCCGTCCACGTGGACGAGACCTTGGTCGGCAGTGATTCCGATGTCGAAGGGTGAGGGTCCTATCCTCGAATACGCCTGCCATGAAGGCAATTACGCGATGGAGGGTATCCTGGCCGGCGCGCGGAAGCGTGAGGCGCAGGCGGCAAAGTAACTCCGACCCTGACAGATTGTGCGGGGAGGCGGACCAACGCGTCGAACCTTCTCCGCCCATTGGTTCACAGCCTGTATCCGTGTGTTCGAGAGGCGCCTGCCCAATGGGTAGCTTGGCGCGATTTGCCAATGCTCACCGCCGGGTTTGACGCGCGTGCAAACCCGCGGTTCGCCATTCCGTTGTTTACGACAAAATTCACTCCTTATGTCACTCTTTCGTACTGCAGCGGGCGGAGCGAATGGCTCTTCCAGAAATATGCGAGAACGATGACGCTCGCAGCCGCGGCGTAGGCACACCAGAGCGACGTGAAGGCGTAGTTCTTCACCACCATAACGATTAGCAGGATGATCAGGTTCGCCGCGCCGAACAGGATCATGTCGGAGATCTGAGAAAAGAACAACGAACCGCAGGTGGCGACAACGTACACGATGGCGACAATCAAGTTATTAGTCGCCGGATTGAGGTAATCGATGCTGTGCCTTGATGAACACCTGAGTGGGAAAGGCGGCAAGCGCCCAAAGGATGTAGAGCCCCGTCGCGCTGCCGAGGACGAGGAAGGGGAGCATTCGCCTTCGCCGTTTCACCGTCGGCTCGAACAACAACACACTAAGCGGCAGCAAAAACGGAAGCAGGCCCTGCGCGTAAAGCATGAAGGCTGCGCCCATGTTATGCGCAACGGCTGGTGACAGGATGCCATCCAGGCCGAGCCAGACGAAACCCTCGATAAACTGATGAACCGCGAAAAGCGTGGGTAAGAACGCAAACAGCAGTTCGCGGCGGTGCTTGACCCTAGTGAGGGTCGCGATCCCCACGCCGGCTAAGACCGCGCTGCCGGCAAAATTCACTCCGGCCGAGAAGCACATAGCCCCGCCCCTATCGAGACCGGTTCCCCGGCAAAGCGAAAGCCGTCAGCGTTACGCCCGAGGGTACGACGACCCATTGGACGCCGTCAAGCATATAGGTGATCGGCGCCACGCCCCACACCGGAGCGCCGGTTTGGAAGCGCCACAACTGTTTCCCGCTTGCAGAATCGAACGCGTATAAATAGCCATCGTTATCGCCGCTGAAGACGAGCCCGGAAGCGGTCGACATGGCGCCTCCCGATAAATCAAGCGTGATCTCCGACGGGTATCCCCGGAAACGGTGCTCCCAGCGCATCTCGCCGGTCGCCGGATCAATCGCGCGCAGCGCGCTATATTGCTGAGCACCGTCTTGAAAGTGACGGGCGCCGCCGCTCGGTGTGGGCTCGCCCAGCGTGATAGTCTCTGGCTTGGTCGATACCCACGTCACGCAGGTCTCTCGTGCAGTCACGAAGAAGAGACGCCGGACGGGATCAAACGACGGCGGCATGAAATTTGTGCCGCCACGCTGGTCCGGCAAACAATTCTCCCGGGTTCCGACATCCTCAAGTACGATGGGCCGGCCGCCGGGGCCGATCTCCCTCGCCCACTTGGTCCCCGTGAACGGCTTGCCCAGCAGCAGCTTGCCGCTTTCGCGATCGAGAACATAGAAGAACCCGTTGCGGTTGGCGAGCATCACGACCTTGCGCGGCTGCCCACCGATTACGATATCGCCAAGCACGGGGACTTGCGTCGAGTCCCAATCGTGAATGTCGTGCGGGGTGAACTGGTAGTGCCATTTGAGCTTGCCGGTATCGGCGTCGATCGCCAGCAGCGAGCAAGTATAGAGGTTGTCGCCCTTCCGATCGTCGCCGTAGTAATCCGGGTTAGGATTTCCAGTGCCGTAATACACGAGATTCAGCGCGGGGTCATACGCTCCTGTTGTCCAGACTGCGCCGCCACCCCGGAGCATCGGTTCGACCCCAGGCCAAGTCTCGCTCCCGGGCTCACCGGCGCCGGGAATGGTGTAGAAGCGCCAGACGCGAGTCCCGGTTTCGGCGTCGTAAGCGTCGATGAAGCCACGGGTCGCGTAGTCGCCGCCCGAAACGCCGACGATCACCTTGTTCCTGACAACGAGCGGGGCAAGGGTAACGGAATAGCCGTTTTTGGGCTCCTCGACAGTTGCATCCCAGACGACATTTCCGGTCTTCCGGTCCAGCGCAACCAGGTGGGCGTCGAGCGTGCCCATGTACAGCTTGTCTCCCAGGACGGCGGGGCCGCGGTTCACCATCCCGCAACAGACACGGAGCCGATCCGGCAGCGTTCGCTGGTAATGCCAGATCTGCCGTCCCGTCCGCGCATCCAGCGCCCACGCATGATTCAAGTTCCCGGTGACGTACATAACGCCGTCGAGCACTACCGGCGTGCTTTCAAATCCACGTCCTGGTGCAGGCGCCGGAGTTTGGAACAGCCACTGAGGCGTCAATTGACTTACATTCCGCGGAGTCAACTGCGTCAGCGGGCTATTGCGCCGCGAAGTGTAGTCCCCTCCGAACATGAGCCACTGCGCCGGATCTTTCAAGCCGTCAAGCAGCATCTGAGATGTCACGAGGCGCGACGTCGACGGCTGAGACGTCGACGGCTGAGACGTCGCCGGATGTTGCGCGAGCACCGGAAAGCATCCCATGCCGGCCATGAGCGCGGTGAGTGGGAAAACGCGATTCATATGCGAAGACCTCCTGGGCGATCGAGGCTCACGGCCTGACTCCGGCCACATCCCTGGCTTTCCGCATCGGCGAGAACCTTCCAGGCTGTCGCCGCCAGACCGAAGCTCTCCGGCATGCGGAGGAACGGTGAGGCGACACACCCGTTCGACGCGCCGCGCGGGTCACCCTGATTGTCTTTGCCTGACGCGAGACCGAGCGCGAGCGTGGTTGTGGTCCATGGCTGTCTCTAATCGCCGTTCGGGTTGGAGCCGGAGGTCTGGATCACGCGCCCGTCAGGATAGATCACTTTCCTGAGGGCCCCCAACGGACTGCCGTTCTTCGCCGGAAGGCACGTTACTTTAATCGGATCCCCGACGTGGAGGGCATTCGGTCCGGTTTTACCGATTCCCCGCTGCGCCAGGGCCGTGGCGGAGCCCGTTGTCAACACCCAGTCGGTTGTCGAGCCATCCTCATTCTTGACCGAGACCGCCAGTGTCCCGTGGGGATTTGTAAATTGCAGTTTCGCTACCGTCCCCGACAGCTCCTTTTCGTTCTTCATATCGTAAACGCCGGCGAGGGAGTGATGAGCCAGCAACGAGCCACTGGCCATCAACCACCCGCACAACACGGCCGCAAACCCCAGAGTTCGCTTAATCATTCGTACACCTCCATGCATGTCATCGGCAAAACCAAACCAACTAGCGTCCGAGTGTAGCACCGCGTGCGCTCGGTTTCAATCAGTGGATATCGGCCCCCTAGGACCGGCGTCCGGCGTCCGCCGTACGTTTCGAAATCTGCATGCGAGTTGCTTGACGCAACCTGTTAACCGGCTGTAAGCAGACGATGAACATCTGTCGCTCCGTTTGTGCGGTTTCTGCCTCGTTTTGCTGCATTTTTGGGCGCGGATCACCGATTATTTCGGGGTTCGATCGCTTTCGTCGCGCGCGCGGCGCGCACCTTGTCGCCCTCGATGATCGGACCGATTGCGCGAAACGTATATCCCCGCGTGGCCTTGGTGTCGAAGGCGGGGCTTGAAGTAAACCCCGGCCCTGCGGCGACCTGCTTGACAGCATTAAGATCAGACGTCTCAACCCTGAACAACGCGAGATACGTGGTTGCCGGGATGGAACTGTCGGACGGCCTGGCCAGGATCATTCGCTGCGCGCTGACAAAACCTGGAATCGCAGCGAGTTCGGGGGCGTGGTGGTTGTCGTAGAACGAGTTGAATTCATCCTCTTTGCCCTCCACCATCGCCGTGAACACGACCTGTATGTAACTCTGCTTCGGGCCACTCCTCGCTCCTCGGGGCTCGCCTCCCACTCCTTTTATCTCGGGCCGGAAGGGTTTATAAACGTAGCTGACCGAAGTTGCTCTATCGAAGGTCGGACTGATGACCGTCTCTCCTGTCTGCAGGCGCCGGTTGACCTCCGTGAAGACCGCCTCTACATCGCTTGTGATGATTTTGTAAATAATCAGATACTTCGGCACCTGCAAGTCCACCATGCGGTACAGAGGCAGATCGTTCTTAACGAATCTCTGCGCCGTGACAAAACCAGGCACGGCGACAACATCCGGGGCATGTTGTTCGTTGTACCACTTGTTGTATTCATCCTCGTGACCCGTAACGGGATTGCTGAAGACGAAGAAATAATAAGTCTCGGTGGCCGCGGCGCACACGGAACCGGAGGTAAGCAAGAAAACGAAACATCTATGACCGGGGCCGTGCACCCCCGACGATGAAAATACGCGAGATAATGCAGGCGTGTGAGGGGAGCGGTCGGCTTGGGTAATGGCGTTAGCCCGTAAACGAAACTGACTGGATCCGCGTGCAGGAATC
>DATDGT010000028.1:0-40226 GCA_036521975.1 Bryobacteraceae bacterium
GGTGATCAGGCGCAGATCGCCCGCCATGGGTTGTTGCAGCGCCAGCAGACTGATGGCCTGATCGTCGATTTCGATCTCCATCCGGTTGACGCGCGCCTCATTTTGTAGGACTTCCGCGGCCAGCGTCCGATCCTTCTGCACGGCGGCAGCGATGCTGCGATACACGGCCGATTCCACCAGTGCGCTCATCGCCAGCAGTTTACTCTTGAGCCGCTCCAGTTCCTGATCGAAATGGCGAAGTTGAAGTGGCACCAATTGGGCTCCCACAACCGGATGATGATCAACCGAACCGGCCGGTTATATAATCTTCCTCGCTTTCATCCTAGAAGTTTTTCCTCCGTACTGTCGAACTCGATTAATTCACTCAGAAGGAAGAAGCCGGTGTAATCGGCGACGCGCGCGGCCTGTTGCATGTTATGAGTTACGATGGCGACCGGCCCCGCAAGGCGCATATTGTGGGGCAAACCGCGTTCAAGGACGCACTCAAGCGTGATCCCTCGTTGTGGGCCAATTGCGACAAAGAATAGGGCCGCGGGCCGGGTTACCGCGACCGCGTGACGCACGGGAATGAAGTCTGGTTCAGCGCGGAGTCGCAGCAGCAACTCGAACAGGAACTCCGCGATGTCATCGTACGGGAGTGGACCGTCGTTCTGAAGCGGCTCTCGTCATTGCTCGAAACAGATGCGGCAGCGGGATCTATTGGCTGATTCTTGTTCGCCGATGCACTCAAGCGGCTGCGGGGAACCCCGCAATCGCTTTATGATCTTCACGTGAAGAAGCGGAAGCGCGTTCCTGGAGACGGCGTCACCCCCTACGCTCCGGGGCCACACCTGCGACGGCTTCCGCATGATGGCGCACATCGATGCCCTTCACGTAAAACAGCACGTCTTCGGCGATGTTAGTGGCGTGGTCGGCGATGCGCTCGAGATTGCGGACGATGGAGAGGAGATTCAGCCCTTGAGGAACGTGGGAGGGCTCGCGCTGCATGAAGCTGATCAACTCATGAAAAAACGCCGTGCGGAGGTTGTCGACGGCGTCGTCGGAAGCCAGCACGCTTTGCGCCAGCTCCGCGTCCTTGGTGACAAACGCGTCAAGCGACTTACGGACCATGTTCTGCACTAGCGCGCCGATGTGGGGAATATCGATCAGCGGCTGCACCATCGGCTCCTCCATGAGCGCCAGCGCACGCTGGGCGATGTTCACCGCCAAATCGCCCATCCGCTCCAAATCGTTGTTGATTTTGATCGCCGAGGTGATCAGACGCAGATCGCCCGCCATGGGTTGTTGCAGCGCCAGCAGACTGATGGCCTGATCGTCGATTTCGATCTCCATCCGGTTGACGCGCGCCTCATTTTGTAGGACTTCCGCGGCCAGCGCCCGATCCTTCTGCACCGCGGCAGTGATGCTGCGATACACGGCTGATTCCACCAGCGCGCTCATAGCCAGCAGTTTGCTCTTGAGCTGCTCCAGTTCCTGATCGAAATGGCGAAGTTGAAGTGGCACCGATTGGGCTCCCATAAGATAGACGATCAACCGAAGCGGCCGGTGATGTAATCTTCCGTCGCTTTCACCTTAGGAGTCTTGAAAATAGCCTCCGTACTGCCGAACTCGATCAATTTACCCAAAAGGAAGAAGCCGGTGTAATCGGCGACGCGCGCGGCCTGTTGCATGTTATGAGTCACGATGGCGACCGTGCAATTGTCCTTGATCTGGAACAGAAGCTCTTCGATTTTCGCTGTGGCTATGGGATCGAGAGCCGAGCACGGCTCGTCGAGCAGCAACACCTCGGGGTCCACGGCTAGCGCGCGGGCGATGCACAAACGCTGCTGCTGGCCGCCGGAAAGATCGAAAGCCGATTTGTGCAGCTTGTCTTTCACCTCGTCCCATAGGGCCGCGCGGCGAAGGCTGCGCTCCACCCGTTCGGCCATCGCAGAACGCGCGGCCATGCTGTTGATCCGGGGACCATACGCTACGTTGTCGAAGATGGATTTCGGAAACGGGTTGGGCCGCTGAAACACCATTCCCACGCGCCGCCGCAAATGAGAGACTTCCATCTCCAGAATGTTCTCGTTGTCCAGCAGAATCCGGCCTTCCACCCGGGTTCCCTTGATCGTCTCGTTCATGCGGTTGATGGTCCGCAGGAAGGTGGATTTTCCGCAGCCGGAGGGCCCGATGAAGGCCGTGACCTTGTTGGTGTGCACATCCAAGCTGATGTCGTGCAAGGCCTTATAGGACGAATAGTAGAAATTGAGCTTGTTGGAGCGAAGCTTGGGAGCGGGGCCGGAAGTCGCGGGTTTTTCCGGCTCCGGGACATTCTGAATGTCCTGGGCGACAACGTGGGGACTTATTTTGGGCGTCACGGGGTTCATCTCGGCTTGTGGGAGAATCCGCCCGCGACAATGGAACGGGCGGTGACATTCACCAGCAGGACCAGGCCCAAAAGCACAAATCCGGCGGCCCAAGCCTGGCGGTGCCAATCTTCATAGGGCGCCTTCGCATATTCGTAAATCATCACCGGAAGAGTAGCGGTGGGCTGCCGCCAACCAGGGCTCCAAAACTGGTTTCCCAGCGCCGTGAATAACAAAGGCGCAGTTTCGCCGGCGACACGGGCCAGGTTCAGCATCATACCAGAAATTAAGCCCCGAATGGCGGCGGGAACCACGACTGTCGCGATGGTGCGGGACTTGGTGGCCCCCAGGGCCATCGCGCCTTCGCGTAACGAGACCGGAACGGAAAGAAGAAATTCCTCTGTGGAGCGCAGCGCGATGGGGATCATCATTACTCCCAGGGCTACACCGCCGCCCAGCGTGGAAAAGCCGATCCGCAGGACGATGATCGTATAGGCGAAAATGCCGATAACGATGGACGGCACGCCGTTGAGCAGGTCGGTGACGAAGCGGATCACCGAGGCGTAGGCAGCGCCCGAATATTCGGCAAGATACACGCCGGCCAGAAACCCGATCGGCACGCCGACGCAGGTGGCTAGCAGCAGCACTTTTGCGCTGCCGATCAGCGCATTGGCCATGCCGCCGCCCGTCTCCCCAACTGGAACCGGCAACTTGGTGAAAAAGTTCCAGTTCAGCGAAAATCCGCCCTCCACGAAAAGATAGCCCAGCACGAAGAACAGCAATCCTACGGCCACGATGGTGAAAACGCCGGTGAGAGCGAGCATAAACGCATTCACGGCTTTGCGGCGGAACGAGAGTTTGCCGGCGGAGGCTCTCACAGCGGCTGTCATCACGAATGCCGGACCTTCCCGCCGGTAGCCAGGATCAGCAATCGCGCCGCGCCGTTCAGCACAATCGTCAAACCGAACAGCACTAACCCGAGCTCGATCAACGTGCTGACTTGCAACGCCGAGGTGGCTTCGGCGAACTCATTCGCGATCACCGCGGCAATGGAATATCCGGGAGCAAACAGCGATCCGACAATCTTGGGAGTGTTGCCCACAACCATCGTCACCGCCATGGTTTCTCCCAAGGCTCGCGCCAGCGCCAGGAAAATCGATCCCATGATCCCGCGCCGCGCATGCGGCACCACCACGTTCCAGGTGGTTTCCCAACGCGTCGCGCCCAGCGCCAGAGCCGCCTCCCGCAAATCTCTGGGTACGGCGAGCAGCACTTCGCGCGAAACCGAGATAATGTACGGCGCGACCATCACCGACAGCACCACTCCGGCGGAAAGAAGACTGACGCCGTAGAAGGGGCCGGAGAAGATAGGCAGAAATCCCACTACGTTTTGGATAGGGGGAACCACTTCGTTGAGCAGCGGTACCAACACAAAAATTCCTATCAAACCGAAGATGACGCTCGGCACCGCGGCAAGTAGCTCGATCAGAAACGTCATGGCGTCGGAGAGTCTGGGCGGGGCCATTTCGGCCAGAAAAATCGCCGCGCCCACCCCAAAAGGAATCGCGATCAAAAGCCCCACCCCGGAGGTGACCATGGTTCCAAAAATGAACGGCAGCGCACCGAACTGGCCGTTTACAGGGTCCCAGTCCGTCCCTTCCAAAAACTTGAATCCGAATTTGAGCCGCGACGGCGCGGAGTGAGTCCATAACTCCCATACAAGCAGCGCAGTAATCGCCAGAATGGCCGTGGCACAAACAAAAACGACAACTTGTGCGAGGCTGTCTCCGCTAAAAGCACGCCTTAGCAAAGAGGCCCGCCGGGAGGGGCGGGCCGATTCTGGAAAGGTGGCTGTCGCCATCTATGTTCTCAATCGCGCACAACGGACTCGGGCCTGTGCGCTCACTTTTGTTCTCAACCGCGCACAACGGACTCGGGCCTGTGCGCTCACTTTTGTTCCCAATCGCGCACAACGGACTCGGGCCTGTGCACTCATTTTATTTTAGCGATAGCTTTCGATTCCTTGGCGACCACTTCCTTGGGCAGCGGAGCATAGCCGAGGGCCTGAGTCATTGTCTGCCCGTCTTTGAGCATCCAAGCGAGGAAATCCGTAAGCGCTTTTTTCTTCGCGGGATCTGCGATTTTCGCGGGCATCAGCAGCCAGGTAAAGCTGGTGATGGGATATACGCCCTTGCCCGGCGCGTCGGTGATGGAGACGCGAAAATCGTCGGGGATGGTCTTGACCGCGCCGGCGGCCGCGGCGGTGACGCTTGCCAGGTTGGGTTCGGTGAATTCGCCCGCGGCATTCTTCACTTTTCCGTAGGGTTCCTTGTTCTGGAGAGCATAAGTCAACTCCACGTACCCGATCGAGTTGCGCGATTGCTTGACCTGCCCGGTGACGCCTTCATTACCTTGGCCGCCGATCCCCACCGGCCACTTGACTGAAGGGGCCCGGCCCACCTTCATCTCCCATTCTTTGCTGACTTTGGAGAGGTAGTCCGTCCAAATGAAGCTGGTGCCGCTGGCCTCGGCGCGGTAGACCACGAGGATATTGTTGTTGGGAAGATTCACGCCGGGATTAGCTTTGGTCAGCTCAGGATCGTTCCATTTGGTGATCTTTCCCAGGTAGATGCCGGCCAAAGCTTCGGGAGTAAAGTTCAGAGTCGCGGTGACGCCAGGAATATCGTAGGTCGGCACCACCGCTCCCAGGACCGTGGGGAACGCGAGAAGGTCGCTACCGCGCTTTTCCAGGAACTCTTTCAACTGAGCGTCGGTCAAAATATAATCCGAGGCGCCGAAATCGACGGTCCCGGCCGTCACTTGCTGAACTCCCGCTCCCGAGCCGCGCGATTGATAGTTGATCTGAATATCGGGGTGCAGCTTCTTGTATTCGTTGAACCACTTGGAATAGATCGGATACGGGAACGTCGCTCCCGCCCCGTTGATGAGAGTCTGGGCCGAAGCGGCCGCCATCATCGCGACACCGGCGAAAATCAGAAGCCGGGTTTTGCTCATAAGGATTTCCTCCCGTTTACTAATATTCCACCGTCGGCGCCGTGCCGGGCAATACATAGCGAAGATCGAAGAATGCCGCGTCTTCATGCGCGTTTTTGGGCGAGCCCGGCGCTACCAGGGAGTTCCGGAAGAAGTACGCGTGTCCCCCGAATTCCTGAAGCCCGCCGTATTTCGGGTCGCGGCAGATGGCGTGGGACCAGCCGCCCGTAATTTCCTGGACCGCGCCGTTCTGGCTGTTCGCCGAACCCGTATAGCCGTAACCGATCAAGCTTTTGCCATTGGCGTCTAAAGCGATGTCCCCTCCGACGAACGTACGGCCGCAGTAAATGTAAGGCGCGAAGTGCTTAATTTTCATTTCGTTGCCCGATACCGTCGAACCGGAATGCATCAGGGACGGGCCTCCGTCGGCACGCAATGAAACCCGTGTGGTAACTGAGGATAGCGGCGGCGAATGAGTCAATCGTGACGATTGAGTTAAGATTCGGTTACAGTCAACAGGCGGCGGGCGCTTGCTCCCTCCGGGGCCATTGGCATTCCCGTCAGAAGCGCGTGACGGTGCGGCTGAATATGGTAACGGAACCTTAACAGAACTGTCATAATCCATAAACTTTCCGGGGTTAACCTCTTACATCTGTACTTTCATGTTTTGATGCATGCGGGATTGCTAATTTTGTACTCCGGCATGCGTAATCCCAAAAACAGGAGCAGGAATCTCAAGATGAACCGAGGATCAACCCCCCGACTGTCGCTTGTAATGACTCTTATCGCCGTATCGAGTTTGTCGGTTGTGCATGCCGCCGATGATATTGGAAAGGCCGCACCTCCTAGCTCGCCAGCGGTTGCCGCTCAATCCCCAAGCGACACTGGCGACCTGAAGGAAATGAAGCAGCAGATGGCGGAGCAACAAAAACAGATCGAGGAAATGCGCCTCTTGCTGCTTGACCAAAAGAGGCAGATCGACAGCTTGAAAGCGCAGATGGCCCCGGCCGTGGAGGTGAAGGCTGCCGAGGTGAAGGCCCCGCCAGCCGAAGCAGGGAGCTCGGCTCCCGATCCCGCCAGCAAGGTGGGTGGAATCGGCCAGGTCGCCAGCTTGACGCCGGTGTTGCCGCCGGTGCTGCCGTCGCTGCCGTCGCTGCCGCCAGTGCTGGCAGTTCCCAAAGCGGCGGCCGCACCCCTTCCGGCCCCCCCCTACCAACAGCCGTTGCCGCTGGGTGCCTCGTCCAGTGCCGATGGCAATCCATGCGAAGCTCCTGAAAGCCCGGGCCCAGTCCCGGCTTATCTCCGCTTCGGCAGCGTCTGCATCGTTCCGATCGGCTTCATGGATTTCACGCCTTTCTGGCGCGACAAGAATGCTGGGTCCAGCATGGGTTCCAACTTCGGCAGCGTTCCTTATAACAATGTGGCGAATGGCAACCTTTCGGAGGCCAAGGCGACGCTGCAGAACTCGCGTCTCGGCCTGCGCGTCGATGGCGATTGGAAGGGCACCCACTTCATCGGATACAACGAGTTCGACTTCAACGGCACCAGCGGTGCAGCCAATATGCAGGTCACCAACGGTGCCATCGTCCCCCGCCTTCGGCTCTTCTGGGTCGATGTTCGGAAGGGTAGAGTTGAGTTCCTCGCCGGCCAGAGCTGGAGCATGCTCACACCCAACCGGACCGGACTTTCCGCTCTGCCGGGCGATCTGTTCTACGGCCAGGAAATAGACATCAACTACCTTGCGGGTCTCACCTGGAGTCGCCAAGCCGGTGCGCGCATTATTTGGCACCCAAGCAACAAGGTGGCCTGGGGACTCTCGGTCGAGCAACCCGATCAGTACATGGGGGGGTCGGGGGGCGGAGGCGCTATCGTCCTGCCGTCCGCTCTTACCGGTTTAGCCACCACCCAACTGGACAACGGCGCGGGCCTTTCAGCGAGCCCCGCTGGCAGCTACCTGTCCACACCGACTTGGACGCCGGACTTCATCTCCAAGATCGCGTTCGACCCCTCTTCGCGCCTCCACGTCGAAGTCGGCGGCATTGTGAGCACCTTCAAAACAGCGCTGAACTTAGCTGCCTCGGGAGCGGTATCAATTGCTGCGCCGTACGACCTGCACCCTACCACCGAGGGTGCTGGCGTCCTGTTCGGCATCAATGGGGCGGTTACGAAGAACTTCCGCCTGATCACCACCAACTTCTGGAATGACGGTGAGGGCCGGTATTTCTTCGGCGAGGCTCCCGACGTCGTTGTAGCCGGCAATGGCAGCCTCCATACTCTTCACTCCGGCGGCACGATTGACGGCTTCGAAGCCGTAATCGGGAGGACTCTGCTCTACGGCTACTATGGCGGCATTTACATTAACCGGGACGTGGCGATAGACGCCAACGGTACATCACTCGTTGGCTATGGCTACCGCGGGTCCGCCAACAGCCAGAACCGCGAGATCAATGAAATCACCGGCGGGTTCAATCAGACCATCTGGAGAGACCCCCGTTATGGCGCGATCAACTTTATGGGCCAGTACGAGTGGCTGCAGCGCGCTCCCTGGTATGTCGCTCCTGGCGCGCCCAAAGGGACTCACGACAACACAGTCTACTTCGACATCCGGTACACTCTACCCGGTTCGATGCCGAATTTCTGAGCGGTCGCACCTGCAGGAGGGCCTAAACTGTTTCGCGGAGGCGATGAGGCGGCGGGCCGTTAAGCGCACAGCCGCTGAGGCGAAGAGGGACCCGGCTACCGGGGTCACTTGGCCGCTGAAATCGAGCTTACCTGAATAGAGTTCTTCTTGTTTGGCTCGCCGGTGACGACGACCCTGATCGGCGCCTTTCTATGTGCTGTCTTCGCTAACTCAGACGCTGTGGCGTTACCGGCAGCATCGAGAGTCAAAGCGTGTCCCTCGGGTGTAAGCACAGCGAATGATGTTGTCTTCGCCTTCGGAGAACACTGTCTGACCTCCAGGTTCCGGTCACGCTCGACGTACGACGCGGCATCCTTATGCCTTAAATACCCCCAGCACCTGGCATCTACCAGCGTTCCCGACCATGTCCCAGCAAAACTTAGCGCGGACGACAAAAGCACGAGAGTAATAATACGCATAACTCCAGCATCCTTTCTCTGCGTAACGTTTTGACCCTCAGTTCCCGTACCACGTACAAAGGAGCGTGTCGAGGAATGTGAGCCGGGGAGCTTAGATCTCACACCTTTCAGATTCCGCTCAACACGCAAGAGATTTTTTTTCCGCCAACGATCTGCCGCGGTGGATCGACGACTGCGTGGAATGCGTCCACCGGATGCCGCGCCAGCGCCGAATGGCTGCGGCACGCACCTTAGCGGCATTGCGCGCGACGGCATGAATCCAGGGTTGTTAAACAACCGGGCGGAGAAGTTCGAAACTTTCGCGCGCCTCCCCGCACTTCTTCTCGAAATTTCGCTGTTGGTTAATTCCTTTGGTTAACTAAGTCAAAACGTTGCAATCACACGAGTGCGCTCATACCCCTGTTTGGATCCCGCACGCGCAAGAAAAAAAACTTTCGATCTTCCGGTCACATCTCTGGGGTGGATGCTGGCACATAAAGCAGGAGAGAAAGTGAGGGGCGCATGAAGCTCGAACAGTTAACTACCTTTAGATCTCTAATGGCGGTCCTGTGTACGCTCCTTCTCATACCAGGCGATACCCTCGCGTACACACCGCAGCAATCGACGGCATCCGGGTCCCCAGCAGGAACCCAGGCCACAAAGATTCCACCAGATCAGTTGGATTCTCTCGTGGCGCCCATTGCCCTGTATCCGGACCCGCTTTTGGCCCAGGTGCTGGCCGCTTCCACGTACCCTCTGGAAGTAGTCCTGCTCCAACGGTGGCTCGACCAGAATAAGAATTTGAAGGAAAAAGCGCTCGCCGATGCCGTGGCAAAACAACCGTGGGATCCGAGCGTCCAAGCTCTGGCTGCTTTGCCTGACGCTGTAAAGCTGCTAGGCGATAACATCCAGTGGACCACGGATCTAGGCAACGCTTTTCTGGCGCAGGAAGCTGATGTTATGGATGCCGTTCAGCGCATGCGCAAAAAGGCTCAGGATAAAGGCACATTGCGTACCACAGAACAACAGAAAGTGGAAACCGAAACAGTCGACAACAAGAGCGTGATCGTGATCGAACAGGCCAATCCGCAAGTTGTATACGTACCTTCCTACGAGCCTGCAGCCGTGTATGGTCCAGCGTATTATCCTTATCCCCCGATCTACTATCCGCCCGTCGGCTACTACGCCGCGGGTGCTGCGATCGCCTTTGGTGTCGGCGTGGCCATGGGAGCATTCTGGGGCGGCGGCGGTTGGGGTTGGGGTTGCGGATGGGGTGGCGGTAACGTGTACGTCAACAACAATAATAATTTCAACCGCAACACGAATATCGGTGGTGGCGGATTGGGTGGTGCCGGCGGCGCAGGTCGCCCGGGTGGAGTTGGTGGTGTCGGCGGTGTGGGTGGTGTTGGCGGCCCTGGTGGCCCGGGTGGCGTTGGCGGCGTTGGCGGTGTCGGCGGCGTGGGTGGTCCAGGCGGTGCCGGTCGAGGCAACTGGACGCACAACCCGCAGCATCGGGGAGGTGCCCCGTATTCGGATCGGGCAACGGCGGATCGGTTTGGCGGGGCCGCGCGGGGTGATTCGCTAACGCAACGTCAAGCCGGTGCCCGACAACAAATAGGCAGGCAAGGCGGCAATATTACCAGCAAGCCTGCTGCGGGCGGCGGCCTTGGTAGCGGGGTCGGCGGCGGTGCGGGCGGCGGCCTTGGTAGTCGGGCCGGCGGCGGCGCGGGCGGCGGCCTTGGTAGTGGGGTCGGCGGCGGTGCGGGCGGCGGCCTTGGTAGCCGGGGCGGCGGCGGTGCGAGTGGAGGCGATCGCATCGGTAGCCGGGATCTGTCACGCGGCGGTGGTGGGGACCGGAACGCCTTCGGCGGAGGTTCCAGAGGATTCAATGGATCCAGTGCACGCGGCAACAGCAGCCGCGGCTCCTCCAGCTTCGGATCTCGAGGTGGAGGTGGAGGTGGAGGAGGAGGCTTTAGTCGCGGCGGCGGCGGTTCTCGCGGCGGCGGCGGCGGCGGCGGACGTGCCCGTGGTGGCGGCGGCCGGCGCAGATAGGGAGTCCAATCCATGAAGAGAGAATCAATGGAAATGAAATCGGCATCGCTAAATACAACCTGGTCTGGAGCTGGATGTATTCTGTGTGCGATGGCGTTGGCGTGGTTGTCCGCCTCCTACATGACAGCAGCGGGACGCCCCGTACCAGGTACGGTGGGCCAAAGGGTGACTGCCTCATCTGCGGGCCCCAAGCTCTTCGACACTCCGCAACAGGCTGCTCATGCGCTAGTCAATGCGGCCCAAAAGTTCGATGTGGACGAATTGGTGCAAATCTTCGGCCCCGATGGCGAGGACATTGTCCTTAGCGGCGAATTAGCGCAAGATCGGAAGCGCGCGTCCGATTTCGCCTCTGAGGCCCGCGAAAAACTAAACGTTTCAGTGGACCCGAAAGCTCCCAATCGTGCATTTCTGCTGGTAGGTAACGAGGACTGGCCTTTCCCTGTGCCACTAGTGAAGACAGGCGAGAAATGGTTTTTCGATAGTAAGTCCGGCCGGCGGGAGCTCCTGTATCGACGCATTGGTGCCAATGAACTCGATGCCATTAAGATTTGCCGCGGTTACGTAGAGGCGCAGGACCAGTACGCCTTGCAACAACGCGAGGGCTATGATGTACATCAGTACGCTCAGCACATCATTAGCACTCCAGGTAAGAAAGATGGCTTAGCCTGGCAAAACCCCGACGGTACCTGGGCGGGGCCTGTGGGCGAGAACGTCGCGCGAGCGATTGAGCAAGGCTACAACGGTACACAGGACGCGGAGCCTTATCATGGCTACTTCTTCAAGGTCCTGAAAGGGCAAGGCCCCGCAGCCCCACTCGGGCAAATGGACTACGTAGTGGAGGGTGTCATGATTGGGGGCTTTGCCCTGGTCGCTGCACCGGCTGAATACGATGTAACGGGCGTGCGGACCTACATCGTCAGCAACGATGGTGTGGTTTACCAAAAGGACCTTGGGTCGAATACTCTAGAGGAATTCAAGAAGATGGAGCGCTTCAACCCGGACAAATCCTGGACACCGGTCTTGGAAAACGAGGAATAGAGCAATCGCCTGTCCCCGACTTCCCTCCACGGCAGTCGTCACGAGCAGGATCGGGCCGTGGGGCGGGCAATCTTCCTGCAGCCGCCTTTTAGGTGGTCCCTGGGGTTTCTAGATTTAACTGAGCCGCGCGCGTAAGCAAGCGGTTTAGGGTCTCACCCTCGAAAGGCTTATCAGATTGGCGAGAAGCCGATATGCCCCATCGGTTCCCGCCGGCAGTTGACGCCACAGCCCCAGCCCCAGGTAGATCCACGTTCCTTTGCCGTACTTCGCCTCCACCATGGAACCGAGCTTCTCTCCGGGATTGTCCTTAAAAGAGTCGGTCATCGATACAAGATCCACGTATTTTGGATCCTTGTCTCCCAGGAAGTAAAGGCCCCGTTCCTGCACCCAGCCTTCCCATGTCGAGGCGCCGACCTTGTTCGGAAAATTGAATACAGGGTTGGCTGGCGCCAATATTTTGACCGGGACCAACTCGTCGGCTACCCGGTTCGCGCTGACCTTCGCGGGATAGGGGCCGTAATCGGCCTGATTGAACTCCATTTTGTTGTACTGCACGATGACAGTCCCGCCCCTCTGGACGTAATCAAGCAAGCGGCGGTTATAGGCGCGAAGATCGGCGCGTTGTTCATAAGCCCGGACGCCGGTCACGATCACATCGTGCTTGGAAAGGTCGCCCCAGGCAAGTTCATCGGCGTCGATGGTTCTCACCTTCGCGCCTAGTTGTTCGATCGCGGGCGGGACCTGATCGCCCACGCCTACGATGTAGCCCACTTCGATATTCGGGGTTGCCTTCACATCCACAACTTTGAGCGCGACTTCGGCAGGCTTGATCACTTGCCGGCGTTGAATATGCGGATATTCGATTACCTGGTAGCCATCGGAGAATTTTTGCCCGGGAAATGCGGGGGACGCAACCGCTGCGCGTAGAGTGTACTGGCCGGCTTTGGCCCGCGGCGGCGCGGTGACTTCAAACCGGGCCGAAAGAGCTTCGTCTTCATGGGTAAAGCTGAGCGGCACGCTAGTGGGAGCCACCGTCCAGCCCGGCGGCAGATCGAGGCTCACCGAGGCCTCCGCTGCGCCCTTCACACCATTTATGACGGAGACGTGGATCTCGCGCTTGACCGGCGCGGATGTAGCGCCGCCGGAAGCCGGGATCACGGCCAGGCCGGGCGTGACGCTCACGGAGAAGGCCGGAACTACATTGAGCTCCATGCGCTTGTCGCCCAGGTAAATATCCTTTACGTACCGGAATTCGACCGGCAGTTCCTTGGCGACCTCGACGCCGCCGGCCTGGATGTGAAATGTTACGCGGAACGGCGTAGGCGCGAAGGGAACGCCAAACTCAACGCCGGGCGCGAAGATCTGGATGGCCTGGTTTTCCGGATGTTTCCAATAGTTGTCGTCGAAATATGGCGTTGTCGGGCGGGCATTTTGGGGAACGCGCCCCTGAGAGGAGCAGGTATAGACTGCATTCTTTTTCGCGGCGCCGGGCGCGCAGGAGGCAGGCTCGTCGAAGCCGGCGATGGAAACACCGGTCACGCTGACATCGGAAGGACCGTGATTCACCGCGAGAAGCGATAGGGTCACCGGCTGTCCGGGGATCACCAGCCCGTCATCCGCGACGGCGTCGAATGCCAGACCGTGCGCGGTCAGCACGGCATCTTCGTAATCGCGTTCCTTAATTTGAAGCCGAAAGTCTATTTCGTAACGGGACGCCTCATCGAGCCCCATGCCCGATAGCTGCGCGCGCAGGGAGCGGATGACGGCGAGACCGGCTTCGATAGGCGGCGCTGTACCGGCGTCGTCGCCGGAATCGAACGCTTTTTGAGCTGCCCTGGCATCGGCCGAAATGGCGGCGATTTCCGAGATCAGAGCGGCCGGCGGGTTCGCGCCGGCATATTGCGCGATGGCTTCGAGCCGCGTATCCACGCCATCGAAAAGCGAGGTCTCGGTCTTCTCTTTCTGCCCGGGGATGGTAGTGTCCATGAGCTGGTATCCACCGCCCGGCGGACCTGGAGCGAGTGGAGCTGCATCGCCCGCTCCCGCGCTAGCCGGCGCCGCCGCGCCGCGGCCTGCGCCTCGACCAGCGCCGCCCCGGCCGCCTCGACCACCGCCGCCCCGGCCCGCGCCTGCTTGATTCCCGCCGCCCGCGACTTGATTCGCGCCGCCTGCGGCGACGGGACCGGCGCCTCCGCCGCGCCCATTATTGAAGCCGGGCAGGGCCGGAAGGCCTCCCACACCTTGGCATTTGTGACTGCTGCGGGCATCGGCGCCGATTTCAGAGTAAGTGCGTCCCAGCAGCGAGTCGTACACATTGGTATTGACCTGGGCCAGCTTCACGGGAGTTGCTGCTGGCGCGGCTGCTCCTGTTGGTGCGGGGGCTGTTCCCGTTGATGCGGGCGCTTGGCCTCCTCGCCCTCCCCCGGGTGGCGCGGTGAAGTAGAGTTTCTTCGGTTGCCAGGGTCTGAGTCCTTCCCGGAGCTGCGCCGGATATTTGGATGGATCGCCCGCCGCGTAGTAGGCTTCGCGGACCAGGACAGTGGTCGCCTCATGCGCGCGATCGCCGCCCCGCCCCTGAATGTTCATGGTGAGGACCACATCCGGGCGCAGCGTGCGGATGAGCCGGACGTAATCGCCGACGATATCCTCCCGGCCCCACTTTTGAATTACTTCCTGAGGGTCGAACGAATATCCGTAATCGATGGCGCGTGTGAAGTACTGTTCGGCGCCATCGATGCGGTGGGCGGAGAGAAGCTCGGCGGTCCGCAAGACCGCCATGTCGCGAAACAGCTCCGGGCCGATTTCATTTTGCCCGCCGTCGCCGCGGTTGTTCTGTACATCGATCGAGCGGAAGCCCATGCCATGGGCGAACATGGCCAACAGGGCGTTGCTTTCATCGTCGGGATGCGCCGGAGCTTGCATGAAGGCGCCATAAACTCCGAGCTTGCGAATCGCGAGGCCCAGCGCAACGTGGCCGCTGTTCTGGCCCACGATGGAGTAGCCCATGCGATTCTGCGCCAGAACTCGAAGGCGCGAGGGTATCGCCGTCATCGCAGCAACGCCCACCGCCGCAATAGTGAAAAGGATGGTCAGCAAACGTTTCATAGGCCGCCTTTCGCGACATCAGACATCGTTTCCTCATTGTAAGGCCGGGGCCCCCATCCCACGGCGCTGGGGCATCAACTGTACGCCCAACTTATACTCAATTTGGTGAAGTAACCCGGGGATTCACTCTGCCAGAACGCGATGGACGAGCTGCACCGCCACGGACCCCTCTCCAACGGCCGATGCCACGCGTTTCACGCTACCCGATCGAACATCTCCCACCGCGAACACACCCGGCACGGAGGTCTCGAAGAGGTAGGGCCGCCTGGCAAGCGGCCAATGGGCGGACTCCAGATCGCTGGCCGTGAGATCGGCGCCGGTTTTCACGAAGCCTTGATCATCGAGCGCAACGCAGCCCTGGAGCCAAGCCGTATTCGGATTCGCCCCGGTCATTGAAAAGACATGGCCGATAAGGCGGGTTTCGGTTTCTCCGGTGTCCCCATTTTTCCACGCGACGGATTCGAGCTTTCCGTCGCCCTCCAGTTTGACGATCTCCGTCCGCGAAAGAAGCGTAATCTCAGGGCACTGTTCAATGCGGCGGATGAGGTATTGCGACATGGTGTCCTTCAGGCCTGAGCCGCGCACGAGCATGTAAACGTGCTTCGCAATGGTGGAAAGGAAGACTGCGGCCTGGCCCGCAGAATTGCCGCCTCCGACCACCACCACCTCGTCACCTTGACAGAGCTGCGCCTCTACCGGTGTTGCTCCGTAATACACGCCGATGCCTTCAAACTGCGCGAGCTTCGAGAGCGGTAGCTTGCGGTACTGCGCGCCGGAAGCAATGAGGATTGCTTTCCCGCGAACGGGGTCGGCGCCGGAGCAATCGACGCAGAACGGATGGCGATCGCACTTCAGAGCTTCCGCCGGACGGGCGACGGCGACTTGGGCTCCGAATTTCTCGGCTTGCACGAAGGCGCGTCCCGCGAGCTCCTGTCCGGTAATTCCCATGGGAAATCCCAAATAGTTCTCGATTCGCGAGCTGGAGCCCGCCTGCCCACCTGGGGCGATCCCCTCCAGTACGAGCACGCTCAGCCCCTCGGAAGCGCCATAGACAGCCGCCGCCAAACCCGAAGGGCCTGCGCCCACCACGATCAAGTCGTACACCCGCTGGCCCGAGATTTCGGCGTTTAAGCCGAGACGAGCGGCTATCTCCGCAACACTGGGATTGCGTATGGGAAGTTGGTCGCGGCGGATAAGCACCGGGATATCTTCGGGACGGATATTAAAGCGATTCAGCAGTTCCACAACCGCCAGGTCCTGCTGCTCCAGTTCCAGATAAGTGAAGGGATGTCCGTTGCGCGCGAGGAATTCCTTGTCGCGAAGCGTATCGGCAGAGTACTTCGAGCCGATCAGAATGACATCCCCTATCGCCTGCGAGATCATGGCCACGCGGCGGCGAACGAACGTGCGGAGGAGAAAATCGCCCAGTTCCGGGTCGTTCTGGACGATGCTTCGCAGCCGGGCCGGGTCGATCTCTAAAAGTTCGCTGGGTTCGGCTGTGCGCGCGCTCACCAGGCTGGGCCGCCCGGAGAGCATGTCGAGTTCGCCGCTAAAGTCGCCGCGCTCGTGCAGATGGATCCGGCTCTCTCCGTCGCGGAAAGGTAGCAGAGCTTCGAGAGCGCCTTCCAGCACGACGTAGAAATGGCGTCCCACGGATCCTTGATGGAAAAGGACCTCGCCGGCGGGAAGGCTTCGGCGGACGCCGAACTGCGAAAGCCGCGCGATTTGCTTCTCGTTGAGTTTCGGATACAGATCGTCCGGCAGACGAGCTCGGGTATCGGATTCGTCCATGGGGTGCCCTTCTAAGCGATTATAAAAGGCGAACCGCGCGACCTATTAAATCCAGCCACAGGCGGGGATAAACGCCCAACCAGATGAGAAGGACGGTAAGCGCGGCCAGCGTCGCTGCACCCACGGGGGCCAGCCGCGCCGCTGCCGGCGCTGCGCCGGGGCTGCTATAAATCGCGACGTTGCTATAAATGGCCACAATGATGCGCAAATAGTAGAACAAGCCAATCGCGCTCGTGACCACCAGGATAATAATCAACGCCCATTGCGCAGCGGAAGCGCCCGCGTCAACGATATAGAATTTGCCGACGAAACCCGCTGTGAGCGGAATTCCCGCGAGCGAAAACAGCATTGCGGTGAAGACGCCCGCGAGCGCCGGGCGGCGATAGAACAAACCGCGATAGTCGTCGATCGATTCCCATTCGCGATCCGCGGGCGAAAGAACCGCGATCACGCCAAATGCGCCCAGGATGGTCACGAAATACGCGACCAAATAGAACGTCACCGCTTCCGCTCCTCGTTCCCCGCCGGCGAGAAAAGCGACCAACACATATCCCAAATGCGCGATGGAGGAATACGCGAGAATGCGCTTCACGTTATTTTGGAGGAGCGCCAGCAGATTTCCCGCAAGCATCGATGCGATGGCGATGATGGCGAAAACCGCGTACATTCTCGCATAATTGGAGCCGGCCGTATAGCGGAAATAGCGCAACAAGAGTGCGAACATCGCGCCTTTGGAAACGGTCGCGATATAAGCCGTGATGGGCGCGGACGCACCTTGATACACGTCGGGCGTCCAGAGATGGAATGGGACTAGGGCAAGCTTAAATCCGAAGCCGGTGACGATCAGCGCAAACGCGGGAAGCAGGAGGGTCAAATTTGCTCCCGGGAGAGCGAGCGCGGCGCCGATGTCGTGGAACTCCATCGTGCCTAGCTCCGCATAGATCAGCGCCATGCCGAAAAGCAGAAACGCCGCCGAGGCCGCCGCCAGCACCAGATATTTCAGCGCCGCTTCCAGAGGCTCGCGCGCTTTGCTGTACCCGATCAGCGCATACAGCGCCACGCTCAGAATCTCCAGACCCAGGAAAAAAGACGCAAAATGGCTGGAGTAGACCAACACTAAAGCGCCCGTCGTCGCGATTAGAATGAGCAGATACAGTTCGTCGGGAGGACCTTCGCGCCGCGCCCAATAGCCATGCGCCAGAAGGACGGTCACGAATGTAGCAGCGATAATCAGGCCGGTGTAAAACAGCCCATAGCCGTCCGCGATTAGCAACGGCGTCACCTGGCGCGGCGTTTCCGGCGCAGCCATCCAAATGGAGGCGAACGCCAGCGCCAGACCGGCTAGAGTGAGCGCGGCTGTGACTCGGTGATTGCGCCGCACGGCGATCGCCAGCATCACCACGACCGCCGCGGCGGCAACCACTACGAGCGGCAAAATCGCAAGGAGATCAGCGCTGCGCATAACTTGTGAGCTGCGCATAGCCTGTGAGCTGCCGCAGCGCGGGGTTGAAGGTATTGATCACAGGTTGGGGATAAAGCCCAAGCCATAGCAAGGCGACTATCATAACGGCCATGACGAACCCCTCGCGGGGCGAAAGATCCGGCAGCGTCCAGCGATTCTCGTTAGGCCCCTGGAAAGCGCTCTGGATCATGCGCAGGGCGTAAAACGTCGCCGCGAGAATTCCGACCGCGGCGAAAATCGTCAGAACGACGTGTCCACGGAACGCTCCCAAAATCACCAGGAATTCGCCGATGAAGTCGCCCAAGCCCGGCAGCCCCAGCGAGGCCAGCCCGAAGAACAGCGCGGCCCCGCTCATATACGGAATCGTCGCCCACAATCCGCCCAGGCGCGGCATTTCGCGGGTGTGGGTGCGGTCCTGCAACGCTCCGACGATAATGAACAGCGCGCCGGTGCTGACGCCGTGGCAAATCATGGTCAGAAGCACCCCCTGAAGGGCTACGGGATTCCAAGCGAAAATTCCCAACAGTACGAACCCCATGTGGCTCACGCTGGTGTAAGCCACCAAGCGCTTCAAATCGGTTTGGCCGAAGGCGAGAATGGCACCGTAAAGAATTCCAATGACGGCCAGGGTCATCGCTACGGGGGCGAACGTGCGGGCGGCTCCGGGAAACAGAGGCACAACGAAGCGCAGCATTCCGTAAGCCCCGGTCTTGAGCAGCAGACCGGCCAAAATCACGCTGCCCGCCGTCGGCGCCTCGGTGTGCGCGTCGGCGAGCCAGGGGTGAAATGGAACGATCGGCAGCTTTACCGCGAAGGCAACGAAAAAGCCGAGCATGATCCACATGGCCGTGGAAGGCTCCATCGCTGTGCCTAATAAGTCGTCGTATTGAAAGCTATAGACGCCCGTGGAAGCGTGATGGACGAAGTAGAGAGCCAGGATCGCGATCAGCATCAGCAAACCGCTGAGTTGAGTGAAAATGAAGAATTTGATGGAAGCGTAAGTGCGGTTCTCATGCCCCCACATGGCGATCAAAAAATACATCGGAACCAGCATTAGCTCCCAGGCGAAATAGAACAGAAACAGGTCCGTGGCCAAAAACACTCCGGCAATGCCGGCCAGAATGAAGAGCAGATTCAAATAGAAAAAGCCCGTGTTTTCGCGGATTTCCCGCCACGCCGCGAGCACCGCCATGATTCCCAGAAAGAAAGTGAGTATGATCAGCAGCAGACTCAACCCGTCCATGGCCAAATGGAAATGAATGCCGAATTGCGGAATCCACATCCAATCCAGTTGCTCGATCCAGCGCGCGCTTCCTCGACGGATGGTAAGCGCCAGAGCCAGATCCAGACACGCGGCGATGAGCGCGATCCAGCGCGGCAAGGATTTGTTCCAGAGCCCCGCTAGCGCCGACAAAAGACCGGCCACAACCGGCACTACCAGAAGCCAGAGCAGAATCATAGGAACAACTCGATAGCCACGAACAACACCGCCCCGAAGGCCATTCCGGCGGCGTACCAGCGGAGGCGTCCCGTTTCGGTGTAGCTGAGCCAGCGCCAAAAAGTGCGCGTAAGCGCCGCAAGGCCGTCATACGCCCGATCGAGCAAGTCGCTTTTATCGGCGCTCGCAAACCAGACAATCGGACGGACAAACACCCAGTCGTAAAGCCAATCCATTCCCCAATCGCTAAACCAGAATCGCGTTATTGCGGGGGCGTGTAGCGCGGGGCGGACATAAGCGATCCAAGCTCCCAGCAGGAAGGCAGCGAAGACCGCGAGTGAAGACAGGTTTTCGGAAAGCGCGTGAACCTCGACGGTTGCCGGAAGAGCGGTTTCGAGGAATCGAGTGAAGGGCACGCGAGCGAAGCCGCCGCCGATCGCCAGAACCGCCAGCACGATCACCGGCAGCGACATCGCCCATCCAGGGCGGTGCGTGACAGGCGTTCGAACGTCACCGAAGAATACTTGGAAGATGAGGCGATACGTATAGAGCGAAGTCAGGAAGACGCCCAGCACGCCTATCGCCCACAACGCGTGGCTTCCATGCGGGGCCGACCAGGCGGACCAGATAATCAGGTCTTTACTGTAATAACCGGCGGTAATGAGCGGCAAACCGGCCAGCGCCGATCCGCCGATCAGGAACGTCCAGAAGGCGATGGGCAGTTCCCGCCGAAGCCCGCCCATGCGAAAAATATTGTGTTCCTCGTGCAGCGCTCCGATGACAATGCCTGCGGCCATGAACAGCAGCGCCTTGAAAAACGCGTGCGTCATGAAGTGGAAAATAGCGGCAGACCACGCGCCCACCCCCAGCGCGAGAAACATGTAGCCGATCTGGCTGATGGTGGAATACGCGAGTATACGCTTAATATCCACCTGTGTGAGCGCGCTGCAGCCGGCCAGTAGCAGCGTCGCCGCGCCGATAACCGCGACCGCTAATTGTACCGGCGGC
The DNA here is from genome assembly GCA_036521975.1 of Bryobacteraceae bacterium. GTDB lineage: Bacteria > Acidobacteriota > Terriglobia > Bryobacterales > Bryobacteraceae > Palsa-187. The sequence continues at coordinate 20,315 of DATDGT010000028.1, forward strand.
GCAAGCTCGTAGAGCACGTGCATGCGCGCGATCAGATACACGCCCGCCGTCACCATGGTCGCGGCATGGATCAAAGCGCTGGTGGGGGTGGGGCCGGCCATGGCGTCGGGAAGCCAGGTTTGAAGCGGAAGTTGCGCCGATTTTCCCACCGCTCCGCCCAATAGCAAAGCCGCCGCCGCAATCGCCACTCCTGCTCCCACCGGCCATTGCACCGCCGCTCGTTTCATCAGTTCTTGGATGTCCAGAGTACCGAGACGCTGAAAAATCAGGAGGAGTCCGATGGTGAACGCCGTGTCGCCTACGCGGGTCACGATGAACGCCTTCCGCGCCGCCAGGCCGTTCGCGGGGTCGCGATACCAGAAACCTATCAGCAAGTAGCTGCACAACCCCACGCCCTCCCAACCCAAGAACAGCAACAGCAAGTCGCTGCCTAACAGGAGCGTGACCATCGATGCCACGAACAAGTTCATGTAGGCGAAAAAGCGGCTGTAGCCGTCATCGTCGACCATGAATTCGGCAGAATACAGGTGGATCCAAAATGCGACGAAGGTCACCACCAGCGTCATGACTAAGGACAGAGGGTCGAGATACAAGGCGATGGAAGGGTGGAATCCGTCTACGGAGAACCAGGTCCACAACGGCTCGAGATAGGCATTCCCTGGTGGAGGAGCGGTTAGAAAGCTCCAGGCGATCAGCCCCGTGACGATAGCAGATCCGGCGATAGATCCGCAGCCGATCCATGCGACCGCTCGCCGCGCAAGCCGCGAGCCGAGCACCGCGAGAATGGCGGCGCTCGCGAAGGGCAGCGCGGGAATCAGCCACAGCAAATTCAACATTGCTTTAACGCGCACCACGCATTCGCTGTGCGCCTTCCTTTAAACGCGCACAACGCATTCGCTGTGCGCTTTGCTTTAGACGCGCACAACGCATTCGCTGTGCGCTTTTCACCCTTTCATGCCGCTCGCGGCGTCGGTATCCAGTACGTGAAACCGATGATAAATCCCCAACACCAGCGCGAGACCGACGGATACTTCCGCCGCCGCCATGGCGAGAATGAATAAGAACACGACCTGTCCATCGGGCTGCGCCCAGCGCGATCCCGCGGCCACAAACGCCAGTCCGGCCGCGTTCAGCATGACTTCTATCGACATCAGCGTGAACACGACATTACGCCTGGTCAGAAGTCCGATCAGTCCCAACGCGAACAAGATCGCCGCTAGCAGCAACGCGTGCTCGATGGGAATCATCCCGCACCTCCTTCCGTTGTATTTCCGGCTTGGACTCTATTTCTTCCGGCTTCCGCCAGCCCAAATGGTAAGCTCCGATCAATCCTCCGAGCAATAAAATGGACGCCAATTCCACTCCGATCAAATACGGCCCAAACAGCGCGATTCCTACCTGCTTCGGACCTACCATCGCCGGCTCGACGCCCGGTAGCCGGCCGTGAACCAGTAAGTCGGCTAGTTCCGCAATCAAGACAGCGGCGAGTGCCGCTGGTCCGATCCACATTCCCGGCGACAGCAACAATCGCTCCATCTCTTCCGCACGCTTGCCCAAATTGAGCAGCATCACCACGAAGATAAAGAGCACCATGATTGCGCCGGCGTAAACAATCACTTCCAGCGCGGCGACGAAGACTGCGCCTAAGGTATAGAAGACCACTGCAACGGCTAACAACGAAACGACCAAATAAAGCAGCGCATGGACTGTGTTCAGGCGCGTGAGCGCGATGATGGTGGCGAGAATGGCTACCGCCGCGGCGATGTAGAACGCGGCGGTCATGGCAGCAGGCTCCGCAAATCCACGGGCGGCGCTTCATTCGCGGCTTCGCCCTTATCCTTGCCGCCGATTTTCACTCCCGACACACGCCAGAAGTTATAACCCTCATGCTTCCCTTGACCGTCGATCAATAGATCTTCTTTTTCGTAAACCAAGTTCTCTCGCTTGTATTCGCTAATCTCGAAGTCGGGCGTCAGTTGAATCGCATAAGTCGGGCAGGCCTCCTCGCAATAACCGCAAAAAATGCACCGCGAAAAGTTGATACGGAAGAATTCGGGATAGCGGCGGCCCGTGGAATCCTCCGTGGCTTGAAGCGCGATGCAATCCACGGGGCAAGCGACGGCGCAAAGATAGCACGCCACGCAGCGCTCGCCTCCATCGGGGTCGCGCGATAAAATGATGCGGCCGCGATAGCGCGGGGCGAGATAAGGAAGCTGTTCGGGATATTGCACCGTAACGCGTTTGCGAAAGGCGTGCAGGAAGACGGCCCAGAGGGTTTTGAGATTGCTTAACATTTCATTTTCCGAATGCCAGCACCACCGCGCCGGTTACCAGCAAATTGGCTAGGGTAAGGGGCAACATGAGCTTCCATCCCCATGCCATAAGTTGATCGAAGCGCGGACGCGGCAGGGCCGCGCGCAAAAGAATGAAAAAGCTGATCAAGGCGAACAGCTTGATAAAGAACCACAGCAGGGGTGGCAACACCGGGCCCAACCATCCGCCCAGAAAAAGCACGGTCACGATCGCCGAAATCAGGACCACGCCCAGATATTCGCCCACGTAAAACATCCCGAACTTCATTCCGGAATATTCGGTATGGTAGCCCGCGACTAATTCGCTTTCGGCTTCCGGCAAATCGAAAGGCAGGCGGCGGAGTTCTGCCGCTCCGGCTATCAGAAAGAGAAGGAAACCTAAGAATTGCGGAATGACGAACCACAGCTTTCTCTGCGCCTCCACGATATCGGCGAGATTGAATGAGCCAGCCAGGATAACCACCCCCATCAGCGAAAGCCCCATGAACACTTCGTAGCTGAGCATTTGCGCAGAAGCGCGCATGCCGCCGAGCAACGAGTATTTGCTATCCGAAGCCCAACCTCCCAGCACCACGCTGTAGACGCCGAGCGAAGACATGGCCAAGAAAAAGAGAAGACCGATGTTCAAATTCGCGATCGCAATCCCCGGCGCGAACGGAATCACCGCGAAGCTAAGCAATGCGGTAGTCATCACAATGGCCGGCGCCATGACGAAAACCGGTTTGTCGGCGAACGGCGGAATCCAATCTTCTTTGGTGAGAAATTTGATCGTGTCGGCCAGCAGTTGAAGCAGACCAAACGGCCCCACGCGGTTCGGGCCATAGCGATCCTGCCACAGCGCGAGCAATCGCCGCTCGATAAAACTTAACCCGGCGGCGAGGGAGGGCGCGACGACCAAGACAACGACGATTGTGATGATTTTCGCGATCATAGGCGCGCGATCTCGCTCCAAGCCGGGAGCGGAAGTCCCGGCACTCCCAATAATCCGGCCACGCCGCGCGGCAGAGACGCGTCGATCCGCAGCGGAACGCGCACCCCGAGCGCTTCCAGAACGTCGCCGGCTTGAGAATGCAGGCGCGCCGCGTCGTCCTGGTTCAGCGCGAGAAACGGAGCGGGCGCAAGTTCGGCCAACGCCTGAGCGTGCCGACTGAGCTCCTCGGACCCGAAGATGTGGTGGATCGGGACGATTAGCCACTCGTTTTCGCGGGGCTCAAACGGCGGCGGAGGCGCGCCGGCATCTCGCTCTGCTCCTTGCCCATTCCGCTCAAACATTCTTACGCCGGATGACCCTCCGCGTAACCCCTCGCCCACCTCGTCCTGAAATTTATTCACCGATTGAATCGAATTCCAGTTGGGCGCCCAGAAAAAGGGGATCAAGGGCGCCGGCGGTTGTTTCGTCGCTCCCTCCATCGAAAAGGCCAAAGGTGAATCGCGGTCTTCGGGCGGCGCGGGATCATGCACGCTGATCTGCGCGAACATGGCCGTGCGCCCGCTGAAGCGATCAGGCTCGCGCGGGATCCTGGCGCCATTCATGCGGAAACCGGCTGGCGGTGCGGCGGCGCGAATCGGAGCGAACACGGGCATAGACGTGATCAGCTCGCCGATCAAGTCATCCAGGTTTTCGAAACCCGGCTTTTGGAGACCGCTCCCTGACGGTCGCGGCTCAGCAGGATCCAACCAGCGCCAGCTTTCCTGAATCGCGCCCGGCGCCACGTAGACCTGGAAAAAGCGTTGCGCGCGGCCCTCGCTCGAAATAAACGTCCCATCGCTCTCCGCGAATGTCGCGGCGGGCAGCAAAAGGTTCGCTTTCGCGGTAGTTTCGTTCGCCAGATGATCGAGCACGATTACATTCCCAACCGCGCCCAAAAATCGATCCACCCGCTCGCGCGGCGCGCGGCGATAGAGATCGTTTTCCAGCACAATCACCGTATCGATGGCGTCATTCCGTACCGCGTCATCCCCCACCGCTTCAAGGGCCGCATCAAGCGAATCCGCGCCCATCATCGACAAGCCCAGGCTATTCGGTTCGGGCATGATGAAGGCGATATCCGCGTGGAGCGATTCCGCGGCGCGCGCGGCCGCGCGGACGATGGATTCGCCGGCCAGGCTCGAGCCCGCGATGACCAACCGCCGCTTGGCTCCGTGCATTGCTTGAACGATTCGTTCGGGCAAATCTAAAGCGAACCGCGCGATATCGTCCGGCGCGAGGCGAAATGTTTCTGTCGCGATTTCGTCCAGCCGCGTGGCCACGGGCGTCGCGATGTACAGCGGACCTCTGCGGTCTTGCAGCGCGTGCCGCACCCCCTGATCCAGCCACAGCGGAATCTTCAGCGCTTCCGCGGCTTCGAGTGGCTGCTGCCGCACCGCTTGCCGCACGCTGAGCGCCATTCGCGGAGCGGTGTTGGGAACGTCCTCGCCCAAAATCAGGACCGCGTCCGATCGCTCGACATCCCGCAGAGAAGCCGAGCGAAGCCGCCCGGATTGCAAAATATCCCGCATCCGCGCCAGGAGCGCATGCTCCGTCTGCGAAATCCCCGCGAAAAATCGTTCCGCTCCCACCAGCCTTCGCAAGGCGAAGTTCGATTCCAGGGAGGCGCGCGGCGAACCAATGCCTAAAACCCGTCCGTTTGCCAGCAATTCCAATTGCGATTCCGCTTCGGCTGTGGAAATGGATTCGCCGCGCCGGGTGGGAGCGGTGATGCGCTGGGGGCTGTTGACGAATTCATATCCGTAGCGGCCGCGGTCGCAGAGAAAATATCCGTTCACTTCGTAATTGAACCGGTTGACGACGCGCCGCAGCGAGTCGTAGCGTTCCGCCGGGCTGATATTGCATCCCAGGCCGCAATGAGCGCAAACGCTCGGCGCAAACTGCAAATCCCATTTGCGCGTATAATGCCGCTTCAGCGTGGCATCGGTAAAAACGCCGGTGGGGCAAATTTCGACCAGATTGCCGGAGAATTCGCTTTCCAGAACGCCATCGCGATCGCGCCCGAAATATACGATGTCGCGCATGGCGAACGCATTCAAATCCTTGCCGCCGGCGTAATCGCTGTAATAGCGCACACAGCGGTAGCACTGGATGCAGCGATTCATTTCGTGATTGACCAGCGGCCCGAGATACTGATTTCGAAATGTCCGCTTTTCGAACCGGTAGGCGCGATAATCGTGACCGGTCATCAGCGTCATGTCCTGAAGGTGGCATTCGCCGCCCTCGTCGCATACAGGACAATCGTGCGGATGATTCTGCATCAGCCCTTCGACGATCGCCTTGCGAAATTCCACCGCTTCCGGATCGGCGATGGAAATGCGCGCGCCCTCGGAAGCCGGAGTCATGCAAGCCATCACCAGCTTGCCGTGCGTGTCTTTTTCATCCTTGAACTGCTTGACGGCGCACTGGCGGCACGCGCCGACCGAGCCGAGCGCCGGATGCCAGCAGAAGTACGGCAGGTCGAAACCTAAGGAGAGGCAGGCGTGCAGCAAATTCTGTTCGCCGTTGGCCGCGTACGTTTTGCCCTCTACCCAGATGTTGGCCATCAGGTTCTCCACGCGCAGTGTTTGTCGCGTATGTGGCTCTCGAAATCTTCGCGAAAATATTTGATCGCGCTTTGGAGCGGCTCGGCAGCGCCCGGCGCGAGGGCGCAGAAGGTATTGCCGGGCCCCATCATTTTCGCGTGAAACTCAAGCTTCTCGATATCGCCGCTCTCTCCATGCCCTTCTTCCATCGCGCGCAAAATGCGCTCGCACCAGGCCAAACCGCTCCAACAGGGGACACACCAACCGCAGCTTTCGCGCGCGAAAAATTGGGTGAGATTCCACGTCATGCCGACGGGGCAAGTCTTGTCGTCGAGCACGATCATGGTGCCGGTGCCCATGCGGCTGCCGGCCTTCTGCACCTCCGTGAAATCCATGGGTACATCCAAATGCTCGATGGTAAGGAAATCCGTAGATGCTCCTCCCGGAAGCAGACCACGAAACTCCACGCCATCGCGCATCCCACCGGCGTACTCATACAGAATTTCGCGGATCGGCGTCCCCATCGGCAGTTCCCACAATCCGGGCCGCTTAACCTTGCCGCTCGCGCCGTAGAGCTTCGTGCCCCCGTCGCCGGTGCGGCTCAAATCACGAAACCAATTCGCGCCGTGGCTCAGGATGTGCGGGACGCAGCACAGGGTCTCGACGTTGTTGACGATGGTCGGCTTGCCGAACAAACCCACCACCGGAGGAAACGGCGGCTTCCAACGCGGATTGGCGCGCTTGCCCTCCAGCGCGTTCAGTAATCCGGTTTCGTCGCCGCACATGTACCGGCCGGCGCTCATATGCACGTACATTTCGAGGCTGTAGCCGGAGCCCAAAATGTCGCGCCCCAGGTAGCGATGCTCGTACGCTTCGGCGATCGCGCGCGTCAAGCGCTCTCCGGACAAAATATATTCGCCGCGAACGAAAATGAACGCTACATCCGCTTCAATGGCATAGCTTGCGATCGCCACGCCCTCGACCAATTGATGCGGATCGGCTTCCATCAGCAAGCGGTCCTTAAAGGTTCCGGGCTCCATCTCATCGGCGTTGCAGATCAGATATTTCGGATGCGGCGCGTCTTTGCCCAATGGCACGAAGCTCCATTTCAAACCGGTGGGAAATCCTGCGCCGCCGCGTCCGCGCAGATTGGAAGCTTTCACCTCCGCGATCACCTGCTGCGGTGTCATCGTTAACGCTTTCCGCAGCCCCTCATATCCTCCTGCGCGCTCATAGTCCCCTATATCGAAGGGCGGCGCGCCTGGACGGATATTCTTGGTGAGCGGCGTCTCCGTCATTTGTATTGCTCCAAAATGGCGTTGCACTTTTCGGGAGGGTCCAGATTCCCGTGCAAATCGTCGCCGATCATCATGGCCGGAGCGCGATCGCAGCAGCCCAGGCACACGATGGGAATCAGGGTGAAACGATCGTCGCTCGTGGTTTGGCCCGGCCTGACCGCCAGTTTCGAGCAAAGATGCTCGCGCAGACGCTCGTAACCCGTGATCCAGCAGCTCACGCTGTCGCACAGCAGAATCACGTGGCGGCCGACGGGCTCGCGGAAAATCAGATTGTAGAAAGTGGCGATGCCGTCGAGCTCGGTCGGCGAAATCTTCAGAAATCCGGCGATATCCTGGATGCTCTCGTCGGAAATCCAGCCGCGATGCCGCTGAACAATTTTCAACGCGTCTATCGAGGCCGCCTGGCGTGCTGGATAACGGGCGATCTCGCTTTCAATTTCGCGGCGTTCCTCATCAGTCAACATAAATTACCTATCTACATCCGCGAGCACGAAATCCATCGCGCCCAGCACCGCCAGCAGATCCGGAACCATGCTGCCGCGGCACAGCAGGGGCAACATCTGCATGTGAGGAAAGGACGGCGTGCGGATGCGCGTGCGGTACGAAACCGTGTTGCCGTCGCTCACCAGATAGTAGCCGTTGTTGCCCTTAGTGGCTTCAATCGCGCCGAGGCATTCGCCGGGCGGAAGCGGCGGACCCCAGCTTACATTCAAAAAGTGCGTGATCAGAGTCTCAATGTCGTGCATCGTGCGGTCTTTGCGAGGCGGCGTGGCTAACCGATGCTCGGAAGTATAGGGACCGGAAGGCATATGGTTCACGCACTGCTCGATGATTCTCAGACTTTGCCGCATCTCCTCCACGCGCACCACCGCTCGGTCGTAGCAGTCGCCGTGCGTCGCGATGGGGATTTCGAAATCGAATTGCTCGTAGCCGGAATACGGCTGTTTCTTGCGAAAATCCCATTCCAAGCCGGCGGCGCGCAGTTGCGGACCGGTAGCGCCCCACTCGATGGCGTCGTCCACGGTCATTGCGCCCACGCCCTTGGTGCGGCCTTTGAAGATGCCGTTCTGCATGATCTCGCGGTCGTATTCTTTCAGTCGCGCGGGCAGATATTTCAGAAAATCGCGGAACATCCTGTCCCAGCCCTTGGGCAGGTCCGCGGCGACGCCGCCGATGCGGAACCATCCGGGATGCATGCGCGCGCCGCAGATCGCTTCGATAATTTCAAGCGCGCGCTCGCGATCGGTGAAGGTGAAAAACACCGGCGAAAGCTGGCCCATATCCTGCGAGAAAGTTCCGTACCAGACGAGATGGCTGATAATGCGAAACAACTCGCACAGCATCACGCGGATGGTTTGCGCCCGCGGCGGAACCGGGATGCTGGCCAGTTTTTCGACCGCTGTTAGATAGGCCAGATTGTTCATCACGCCGCCCAGATAATCCACGCGATCCGTGTAGGGAATGTAGCTGTGCCAGCTTTGGCGCTCGCCCATTTTCTCCGCGCCGCGATGGTGATAGCCGATGTCGGGAATCGCGTCGAGAATGGTTTCGCCGTCGAGTTGGAGCAGAATGCGCAGCACTCCGTGCGTACCCGGATGCTGCGGACCGACATTGAGGAACATGAAATCGACGCCGTCGCGCCCGCGCTCCAAGCCCCATTGCTCGGGGTGAAACCGCAGATCCTCCTGCTCGGCTTCCTCTTTCTCTTCGCTCAAACGGAAGGGTCCCAACTCCGTCGCGCGCGCCGGATGGTCCTTGCGCAGAGGATGGCCTTTCCAGGATTTGGGCATCAGAATCCGCTCCAGATGCGGATGCCCGTTGAAGACGATGCCGAACATGTCCCACACTTCGCGCTCGTACCAGTTGGCGTTGGGCCAGATATCGGTGATGGAATCCAACGAAAGGCTCGCTTCCCGCAGCGGAGTTTTAATGCGAACGTATTCGTTGCGGCTGAAGGAAAACAGCGTATAGACGACGGTGAAATCGCTTTCCGGCTGGCCTTCCCGATGCCGGCGCATGCGTTCGTCGATGGCGGTGAGATCGTAGAGCATGCGATATTCGCGTTTCAGATCGCGCAGCTTCTCGCGCACCTGATCGCGCGTCGTCCACCACGTATCGATGCCGTCGGCGGTCTGTTGCGGCGCGAGCGGAGGGCGAGCGTCGGTACGAAGCGCGGACGCCTCTGTGCTCATCTTCAAACCTCGTCGGGAGAGCGGAGATTCCGGGCCTTGCGGCGCTCCTCCCGCTTTAGATCGCGCAGCGAAGGCATGGGTGGCCGTTCGACTCCTTGCGGCCCAATCACCCAACTCAGCGGCCGCCGCTCCGTTCCCACGGCCTTTTGCAGCATCACCAGACCCTCTTCGAATGCGTCGGGCCGCGGAGGGCAGCCGGGCACATACACGTCCACCGGGAGAAATTGGTCCACACCCTGCACCACGCTGTAGATGTCGTACATGCCGCCGGAATTGGCGCACGATCCCATGGAAATCACCCAGCGCGGCTCCATCATTTGCTCGTATAACCGCTGAACCACCGGCGCCATCTTGAGGAACACCGTTCCCGCGACCACCATCAAGTCGGCCTCGCGCGGTGAATTGCGGATCACTTCGGCGCCGAATCGCGCGATATCAAATTTGCTGGTGAAGGCTGTCGCCATCTCGACGAAGCAGCAGGACAGGCCGAAGCCGAACGGCCAGATGGAATTTTTGCGGCCCCAGGCGAGCAGATCCTGCAACTTCGTGAGCAGGATATTGCGCCGCGCAGCTTCTTCGAACGTGGCGCGGTCGAGCGCCGCAACCGTGGTGGATGCGCCCGGACGTTCGAGGGAAACCAGCATAAACCCTCCCGTTCCTTATTGCTTCTTCAATTCATCCTTTAACGCGCACAACGCGTTCGCTGTGGGCTTGCTTAACGCGCACAACGCGTTCGCTGTGGGCTTGCTTAATGCGCACAACGCGTTCGCTGTGCGCTTGCCCTCCGTTCTTTATTGCTTCTTCAATTCGCCCCAGTCGAGCGCTTTCAACGCCCAAAGATACGCCAACGCCGCGACCAGCACGCCGATAAAGATCGCGATTTCCACGTAGCCCGCCCATCCCACTTCGCGTGCGGCTACGGCCCAGGCGAAAACAAACGCCGCCTCCAGGTCGAAGATGACGAAAAACATGGCCACCAGATAAAACCGGGCGGAGAAGCGGATATGCGCGGTGCCTTCCGAAGCAACGCCGCCTTCGTATGGCAAGCCGGTGTGACGATCGCTATGGCGCTGTCCCAGAAAGTAGGACACGATCAATAGCGCACTAACCAGCAGCACGATCAGCGCGAAGTAAAGCGCTACCGGCCAAAGATTCGATGCCACACGTGCCTGTTTGATGCCGAAACGATGCGGTGTGTTTCGGTCTGGGAGGATTTCTCCAGGCGAAATTTGCCAGTGACCGCTCCGGACCCAGAGGGCATCTATACAGCATCGCCCGTTTTTCCGCCCGTACTGCAATTACCAGCGCGGGTTGTGTGGGTTCCCTGGGGGAACTAATTACAGAAGAGCCGTGCGGCCTCCTTTCTTGTCCGACCGGGCGGGCGGAGCGGGGAGGCAGCCTTCAATGCGGAAGATCAGGGCAGCATTATTGAGTTCTACGCGGCGCAGCCAGGCTGCCAAATCTTCAGCCGAAAATTCAAAGCCATCGTCGCGAGGATTCCAGGGTTGATGGAGCGCTTCCTTGAGGTTAGCGATCTCGGCGGCATCTATAAGGGCCTTTTCGCGGGCTTCGACGCGCTCTTTCTGAAGCTGTTTTAATTCGGCTTTGGCTTTCTCGAGGGTGCGGTTGAGGCGATGCTCGTAAAGAGAGAGGCGGGTGAGGAGATCACTATACTGCTCGAGAGATTTGGCTTGGGCGAGGGCACAATGGATGAGAGGGTCGGGGGACATTTCCGCCTCTTCTCCCTCTGAGCCGCGCACAACGGCTTCGCCTGTGCGCTCGTCTGAACCGCGCACAACGGCTTCGCCTGTGGGGTTCGTAAGCCGCGAGGCCGAAGAGGTTGTTTTCCATGGCGCGGATGCGGTCGAGCCGCCAATAGGTGTCGGCGATGGTCTGGACGCATCTGGATTCGATTAGACCTTGAGGCTTCAGTTCGGTGTGGAACTGGCCGCAGTGCTTTTGGTAGGCTGCGAGATCTTCCGAGTGGAGCACGACGGTGTGGCCGGTGAGGCCATGGCGAAGGGCGTTGAGGGATACCCGGCGCCTGCCTTCAGATGTCACGGGGCCGGTGGAGTGGGCGGCGTTTTGGCGATTGATTTCGGCTCGGTTAGTAGGTTCGGAAAGGTTCATATAGGTCTCAATATTGGTTTGCCACAGGAAGTGGGGATGTGTAGGGGAATGAATTTGGATGTTATTGAAAATGGGGAAGTTGTTGGTTTGGCTGTGGGGTGAACGCGCGCGAAGGAGCCGCCTCTTTCAAGCTGGCGCCGACCGAGGATACGTCGATCATTAAGCCGTACGACGAAGCGCGCTGGGCGGAGCTGCCCGACGCCTCCACGACTCCGGTGGAAGTTTCGCTCGCGCTGCTGGATTCGCTGCATCAGCGCTGGGTGCGGCTGCTAGAAGCGATGACCGATTCCGAGTTTCAGCGTTCGTTCCGGCATCCGGAACTCGGGTTAGTGCGCCTGGACCGAAACGTCGCGTTATAGACCTGGCACGGAAGACATCACGTGGCGCATATCTTGTGCTTGCGGGAGCGGAGGGGGTGGTAGGGGCCGCGGTTGGCTTTAGGGCCCGTGCGCTGTTGCTGCCTCGCGCCACCGGGCGCAAACGGGAAATGCAATCCCGCGCGGCGGTAGGCGCGGGCCACGGACGCCGGTCACGCTCGTCATCAAGCCTGCGGCCTAGCTGCATGCAACGCCCTGTAGCTGCATCTTCTCCGCGTGAGCTAGATGGTATATAATCTCCCCACGTGTCGGGTCTAGTCCCTACTGTAGGAGGATCAATGGAAAAATCGAATTGGCGAACGCTACTTTGGAACTCGCGCACAACGGCGGCCTGTGCGCTCTTCAGGATCGGTTTGTGCCTGGTCACATGTGGGCTTTTCCATACTCACTTGCTCGCTCAATCGGCCGGTACAGGCGCTCTGACAGGAACCGTAACGGATACGGCCGGTGGTGTTATTCCCGGCGCGGTCGTCACTTTGACGAGCACGGACACAAATCAAACTCGCACGGTGATGACTGCGGCGGACGGGGCCTACAAATTTTCGCTCTTGCCGCCAGGAACCTATCGTGTGAGGTTCAGCGCGACCGGATTCAAAACGGCGGAGGTTTCCTCGGTTGTCGTGAACGTGACCGAAACGCCGGTGTTGGACCGTACGCTGGAGGTCGGCTCGCAAAGCGAACAAATCACCGTCGAATCCCAGAGTGAGGCGTTGCAAACAGCAAGTTCCACGCTGGGCGACACCGTAGGCACGCGCACCGTGACGCAGTTGCCTCTCAGCAGCCGCAACTATACGCAGATTATCGCGCTGTCGGCCGGAACGAACAGTGGCGCCAACAACGCGATCGCCCTGGGCAAGGGCACGCAGAACATGAGTGTGAACGGCAATGATCCCGGCCAGAACAATTTCCAGATGGACGGCGTGAACATCACGAACTTCGCCAACAGCGGCAGCGCCAACGACTCGGGTCTTTACGCAGGAGTCGGCATCCCTAATCCCGACTCGATCCAGGAGTTCAAGGTTCAGACCTCGACCTACGATGCGAGCTACGGCCGGAACCCCGGCGGGAACGTCAACGTCGTCACGAGGTCCGGCACGAACCAATTTCACGGGACCGCGTTTGAGTTCCTGCGGGACACCATTTTCAACGCAAATGATTTCTTCTACAATCGCAACAACCCGGCCAGCGCGACCACGAAGCAGATTCTCAACCAGAACCAGTTCGGCGGCGTCTTCGGCGGTCCCATCAAGAAGGACAGGTTGTTCATCTTCGGCAGCTATCAGGGAACCCGTGAGAAGAATGGTTTGGCCTCGCAGGGCGTCACCACCGCGCTGCTGCCCCCGATTCCAGCGGGCGACCGATCCGCGCCAGGATTCGCCGCGGCGCTGGGAGCCGCCAATTGCCCGCAAAATAATCCCGGAAACAGCCTCTTCGTCACGACGAGCGGAAGCCAAAACGTGTTGTGCAATGGATCCAACATCAGCCCGGTGGCCCTGAACATCCTGAACATTAAGTTGCCGAACGGCCAGTACTACTTCCCCGGGTCGAGCACCAGCGGCTACCAGCAGGTTACCTTCAGCAGCCCGGCTTTCTACAACGGAAACCAGGGACTGCTCAACTTCGACTATTTGATCACCGCGAAGAACACCCTGTCAGGCCGCTGGTTTTTTACCAACGATCCACAGGTCGCGCCCCTGGGCGGCCAGCTTCCGGGCGCCACCAGCCTTCTCGGCTTTGACAACACGAACTCGGTCCTCAAGCTAACCACGATCATCACCACTTCGATTGTGAATGAAGCACGCGTATCGTATCAGCGTAATCTCTCGCAGACGAACGCCGCGGCAGTTCCGGGAGTCACCAACCAGCAGTTGGGGATCACACCGAATGTCCCCGGCGAGAACCTGCCTCCGGCGATCGCGATTTCGTCCGGCGGCTATTCGATCCTGGGCAGCGCCGCCAACGGCACCTACAGCGTGACCAACCAGACGCAGGCCGCCGACCAGATCTCTATTTCGCGCGGCCGTCACACGATGCGCGCCGGATTCGAATGGGAACAAAACGCCTGGCCCATCACCTGGTCCGGAACTCGCGGGAACCTTACGGCCTTGACCTTTAACGATCTGCTGGTCGGCGGACCCCAGAACACCGCGACGGGACAGCCCGGCAACCTCAACCAGTGCCTGTACTGCACACGCAGCGCGCCCCAGGGCATTATCCATGGCTACTATGCCGCCGGCGGCAGCTCTTTCTTTCAAGACGATTACAAGGCCACTTCCCGGTTGACGCTGAACCTCGGCGTACGTTGGGAGTACAACGGAGCGCTCAACGATAAGTATGGAAACCTCAGCCAGATCTGGGTGAGCCGGCTTCAGGCAGTGCCGGTTCCGCCGGCGAGTCCGACAAGCTCGGGGCCGGGCGTAAGCCAATGGGTGGTTCCCAGCAACTTCATTTCGCACTATGGCAAGCCGCCCGACGGTGTTCTAGTCAGCCCCAACCTTACTTCCGAGCGTGTGGGCGCGCGGCTGAGCAATTTCGGTCCCCGCGTGGGTTTTGCTTATCAAGTGAACAACAAACTTGTGGTACGCGGCGGAACGGGAATCTTCTACGATCGCGTCGGTGGCGACCGCATCGTCTACTCGGTGGAACAGGGCAACCCCTATTCAGCCACACTCGACTACAATGCGTTCAATAACCAGACTCTGGCTAATCCGTTCCCAGCCTTACCGGTGCTCGGCACCTTTCAGTCCCGTTACGCGAATTTCTCGCCGGCGTGTCAGGCGAATCCGGCCGTTAACTTCGCCGTCTGCAACTCGAACCTCAACATTCCGTTCCTGGACGAGGTTCTGCACACCCCGCAGATCCGCCAGTACAACTTGGGGATTCAGTATCAGTTCGCCCCGCAGTGGGTTCTCGAAGTCGGCTACGTCGGAAATGGCGCGATCAATTTGATGGACATGTACCACAACAACAACACGGCCCTTCTGGCGAGCGCCACCAACCCGATCAACGGCATTACGACGAATACGACGGCGAATGTTTTGTACCGAGTGCCGTATCTCGGCTATCAGGCAGTCGGTGTGCGTGGGACGTCGTTTGACGGCGTTTCCAACTACAACAGCATGCAGGTAACGGTTCGCAAGCAATTCTCCCATGGCTTCACGTTCCAGGGAGCTTACACCTGGAGCAAGACCATGGCGGACCAATACGATAATGTGTCGAACAGCAATAACGCGAATTATCTCGCTCAGCAGTATGGGCCGGCTGAATTCAGCCGTCCGCAGCGTTTCGTCGCCAATTACAGCTACGATCTGCCCTTCGGCACCCACACCGGCGCTATGCAGAAGCTGCTCGGCGGGTGGAATGTGTCGGGCGTTACGGTGATACAGGGTGGAGCGCCGATCACCATTGCGGACTCGACTGCCGGCACACTCTTTGGCACCAGCGGCGCCAGCCAGGCCGGTTTCGGCCGCGTCGAATTGGCTCCCGGCGCGACGTATGCAAATATCGCCACTCCCGGCGGCGATGAGGCGCGGTTGGGTGGCGCAAGCGGCGGCCCTGGCTGGTTCAACAAGGCTGCCTTCGTTCCCCCGCCGGCGATGACGCCGACTGGAACCGTTTACAACTCCATCCCAGGCAGTTCCGGACAGGCGCAATGCGCCGCAGCGAATCCGGGAATTACCTGTGGCACGCTATACGGCAACTCCGGGCCGGGCATCATTCTCGGGCCGGGCCAATTCAACTTCGATATCTCCGTCCTGAAGACGACCAGCATCCGTGAGAATCACACGCTCCAGTTCCGGGCGGAATTCTTCAACGCGTTCAACCACCCGCAGTTCACCAATCCGAACTTCGGCCAGGGCGGCATCTACGGCCTGCCGAATTTCGCGGCGGGCAACTTCGGACAGATCACCTCAACGAGCGTGAATCCCCGTGTCATTCAGTTAGCCCTCAAGTATATCTTTTGAACGTTGTACCTCGAGGCGGGCCCGGCATGGGCGAGCTGTCTCGGATGGTTCACTGTGGAGTATACTGTGGAGTAGGGTCCACATATGGAAACGATCCAGGTCGTCCTCGATTCCAAACTATTGCGCGCCACCGAAGTTGCAGCGAGGCGAACGAAGTTGAATCGCTCCGCGCTGATTCGAGAGGCACTCCGAGCCCACCTGAAGAACCTTGAGATCCGGGAACGGGAACTGCGGGACCGCAAAGGATATGAAGCCGGCCGAGGAGATTCAGGGGATCTTTCCGGTTGGGAAGCGGAGGCGATTTGGCCGGAGGAATAACCAGGGGCGATATTCGGCTTTACCGTTTTGCTCCTCCGGACACAGCCAGGCCAGTCGTAGTACTTACCCGCGACAGCGCTCTCGGATACTTGTCCATAGCGACGGTCGCGCCGATCACCTCCAGCATCCGAGGGGTTCCCTCGGAAGTGAGGTTGGACGAGGAAGATGGTATGAAGGCCCCTTGTGCGGTGAATCTTCACAATGCCGTAACCGTGTCGCTACGGCGTTTGGGTAAGCGCTTGGCGCACCTCCCTCCACTACGAATGAGGGAGGTATGCGCAGCCCTGCGTTTTTCCCTGGGCTGCGACGCAGACTAACACCCGCGCTCGGGCTGGGAGTTCGAGAGCGCTCGGGCAAGCCGACTTTACGGTACGAATCTAGCCATTTCCTCGAGCGCCGACTCTGTACGTCAAGCGGCACAAGTCCGGGACAGCGCTCCCGCTGCTACTTGGTCGATGATCTGCAATCGTGACTTCATCAGCACGACGACGTAGGGATTCCAAGTCGACAAAACATAATAAAGAGAAGGAGCGGACGCCCCACCGCGATCCGCTCCGCCTATCTCGGACACTGACCCAACGTGCTAATTGAAAACGCTGGAGCTTCAGAGTTCTTGCGGTTGAGAAGTTTCTGGATCGACCTGTGGCACTACATCGGGACCGGGCTCGTCTGGATTCGGTCCGGGAACGGGGTCCGGCGGGTCCGGATCGGGATCGCGGGGCGGCAGCTTAGGTTCTGGATCTTCACTACGACCCCTTTTGGCCTGTTGGACCTGGAACATCTTCTTCCATTTGAGCATGAGTCTTCATCGGCGCCGAAGCATGTGCACGATCAGCGCGTGAGCGTATATGAGCCACACGCACCACGGACGCTGGAAAGTCTACAAAATGCGGTGCTGCGCATGGGCCATACTGGATGACAGTCACATTACAGCGGATCAGGAAACCGACAATGGCAAAAAAGAAAACCGAAAAGGCCCTCAAGGCGATTGAAAAAGACGTCAAAAAGGCTTTGCGCAAGGGCGCGACGGAAACAGGCGTAGGCGACGCTGTAGACCGCGCAATAAAGAAGGCTGCGAAGAAAGGCGCTGCGAAGAAATCGAGGTCCGGTAAACCGGCCACGAAGCCATCGAAGCCTGGTGTTGATTGAGAGTTCATCCGGCACCTGCCAGCTTACGAATCTTTGCTCGTAGCGCTCCGGTTTCGAATGTCGACTCCGTGATTATGCGGACAACGTGCCTGGCCCAGGCGTTCCATTCATCGAGTGCAGCTTGGGTCTTCAGACCTACCTAAACGCGATCAGGCGCGGGAAGCACAGCGGGGGTGACGTCGTATCGCACCGGCGCGCGTCAATTGGCGTGCTTATTAGAAGCTGGTCCCTGAATGGTCAGTTTCCAGGCTCGCTTGCAACTGTCGGCGCTAGAGCTTGCTTGCCGTCCGAGAGATCAACGACTGGCGATGTTTCGTCTGCCGCGGATTGTTTCTCATCAATGCGCAACGTGAAATGAAACTTCGCGCCTGCGCCCAAATCCGACTCTATCCAGATCTTTCCTCCCGTTTGCTCGACGATTCGCCGGCAAATCGCGAGCCCGAGACCGGTGCCGGAGATGTCTTTGCCGTGCAGTCGCCTGAACGCATCGAAAACGAATTGATGATGCTCAGGAGCAATTCCGGCCCCGTTGTCGCTTACAACCAAATGCCATTGTTCATTTTCTCTTTTGGCCGATAGATGGATGCATGGCGTCTCTTCGGAACGATATTTTATCGCGTTGCTGAGGAGGTTTTGGATTAGCTGCAAGAAATGCTCAGCGTGACCGTGGACGACCGGCAACGCGTCGTGAGTTACTACGGCATGCGATTCTTCGATCGCAGTTTTCAGGTTATGAATGGCGGATTCGAAAACTGCATGAAGATCCACAACCTCATGAAGATTCCTGTTGTAGTCGCCTGATTTGGCATACGCGAGCAGGTCGGTGATCAGCGCATCCATTCTGGAGCAGCCGTCAATAACGAAGTCCGCCCAGCGTTGCTCTTCTGGAACCCGGGTACTCCGAAAGAGAAGCTCGGAATATACTTTGATTGCGCGCAGAGGTTCGTGCAGGTCGTGGCTTGCGGCGTAGGCAAACTGGTTCAGCTCGGCGTTAGCCGCTGAGAGTTTCGCGCTCGTCGCCTCAAGATCGGAGAGCCGGTGGCGTAACATTGTTTCTGTCGCCTCAAGCCGGTGGGTTTTCTGCTGCAGATCCTGTAAAAGTTGAACTGTTCGGTAGGCAGTCGCCGCGAATCGTGCAATGCTCTCCATCTGCCGCAGGTCTTCAGAATCGAACTGGCGCGTCTTGTCGTGCGCAACGATCCATATAGTGCCCACAGCCGTGCCCGCCAGATAGAAGGGCACCAGAAGGCACTCCTCAACGCGCGGCAGCGCCGATGCGAAATAATCGTAGCGACTTTCGAGGTCGCGAAAGAGAAACGCTTTATTATGGTCCAGCACATCGCCGCATGGGCCGAAATTGCGAGGCGTACCGCCGCCGATGAAGCAGCTCCATTGTCCTGCAACCGCGGGCCAGTAGAACCGTTCCTCGCCATCTCTGGTTGTCAGGAGGCTGATCCCGGCTGAGCCGGCGTTAAACAGCGCAAGCATTTGCTCTACAAGCGCCTGTAGAATCGTTTCCGGTGAATCCGCCAGTGCTTGAACCAGCACCGACAGGGCGCGAAGTTCGGCTTCGTGATCCGCAGCACGCCGGGGCCGGACCCTCAAATCATCGTTGAAGGTAACCGACTCAAAAGGAGCGCCGGGGATTCCGGTTGACTGTGGATTGGCAGCCACAGGTTCAGCCAAGATTATACCGCAGGGCAAAACAGCGTCAGCCCGGGTTCTTCGCGCCGCATTCACGATCCGCTGGCAAATGCTACGATTGATTTTGTTTCGGGCATCGGGCTGTGCCGATTCACACGGCTACCGATGAGACAAATAAGAAAAAGCTTTACGGGACACCAGAAAAATTTACGGGACACAGTCATCGTCAGCGTCGTATTCAATCGCCAGCGGCGGCCAAAAGAGAACCCGAAGGGGCCCCTGCAGGCAGGACGCGCGGGATACGCGAAGGACCAGCCTTTCAAGCTTTCGGCCGACCCGCTCGCGAGCGGCTTTACGGTGAAAAGATCCCTGCCGATTGAGCGGCTCTCAACGTGCTCTAACATGCGCGGGCTCATACATGAAAGCAGCGGCACTCCTCCTTATTCTGGTCGGGATCGGGATCGTGATTTGGGGCGCATTCGGATTCCAGACGCGCGAGAAGGTTCTGGATGTCGGACCGATCCACGCAACAAGGGACAAGACTCACTCCGTTCCCTATGGCCCGATTGCCGGTGCTGTCCTTGCTTTGGGAGGAGTGGTTTTGCTTGTGAAGAGCAGGGCTTAAGTCCCGGCGAACTGGCGCCCGTTCAGACAGTTATTGACGACACAGTGATTGAAAGTCAAGGAGCACAACGATGAAAGATAGTACCAAAGACAAGGTTGAAGGTAAAGCCCACGAAGTGAAAGGCACGGTCAAGGAGAAACTGGGGAAAGCCACGAACAATCCCGATCTTGAAAGTGAGGGGCAGGCTGAGAAGATCGGCGGCAAGGTGCAGAAGAAGGTTGGTGACATCGAGAAAGTGTTTGAGAAGTAGGTTAGGGTCCACGCAAAATTAACTTCCACAGATTCTCACAGATTGGGTGCAATGGTGTAGTTCCACCGCGGCAATATCTTGCCGGGTTTGAGAGCGAGCGATGAGATGAGTCGGCGGTTCGGTTTGAGACCGGTGGGAT
>DATDGT010000029.1:0-2297 GCA_036521975.1 Bryobacteraceae bacterium
ATCCCACCGGTCTCAAACCGAACCGCCGACTCATCTCATCGCTCGCCCTCAAACCCGGCAAGATATTGCCGCGATGGAACTACACCATTGCACCCAATCTGTGAGAATCTATGGAAGTTAATTTTGCGTGGACCCTAAGCGCTGTGGGCGAGCAGACCTCCATTCTGGTTGCGGCTGCTTGTAATAGAGCGTTCTGCTGAGAGGTACGTCCGACCGACCCGACCGACGGTGCGCCATTCGTGGTCGCGACGCCCGCGCCGTTGATGTCCCAGCTCGCGGTCATGTCGGAAGGGGAGATGAGGCCGACGGTGTACAAACGGTCGGCGGCATCGCCCGTTGCGCCGATCGCGCCGGTGGCGTTCGTCCATAGCGCGAGATAGGCGTTAAACGTTAGGCCAAAGTTCACCGCTCGGAGAGTCGAGGCGGGAAAACCTGGATCGTTGCGGGCGAAAGACATCTTGGGTGAATCCACGGCATCGATCGCGATCCGCGAGCCCCGCGCAAGATCGGTGCGCGAGCGGATTCTACTTCTCCCCAGAGTGGCTGTGTTGCCGCCTGTGCCGGGTGAATGCCGGCCGGTGTCCAGCAGAGGCGGCACAACCAACGCCGGAGCAGCGCCTCCCGGAACGAAGATCCCGTTCGCCGGGGCGTTGCTCGCGAAGATTTTGGTGGTCGCATGATTGTCGGTATACGTTCCGCCAGCATCCGTTGAAAGCAAGTTATTCACCCATCCGCCTTGTACCCGGTCGAGACCGCGCTGACCGGCGGGGCCCCCGCCCACCAGATCCGCTGTGGCATTCAAATAGATGGCGTTTTGATTCGGAGTGTCGAGATTGAAATTCCCTGAGCTCACCACCATTTTGGTCCAGGTGGTCGCGTCATTAGGCTTGCGCGCAACAGCGATAGTCTGATTTGTCTGCACGCTATCCACCACCGGCACGTTGTTGTTGATGGCCGCATCCTTCAAAAGGCCGGCCAGCACGTAGTTAAGAAATATCGCGGGCTCGAAGGAATCCTGCTTGCCATTGCCGTTGACATCTACATAAGCGCCAATCGAGAACGACCCGGCTTGATCGGTACCCAGGTTTGCCGTGCCTGCGCCGGTGGGCGTCAGAGTTGGAAGATCGTTGGCGCCTCCGATGGCTGGATTGTCGTCGGCCGCGCGTTGGACAAAAAAGAGGATGTTGCCTCCCGCCGCGAGCTGTGCAGCGGTGAGCGCGATGGTCTGCGTCGATCCCTGAAGCATCACAAGCGTGGTGGGCGTATTGAAATTCTGAGTGTTCTGGGTGCTCTGGAAATTCACGGGCCCGGGACGCGTCTGTCCGGCGGCGCGCACCGTCTGGCACGGCGTCGGCTGAATGGTCGCCGTAATCTGAGTGACACGATTGAGGGGCGCGACGGCGATGGTACAACTCTGTGAGGCGGTATTTGGGGGACCGCCTGAATCCACCACCTTGCCGGTGAAGGTGACAGAGCCTGCTTGAGTAGCCGTCCCGGTAATGTTGCCGGTATTCGCAATCAGCGTCAGCCCCGAGGGAAGCGCGCCTTGGGCAACGCTGAACGTGTATGGAGGGACGCCTCCGCTGGCTGTGAGGGACGAGGAGTACGGCACGCCTACCATGCCGCTTCCGCTCGGACAAGCCAGGGTGACCGGCGGCGTGCTGCCGGCGCCACCCGCCTCAAAAAAAGTGATGACGTGGTCTATGCACGGAATGTTTAAGGTCCACACGCACATCCCGCCGTACGCGGTCTTTGTCGAAGCATTGGGCGGAGCGGTCAACTGAATGGTCCTGTTCCCGGTTCCGGTGCACCGCGGTTCCTGACCATAAGCCTGGCAGTTCACCTGGCTGCCCGTCCCCAAGAGGATGAATGGCCCACTCGAGTAGGCAGGCAAAATTTCGTCGCTCATGGCCCAACTGCATGTTGCTGCGGCCGTGATCGTGACGGTTACCGTGCCGCCTTGGGCTGGTATGGAAGTAGACGATGCGGTGAAGGTCAGAGTCGAACAGGGGTCGCCCTGGGCGCTGCCTGGAAACGCGGCGAATAGCGGCAGCACGACAAAAAGAAACTCGAAGCCGCATTTCGATCGCCCCTTCAGACACGCCCCATTTGCCGACGGACCCAATCGCCTCCGGCTGTTCCCGCTCGCAATTATTCCTAACCCAAGTTCGTCACAGAAGGGCCGGAAAATCGGCTAAGCCCTTAAGAATCAGCTCAGGCGATTGCCGAGTCTACACTACATTCGCGATTCTGTTGGAACCGATCCGGGAGGGTCAACCGGAGTTGCTGCAACAACG
>DATDGT010000030.1:0-46364 GCA_036521975.1 Bryobacteraceae bacterium
TCCGCCGCGCATGAAGTCTTCGCAAGTCGCGCCGTCCTCCCCGGAAAAGTCTGTTTTGTGGTGAAGACCTTTTAGGTGCTCCTACTGATTCTGAAGTACTTACACCTCGCCACCCCTGCGAACTGCGAAAGATAGGTTAGCGCATAAATGTCCGGGCGCTGTCGCCTGTTTTCACCAGGTGCGGTGAACACGATAGAATCTCAACCGTTGTGGGCAAAATCACCGCGCCAAGTCGCTCTGCCGCCGAATACCATGAACTGGGAATCGCGCTCGCATCGCAACGCAGGTTTGCTGAGGCCGTAAATGCATATCTTGAAGCCGCGCGGCTGAACCCCAATCTCTCCGAGACTCTCTACAATCTAGGAGTTGCCTATGGCGAACTCGGCCAGTGGAAAGCCGCAATAAGAACCTACAAGCGAGCCATTCGTCTCGACCCAAAAGATTGGAAGGCTTACGGCAATCTTGGTGTCGACCATGTGAACTCGCGACAGTACGCGAGGGCCATAGACGCCTTCAGGCGCAGCGCGGAGCTAAATCCGCAGGACATGACGCTATTCGTTAGCATTGGCTACAACTGTGGGAGACTGGAGAGATATTCAGAGGCTATCGAAGCGTATTCTCGTGCATTGGAGCTGAAACCTGATTTCGCCATCGGTTGGTACAACATCAGTCTGTTCCATCTCCACCTACATCATTACCGTGATGCGGTTCTCGCCGCCGAAAAGGCATTGGCGATCGACCCTGATTACGAGGAACCCTACGTGGTGATCGGAATGGCTCATAAAGAATCCAACGACCTCGATAGTGCTATAAATTCTTTCAAGCGAGCCGCAGAGATAAATCCGAGTTCTATGGAAGCACACGCCAACCTCGGCCAAGCGTATCTCCAATGCAAGCAGGTTGACGCGGCCCTCCGACAGCTTCAGTGGGCTCTCCAACTGCATCCAGAGGAACCACGGCTCTATCGCACCCTCGCTCTTGCACACTGGAAACGTCGGGAACTGGTCGCCGCTACTGGCGATTGGTGCAGAGCAATGTATCTCTATGTAAGACGGAGACTAGGCATGGGGGCAAGCCCAGCATCTTCTTGACGCAAGGTGGCCTTCACCTCGCCCAGCCGGTGCGAAACGACGATGATCGACGGCAGCCCGCGATTCAGGGCCATATGCTGGCCAAGGCGGTTTACGGGGGCCTGTTCAGACGGCCGCAGTAAAGAGGGCGCGCACTTCGAGGCGGCAGAGGACGCGGCGAAGAGGCCGTGTCCATCTTCACGCTTTATCTTGAAATCGAAACGGAAACGCTACGCCGCGGCTTTCATCGGAGGCTTCGGGACGCCGTTGATCGTCTTCAGAATGCGCGAGACGATTTGGTAAGGATCGCCCTCCGAGTTTGGACGGCGGTCTTCCAGATATCCCTGGTAACCGTTCTTCACGAAATTCACCGGCATCCGGATCGACGCGCCGCGATCGGAAAGACCATAGCTGAATTTATCGATGGCTTGCGTCTCATGCAAACCGGTTAAGCGCAGGTGGTTATCCGGGCCGTATACCGCAATATGATCGGGGATGTTGGCGGAAAATGCCTGCATGAGGGCCTCGAAGTATTCCTTGCCGCCCTCTTCGCGCAGGTATTTCGTCGAGAAGTTGCAGTGCATGCCAGAACCGTTCCAGTCGCCTCGAATCGGTTTACAGTGCAACTCCAGATCCACCTCATATTTTTCGCACAGCCGCGCCATCAAGTACCGAGCTGTCCAGGTATCGTCCGCGGCCTTCGCCGACCCCTTGGCAAAGATCTGAAACTCCCATTGTCCCTTGGCGACTTCCGCGTTGATGCCCTCGTGGTTAATGCCCGCGGCGAGGCACATATCCAAGTGTTCGTCCACGATTTTTCGCGCCAGCTTGCCCATGTACTTGTATCCCACTCCGCAGTAGTACGGCCCTTGGGGGGTGTTGGGGTGGCCATCTTTCGGAAAGCCCAGCGGCCTGCCCTCCTGGAACAGAAAATACTCCTGCTCCAGACCGATCCACAAATCCGGATCGTCTTCGATAGTGGCGCGCATATTGGTGGAATGCGGAGTGCCGTCCGGGTGCAGCACTTCGCTGAGCACGATGTAGCCGTCCACGCGGCTCGCATCGGGGTACAGAGCTACGGGCTTGAGAACGCAGTCGGAGCTTTTGCCTTCGGCCTGCATTGTGGAGCTTCCGTCGAAGCCCCAATTGGGAACGTCGGAAAGGGTGGGCGGTTGCTCAAATGCCTTGATGAGCGTTTTGCCGCGCAGTCCGGGGACGGGTTGTTTCCCGTCCAGCCAGATATATTCGAGTTTGTATTTTTTCATAGCCGCAATTTCTCCGGAAGTTTATAAGTCCGTCCGCCAGGCGACAGGGCCGAGAGGAATCGTAGAGGCGACAAGGCCAAGGGGAAACTTAATTGTCGGAGAGACTCGACCGTGTTGGCAATAGCCGCGTCGATCAAATGTCTTTATAAAGCGGCGTCAAAAAAATAATGGAGCGCGGAAAGCTTTGAAGCGGGGCTCCGCGCAAACAGGGGGTTGTGGCTGTTCATGCAGGGGCTGCGGCTCACGGTCGCTCCCACGCCTGCAGCGTTTCTTGCGATCCCCGTGGGCCCTGCTCTTGCCCCGGGACTGGGCGCGCGAAACTTTTATTACAACCCGAGCCAGCCACAAGCCGATAACTGATACCTGATAGCGAAAAGTGAAAATGGGAACCCGGCGCGGGTCGCCGACGGTGTATATTAACGAAAGGAAAACACCATGCGCTGGTTCCTTTCGACGATCATTATTGTCACTCTCGTCCCTGCCGCTCTGAAGGCCCAGGGCGACGCCTCCCGCGCCGTTTCGGGCGGCGGCGTTTCCGTCCCTGGCTGGACGGGCAAAATCGACGCCAACGAAGCGCGGTTCGGTTTAACGCTCAACGACGCGAAATTCACCAAAGAGAACAACGGCTTCCATATCATTACGGGGCCGGCGACCGGCTATTGGAACCCGGCCAATCAGGCGTCTGGCGACTACACCGTGAAAGCGACCTTCACCGAGCCGCAGTACATGAACCTGAACAATCATCCCCACCCCTACGGCGTTGTGATTGCGGGAAACGATTTGGGAACGGACAACCAGAGCTATCTCTATTGCGCGGCATACGGCGACGGGAACTTCATTGTCCGCGGTTTCGGTCCACGTGCGTTTCAGATGAACGGCCCAGGCGAGGCCAATCCGGCCGTCCACCGGGCTCCTGGGCGCGGGCAGCCGGTGACGCAAGAGATCGCGCTTTCCGTCAAGGGCGGCAAGGTCACATGCGCCATCAACGGAACCGTCGTGGCCAGCTACGACAAAGCCACGGTAGTCGGTCCCGGAAAGCTCAAATCCACCGACGGCGTTTACGGGCTCCGATTCGCTCACAACACCGAGGTCATCGTCACAGGCCTGGGCGTCCAGAAGAACTGAGGGTCCAGCCCGCGGCGCTCATACGGCGCCTCGACGCAAGATCCTTCCTACACCCCCATCGTTTCGAGAGCGCGACCCACCTCGGCTGCCGCTGCAAAGGTGCCTTGACACACGATGCGCCCTCCCTTGACACCTCCGGTCCTCGGGTATATAGTTCCAGAACGCGACCTTGGAAGTCAGGGTTGCTGCTTCTTAATGAGAGGGGCTCAAGGATCTTCTGCTTTGGAGGTGTGAAATGCGTTCCTTTACGATCACCGTTGTTGCGTTAGCGCTGGTTCCCGCCGCATTCGCTCAGTCCGGGGGCACGATTACCGGAACAATCTCCGACCCGGCAGGCGCCGTGGTCGCCAATGCCGCTATCGAGGCTAAAAACACCGACACCGGAGTGGTCTATCCAGTCGCGGCTTCGGCCACCGGCAACTACACCATCACCGACCTTCCGGCGGGCACTTATCAGCTCTCGGTCGCCACGCCGGGGTTCAAGAAATATCTGCGTCCGGGTCTGATCGTGCAGGCGGCGCAAACTATACGCGTGGATGCCGCGCTGGAAGTCGGCAGCGCGACCGAAGCCGTCACCGTCAACGCGGAGGCGCCATTACTGAAGACCGAGAGCGGCGAGCTGAGCCAAACCGTCGCCACTCAGACTATGGACGCCCTTCCTCTTCTGCAGGTGGGCGCGAGCAGCTCCGGCCTTCGGAACCCTTACGCCATCGTCGCGCTGCTGCCGGGCGCGTACTTCCAACCTGTGAATACCGCTTTCACCACCGGACCCACAGTGCGCGTCAATGGCGGAGCTACATCGTCGGAAACTCTGCTGGTGGATGGCATGGACGGGTCTAATCTGATGGGCCAGGTCATCAACCAGCAGACCGCGCCGGGGATGGACTCGGTGCAGGAGTGGACCGTTCAAACCAGCAACTACGCGGCGGAGTATGGGCAGGCGGGCAGCTCGGTGCATAACGTCACCATGAAGTCCGGCGGCAACCAGTACCACGGCAGCGCGTACGACTACTTCCTCAACGAATTTCTGAATTCCGCGCAGCCGTTCACGGTTCTCCAGGGTAGCCCCAACGAGCACCTCCGGCCGGAAGCGCGACGGAACGATTACGGCATGACCCTGGGAGGACCTGTATGGATTCCCAAAGTGTATAACGGCCGCAACAAGACATTCTTCTTCTTTAATTGGGAGCAATACCTGAACACCACGGTTCCCGTGCCGACATTGATCTCTGTCCCGACTGACGCTTATAAGCAGGGCAATTTCACCGCCGCGATTGCGGCAGCCGGCAACAAGGTCCTCGGTACTGATCCGCTCGGCGGGTCCATCTTTGCCAACGAGATTTACGATCCGCTCACGCGCCAAACCGCGCCCACGGGCCAGATCATCACGAGTCCGTTCCCGAACAACACGATTCCGATGACCCGCATGGATCCGGTCTCTTTGAAGATCCAAAGCTTGATGCCGGAGCCGGTGTGTGTCGTCGGGCCGCCGTGCAACGCGGCCGGCGTCATCAACAACTATCAGAATTACGAACCCTACAATCGGAACACCAACGTTCCCTCGCTCAAGCTGGACCATATCATCGACCCCAAGGACAAGCTCTCTTTCTTCTGGGGCAACACACGGACTACCTCTCTTACCTACTACGGACAGGACGGCCTGCCAGAACCGCTTTCCGATTCGTTCGGCGGAGCCATCTATGCGATTCGGGCGCGCATGAACTATGACCGCACCATCACGCCGACCGTTCTGTTGCATTTGGGCGCCGGCTGGGACGCCGACGATTTAGGGAGGCCGGCCGTGGTCGGCAACTATAATTCCTGCTCGGGAATCGGACTGTGCAGCGCGGCGTTCAGCGCGCCCATTACCTTTCCCCTAGTCGGCGGTCTCTCCGATTCCATAGGCGGCGGTTTCGGCAGCGCTACCCAGCCTCTTGGCCCCCCGGAACGCGTGGATAGCCTTTATGAGCAATTCGAGTCCATCGCCAGCCTGACCTGGGTCAAGGGGAACCATACTTTTAAGTTTGGTGGAGAGCTGCGTAACGGAGGAAATTACACCCAGAACTACGCCGAAGACAACTTTACGTTCGCCAACGGGGAAACCGCGATGCCGTATCTGGTGAACACGTCCACCGGTACCAGCACGGCCAACGTCGGTACGAGCCACATCGGGTTCCCCTACGCCAGCTTCCTGCTGGGCGCCGTGGATACGGCCAACATCGATCCTTCCTCCCGTCCGCGCTTCGGAAAACAGCAGTGGGGGTTCTACGGGCAGGACAGTTGGAAAGTCACCCGTAAACTCACGCTGGATCTCGGCCTGCGATACGACTACATGCGCTACTACAAAGAGCAATACGGCCGTGCTCCGGATTTCGCGCCGGATTTGCCAAATCCCACGGCTGGAGGGTTCCCGGGCGCAGACACCTTCCCATCCATCTGCCATTGCTCGTTCACCAACAACTATCCCTTCGCATTCGGGCCGCGCCTTGGCATCGCGTATCAGGTCTTGCCCAAGACGGTGATCCGCGGCGGCTTCGCCGTGGTGTATGCGAGCACTGCGTACGGCGGTAATACTGGGGCTGCCTCGGCCAGCAATCCCTTGGGCCCCGCCTCCATTCCCGGAAACCCAGTCATGACCTGGGGACAAGGCGTGACCGTCAACGGCGCGCCTTTAACGCCGGCTCAGATCGCCTGGCCCAACTTTAGCCCGGGCTACTATCCGATCGCTGGAGTGATTCCGGGTACCGGGCCTCAGATTTACGATCCCAATGCGGGAAGACCCGCTCGCCAGCTTCAATGGAGCTTTAGCATTCAGCGTGAGATTGTTCGGAATCTCGTGGTCGAGGGCTCCTATATCGGCAATCGTGGAGCGTACTGGACCGCCGTGGGACCTCTCGCCAACTATAATTACCTGAGCACATCTCTGCTGAATCATTACGGGCTCAGCTTGAATAATCAGGCCGACCTGGCGGAGCTGCTCGCGCCAATCGGTTCCGCGGCCGCGGGTCCGTTCCAGGACAGGATTCCGTTCTCCAACTTCCCGCTCACGGCTACCGTAGCCCAGGCTTTGCGGCCATGGCCGCAGTTCAATGCCGGCCTGGGCGTCGTAAACCCGCCTTTGGGCGACACCTGGTACGATTCGGCCCAGTTGTCCGTTAATCAGCGGATTTCTCACGGCCTGCAGTTCACCTTCGGATTTACCTGGCAAAAGTCGCTGGATACTTTTGGTGGCACGCCCGACGTTCAAAACCTGGCCCTCGCCAAGGCGGTTTCGTCACTCAATCAGCCGCTCGTGACCCGCATCGGCTTCACCTATACTTTGCCCAAATGGGGGCCAAAAGGGGTATCGTACGCGGTGCGCGACTGGTTCTTCAACGGCTTCGCGTACTATGCCAGTGGCATTCCGCTTGCGGCTCCCACTGCCAACACTGCAGGCTATCCCACTGCCCTCGCCTCGGGCACCATCAACAACATCACGTTCCAGGCGACTCCGAATGAGGTCCGAGTGCCGGGCCAGCCTCTGTACCTCGATAATCTCAACTGCCACTGCTTCGACCCCAATACCTCGATTGTGTTGAATCCGGCGGCGTGGGCCGATCCCGCGCCTGGCCAGTATGGCGGCGCGTATTACTACCCTGACTTCCGGGCAGAACGCCGTCCGGTGGAGAACCTGGCGATGGGGCGCCACTTCCAGATTGTCGGCGAACGGCTCAGCCTGAACCTTCGCGTCGAGTTTCAGAACATATTTAATCGCACGTATCTGACCAACCCCAGTGAGGCCAGTCCGCAAACTGCGCCGGTCTGCAAGTTGCCGAGTGGCGCCAACGGCGCCTGCTCCCAACCCGGATTGCAGGTTGTCTCCGGTTTCGGATCCATCAACACCTCGTCGCTGCTGTACCAGCCGCGTACCGGTCAGTTGGTCGCGCAATTCGTGTTCTGAGGGCAAAAGGCGCCGGAGCCAGCCCATCTGTATGGGTTACTCCGTGGGCCGGTGGAAGGAGACACGGGCCATCGGGGAACGCACCCGCGATGCGCTGCGGCACAAGTGTATCCGAGGCAGGCGTGTCGGGAACATCGCGTTTGGCTCCCGGCTAGCCGCCGATGGCGAGCACCTGGAAGCGGCCCGGACGAGCAGGCCGCGCTCGCGGAAATCCGGCGGCTGCGCGGCGAAGACGCAACGCTGCGGGGGATCGCGGCCGCCCTGAGAAGCTTCACCCGTTTTGTCACCCCATAAAAAATGGGACGGTCCAGCCAAAGTCTATAACTTACGGCCATCCTGCATCAGTTCAAACGAGCCACTTGTGGGACTTCTTGGGGACCGCGACTGAATTTTGGCTCTCTGTCGCCGTTGCACTGGCCTTTCCCGTCTGCACGAGGGCGTTGACGGCCCTTCGCTTTGCTTCCATTCGGATATGGGAATAGTGGTTCAGCATTGGAATCCCAGCGCGCATATTCTGATATGAGCCGGATGAGACCGATCTTTCTGTTCGTGGCGATTGCCTACGGGCTGTCGATTGCGCTGAGCCTGGTCGTCGGGCTGACCGGGAGATATGAGAGCAATCTCATCGGCCTCCGATATCTATCCATGTTTCTCCCCGCTGTCTCGGTGCTGATCGTTCAGGCGGCGATGGGGGAAGGCCCGTGCGTGCGCTGGGACCGCGTGCCACTCAGCTACGTTCCACTGGCGATCTTCCTGATCCCTGCCGTCATGCACGCGTCGATGCTACCGGTGATGGTGAGGCTTGAAGGCGGGTGGCAATGGCAGGGATGGCTGACTCCGCTGTCGGACGGCCTTTATCATACGCCGGCTTCTCGCGGATGGGGAACGGTTACGCTGGCCGGGTTGGTGGGCTACATTGCAGTCAACGCCGTCGTCGGACTGGTGATTGCATCGTTTCTCTCGTTCTTTGAAGAGATCGGCTGGCGAGCGTGGTTGCTGCCTCGACTCCGGAATCGGATGGGCGCCCGCGGCGCTGTTGTGGCGACCGCGGTCATCTGGGGATTCTGGCATGTCCCTTTTCAACTTTCGGGCGTTCAGCACATCGATGGCATCTCTCCATTCAGACTCGCGTTGACGCTTCCGTTCGGGATCATGGTCACGGGCCTGATAATCGGTTGGCTATGGGTGCGCACCGAAAGCATCTGGATCGTCAGCATCGCTCACGGCGCCCTCAACAGCTTGGGGCAGTATGCGTTCAAGTTCATGAAGGATTCGCTCAACCCGGGCTCCGACGCTGCAGCGGGCGCCGCAGGTTTTCTCGCCCTGTTGTCGGTAGGAATCCTTCTACTCTGGCGATACGCGCCGAGCCGCGCTCGACATCCGCGCCGCATCGTCGCCGGGGCTGGACCATATGTCTAAAATGGTCTACTTGCGAACGATCCAATCAGCGGGGACCGGCCGGCATTGGGAAAGACATCGCGTCCCGACCGCTGGTGGATAGCTCCCGCGACAACAGCATTGGGCCTGCTGGTATTCTTCGGATACCTCACGTTCCGGGCCTTCCAGGCAACCTATGTATGGTTCGATCCCTACATCAGCCCTGCGGTAGCGCCGCCCGTTTTTACTCCCGCGTCGGGGTATCCCGGCGCTGTGCCCGTTTCGCATGCCTGGTTCGGCGCGTTCCCCGGCTGGTGGCCGTCGTTCGTGCCGCAATCGCCGGCTCTTTTCATCCCTGCGCTGGCGATCGCATTTCGGTTCACCTGTTACTACTATCGAGGTGCGTACTACAAAGCCTTTTTCTTAACGCCACCGAATTGTGCAGTGGGCGGCGTTCCCCGCAAGTATCAAGGCGAGAGGGTGCTGCTCATCTTTCAAAACCTTCACCGTTACACCCTCTATGGCGCTTTGTTTTTACTTGTATTTTTATGGTCCGAGGCGTTCGGCGCGTTCTTCCGGGAGGGCCGGTTCGGAATCGGCGCCGGCACCGTTGTGATGCTGGTCAACGCGGCGTTGCTCTCTTCGTACACATTCGGCTGCCACTCCTGGCGGCATCTCATCGGCGGGCGAAAAGATTGCTTTTCCTGCCGAGGGGGCGTTGTGTCGCCGCGCTACAGGTTATGGAGGGTGTCGTCCTGGCTCAATGAACGACACATGGCGTGTGCCTGGCTCAGCCCTGCCTGGGTTTCCTTCACCGATCTCTACATCTATCTGCTATCGACGGGGACGGTTCGAGACTGGAATGCATGGTAAAAGAGGTCGACACTCGTCATGCGGGCCAGCTCATCGCGCAGTTTGTGTTTTGAGCACGCAGGGCGGAAATCCTCTTTGCAGCGCCTGGTTGCGGTGAGTTTAGTTTAGTCGGGTGAATTTTGACCGGCCGTGGCTAGATTGGCCGCCGCTGTACCGCGCTAAACGTGCGCCGGAGTTGATCCGTCGCACGGAGTTGAATTTCTTCCATATCCCAAAATTTTCGGCGACGTTACGGTTTTGGATCGGATTTCCCGCGATGTAGATCGGGCAAGGAATTCCTTGCAATCCAAGAGAAGGAGAAAATTATGAAAATTCGATTTGCAATTGGCCTTTGCGGCATCGCTTTGGCCTTGACCGCAGGCTGGGCTCAAGAACTCAGGCGCGTACATTTCGGAGGCCTGATCAATGACTATTCGCCGTCCACGGTATCGGGCGGCCCGTACGAGATACGCGGCCAATGGTCCTTGGATATAGACAGAACCGGCGCGGCCAGCTTTACGGCTGATTTGAACATGGAAACGTCGGACTACGGAATTACCAGCGCCACTCAAGTGGATCCGACCAACCCCGCCACCCGGAGCCCTCACACTCATCACATCACCGTAACCAACGCCACTGTCAGTTACGATACATCCGTCTGTCCGGCAAACAGCCCTGCCACTACCAGCCAGGGTGTCGTGGTGAATGGAACTACTACCAACGCCGCAAATGGAGGCCCCGCCCCCTTTGAGTCCAAGGGCGCATCTACGCTCCAGATTTGCATTACCGGAGGCACCGAGGTCCAGTTTGCGAACGTAACTCTGGTGTACACCGGACCAGCCACAGGGCATTTCGGCCCGCAGCCGATCCATGGCGTCGTCAATGAGATATCGACAAAGTAGACTCGCTACTCTCTGACTCGCCGATCGATCAGTACAACTGCGGAATTATCGCGGGAACGGTCGAAAATAATCTGTTTCCCGTCGGGAGTGATGTCGAACGTACGCATGGTGGCTCGATCTGTGAGGCGGGTCAGTCTGCGTCTATTCATGGTATTGAGGTCCAACAGCCAAAAGTCCTGCCACGGCGTCGCTTCCGGCGCCTGCATAAAAACCAGACTTCGACCGTCGGGCATAAAGCGTAGTCTCTCGCCATTGCGTTGTATGCGGATGTCGGGCATCTTTATGGGTGTCCCATCGGAACGGATCGCCAAAAGCGGCGTCAAGGTGAAAATGTTGGGGCCCGAGTAGGCGATCGTCGATCCATCCGGCGACCACACGGGATCTCGTCCGACCGTGCTGGTAAGCCGAACGGGGGCGCCGCCCGCGGCAGGAATTTTGAACAAGCCTTCGCCCTTCCCGTCATTGCCGCCTGTGACGATCCACTGTCCGTCCGGGGACCAGTCCGAGGAGCCTTCCACATCGATAGCCAATGCAATCGCGGTAGTCTCGGCGCCGTCCGAGGAAATTATCTGCAGGCGTCTTTTGCCTGCCTGGCTGGTTGTGATCGCGATTCGTCGCCCATCCGGCGAGATTGCGGGAGGCTCAACGACGCCGCCTTCAGGCGCTCTCCAGATTTCCGAGATTTTGCCGTCGTCAAAACGCCACAACCGCTCATCCGGACCTGTCGAGGACAAAAAATACAAGGTCTTCCCGTGAAAGCGCGGAGCCAGGGCCCGCATGGAGGACGACATGAACGGTTTGACGTCGCTCTCCGCTGCGGTCGTGCTTAAAATCGGCACGCTCCACAAGCGCACGGACGGATTCACGACGGTTACTGCGAGCCGCTGTCCGTCAGCCGAAGAGGATAATGACGTATACTGCTCCAATCCAAACAGGATCCTGCGAGCGGCTTTCTGCGTAAGGTCGAACGCCCAAATCCACGGACCCGAGCCGTCACGATCTTTCGCCAAATAAAGAATCGTTTCCGGGCCTAACGGTGTGGGATCCCGCATGTCGGTGTCTTGTCGTGTGAGTCGCTGTGGTTCTCCGCCGGAAACCGAAATTCGCCACAAATCCATATCGTTCGCGGCGGGCGTGCCGCTCACGTAATAGATCCATTTGCCGTCTGGTCCCCAGGAGAGGTAATGGTTGTGCTTGTCGGGTCTCTCCTTCCATATTTGCCGGGGGTTCGAGCCGTTGGGGTCGGCTAGATAAATGGGATCGCCCGGATCGATGGTGTGGTACGCGATTCGCGCGCCGTCCGGCGACCACACGGGATTCACTACCTTCTCACCAAGGAACAAGCGGGGCTTCCCGCCAACCATGGGCAGCATCTGTAGTCTGCGCACTTGGGTTCCGGCGATCCAGATCTCTGTCCCGTCTCGTGAGAATCCTATGGTCCGCAGTGGCCCACGTAAATCATCCGCTCCGGGTGTGAGATTGACCGGCGTGCCCGCTCCGATCTGGTCCAGCCACAAGTGAAAAGGGCCGTCGCGGTCAGAAAGGAACGCGACGAACTTTCCATCCGGTGAGATCGATGCATCCACTTGGGAGCCTTCATAACCCGTCAAGGGAACGAAGTTTGCGCTGGCAAGAGGATTATCGAGGGGTGGAGGGGCGGCTCGTTTCCACAGGACGATGCCGACCAAGACCAGGGCGACCAAAGCGATAGCCGCTGCCAGCACGACCCACAGCCGGGAAAACCTTTGCCGGGCGGGTTCGGTTGGAACCGGAAGGCCATCCTCTAGCGCTATTCGGGCCTCGCCAATCGACTGCAGCCGGCGATGCACGTCCTTGGTGAGGCAGCGGCGGAGAAGAGGGATCCACTGGCGCGGGATGCTCGACAGATCCGGTTCCTCTCGAACCACAGATGCGAGAATCTCACTCGAGGTCGCGCCTTCAAAAAGGCGCTTGCCTAAGAGCATTTCGCTAACCAGCACGCCAAAAGACCAGATATCTGATCGCCGGTCGGTTTTGCCGCCCAGCGCCTGCTCGGGGGACATGTAAGATGGCGTTCCCAGAACGATACCCACTTCCGTCGTCTCGCCTGATTGCCCAGGACGGCCTTCGTCAATCACCTTCGCCAATCCGAAGTCGAGCACTTTCAAAACACCGCGCTCACCGAGCTTGATGTTGGCAGGTTTCAAGTCTCGATGAACGATTCCCTTTTCATGCGCGGCTTCGATCGCTTGAGCGGTGAGGAGGGCGATGCGCTGGACCTCATCGGCCGGAACCGGCCCCTTGCGTATCAAGTCGGCTAGTGTCGGGCCCTCCACGTATTCCATGACCAGGTATCCGAAACTGGCATCACTGGAGCCGACGTCGTAAAGAGTCGCGATTTGAGGGTGATTCAAAGCCGCGATTGCTCGTGCCTCACGCTCGAAACGCTCTGTAAACGGCACCAGCGATATCTTGATTGCGACGGTCCGCCCGAGGCGGGTATCTGTCGCTCTGAAAACCTCGCCCATCCCGCCCTGTCCGATTCGCTCCTCGATTCGGTACGGTCCGAGTTGCGTGCCCACCGTAACGATCGTGACCGTTTTCAAAAGGTTTTCACCATCCCACGCGGGACGATCCAGGAAGGAGGCGACACCTTCTGAAGGGGTACCTTCCTGGGCAAGGATGGCGGCGACAGCGGAACGGAGTTCGGGATCGGCCTGTGCGAGCAAACGGTTTCGCTCTGCTACGGAAAGGCCCTGCGCCGCACGATACAATTCTTCCAGCTCCCGCCAGCGCTCGGGTTTCATTGGCACAAGTCATTGTAGCTTGCGTGGATTGCTCGCCGAAATCATGGGCGACGCATACAAGCGGCAGATAGGGAGCCTTCGGCTTTCAGCGGTCAACTTCTGACGCAGTGCGCTCGAATCCAACCGTAAGCTCTCCACTGACTCAGCGCACAACGCAGCCCGGCGCGGCGGAGTCAGGGATCCCTATGAACGCCCGGTCCCGCGCCGGGCGCTGTGCGCTGATCGCTAAAAGCGCACAGCGAATGCGTTGTGGGCGTTAAGTAAGAGCTGATGGCTGAATGCTGAGCGCTGACAGCTTGGTTATGATGGGCAGACGTTGTGAAATCTAAAGTCTCCGAGACGACGCAACTTCTATTAAACTGGGCGGCGGGAGATGCGGCCGCGCTTGACGCACTTACCCCGCATATCTATCGGGAGCTACGCCGGATGGCCGCCGGCCTGATGAAGCGGGAGCCCGAAGGGAATACGCTTGAGGCCACTGCGCTGGTGCATGAGGTTTACCTGAAACTCGTGGACGCGCGGCAGGTGGGGTGGACGGGGAAGGCACATTTCTTCGGGGCGTGCGCGAAGATCATGCGCCGCATCCTGGTGGACGCCGCCCGCAAACGGTCTGCTACCAAGCACGGCGGCGGGATGAAGCGATTCAACGTGGACGAGGTTCTTGACCTGGCTCACCACAAGGACAGCCGCCTGATCGCGGTGGACGATGCGCTCAATGAATTGCAGGAAGTCGATCCCCGCCGGGCGCGAATTGTGGAGCTACGCTACTTCGGCGGTCTGAGCGTCGAAGAGACCGCCGCAGTATTGAAAGTCTCCGCGGAGACAGTAACCCGCGACTGGCGCCTGGCACGGGGATGGCTATTGGCGCAGGTCGGAAAAGGGGCGCCTCGGTGACCCTCCGCAAGAAAATGGGCCTGGAAGTTGGGACCATCGCCGGAGCGGCATCCGGCCAATATGCGGGCGTATAGTGATCGGAGAAGATCATTGTGGACGGACGTTCATTTTTCACTTCTGCAAGGCTCCCCGTAGCGACGGCCGTGCTCGCGACGGGAATTTTCATTGCTGACACGGTCACAAGATTAGAATTCGCGGTCGCTGTACTCTATGTCGCGGTCGTACTGCTGTCCGCGAGGTTCTGCACACCTTCGGGTGTGGCGATGGTCGCGGCGGGCTGTGCGGCACTCACGATTTTGAGCTATGTGATCACCCGTAACACCGGCCCTGCAATTGAAGGCTTTGCGAAAGCACTGATTAGTCTTGGGGCGATTGCGGTCATAACCCCTCTCGTTTTGAGAGCTCAGTCCCGCGAGCATGCTTTGCGTCGCAACGAGGCTTATCTGGCCGAAGCGCAGAGGCTGACGCACACGGGCAGTTGGGCTTACGACCCCAGCACTGGGGAAACGACATACTGGTCCGAGGAATTGTTTCGAATCTTTAGCTTTGATCCCCAGCAGCGTCTACCGGCGAACGAAGCATTCTGGGAGCGAATCCACCCGGATGATCGCGACGGCGTGAACGGAATGATCCAGAAGGCGCTTCGCGAAAAAGCTGAATGCGTCCTTGATTATAGAATCCTCCTGCCGGGCGGAATGCTTAAGCACATCCATAGCGTCACCCATGCGGTGGTTCGTCGCTCCGGCGAGGTAGTTGAATTGGTGGGCACGGCGGTAGATGTGACCGGGCGCAGGCAGGCGGAAGAGGCTCTGCGGCGCAGCGAGGCGCACTTGGCCGAGGCCCAAAGGCTCACACACACGGGCAGTTGGGCCCGCAACCCAAAGGGCGATGTCTACTGGTCTGAGGAGATGTTCCGGATCTGGGGTTTCGACCTGATGCAGCGGCCTCCGGACCGCGATACAGTCCTACAGAGGGTCCATCCAGAGGACCGCGACAGGGCGCGCGAAAATGGTGACAAAGGAATGCGCGGCGGAACTGACATTGACCACGAATACAGGATCGTTCTGGCAGATGGAAGCGTTAGACACATCCATGCAGTGGGACGCCCATTCTCAGTGCGAGCGGAGAGCTGATCGAAATGGTCGGCACCGTGATGGACGTAACGGAACGAAAACGCGCCCAAGAGGAGCGCGAGAGGCTGCGTCAGCTAGAAGCCAATCTAGCGCATATGAACAGGATCAGCGTCATGGGAGAGATGTCTGCCTCATTGGGGCACGAACTTAAGCAGCCGTTGACCGCCGCTGTGATGAACGCGGAAGTGTGCTTGGAACTGCTTCAGCGAAAACAAGTCGATGTTCTGGAATTGGATGACGCTACGTCAGCGATTCTCCTATCCGTCAAGCGCGCGGCCGCGATTATCGACCGTCTGCGATCATTGTCGCGGAAAAGCAATCCGGACCGGGAGTTGGTGGATGTCAACCAGGTGATTCGCGAAATCGCGGCTTTATTGCAGCACGAAGCTCGGATGTCCTCGGTTGCAGTCCGTATGGAACTGGCTGAGGAGGCTCCGCGCGTGGGGGGCGACCGTGTGCAATTGCAGCAAGTCGTCATGAATCTCTTGCTGAATGCGCTCGAATCCATGAAGCAAAAGGAGGGTGATCTGGTTGTGAGATCGGAACTGACAGAAACGGGGGAAGTATTGATCTCGGTCAGTGATACGGGGGTAGGTCTGCCGGAGGGCAACGAAGAGCGCATCTTCGACGCGTTTTTCACGACCAAATCGCAAGGTACTGGGATGGGTCTGGCGATTTGCCGATCGATCGTGGAATCGCATGGCGGACGGCTATCGGCCCGTGGAAACGCCGGCCCCGGCGCTACGTTTACCGTAGAATTGCCGCAGCACGCAGGTAAGCCTGCATGAATTTTCCAACTCCCGCTACTGTATTCGTGGTCGATGATGATGCGGATGTGCGTGCAGCGATGCAGCGCCTGCTGAAAACCGTCGGGCTGCGTGCGGAGGCATTTGGAAGTGCAAAGGATTTCCTGGAACGGAACTTGCCCCAGGGACCCAGTTGTCTGATTTTGGACATCCGGCTTCCTGGAATGAGCGGACTCGATGTGCAACAAAAGTTAGTCGAGGCGGGCACTAGGATTCCGGTTATTTTCATCACGGCCCATGCTGATGTGCCTCTGGCCGTGAAGGCCATGAAGTCGGGTGCAGTTGAGTTTCTCGCTAAGCCGTTTCGAGGTCAGGACCTTCTAGATGCAGTCCAGCAGGCCCTCGCGCGCGACGAAGCAACTAACGAAGAGCGAAGCGACGTTGCGGTGCTGCAAGAACGATACAGCGCCCTCACCGCACGTGAGCGGGAGGTGATGGGACTTATCGTCTCCGGCATGCACACGAAAGAGGTAGGGTCTACGCTCCGTTTGAGCGAAATCACCGTTGCCGTTCATCGGGGCCGTGTCATGCGAAAGATGCACGCTGGTTCTCCCGCCGAACTGGGCAGAATGGCCGAAAAGCTGAAGCTGCCGCAGGCGAAATCTTTCTGACCTTTTCATCCCCCATTTAACTCGCCCACTCCCTGTCACCATTTTCCCTGCTAAAGGTTTTTATACGAAGTATAAAACTTTTGGTAACTATCCCCTTTTCTGTAGATAGCATACACTCAGGCTGTGCAGTCTCCCAGCGCGGCGCCTTTGATCGCCGTCGTCGAAGATGAGGAAATGGTCCGGACGGCGTTGGAACGGCTGCTGAAAACAGCGGGATACACCGCTGCCGCATTCGCGTCAGCGGAGGCGTTTCTCAGTTCAAGCCGTTTGGGAGAAGTTCGTTGCCTTATTGCCGACATTCGCATGCCTGGAATGTCTGGCCTCGATCTGCAGTCACACTTGCACGATGAAGGCAATCCGATTCCCATAATCTTCATCACCGCGCATGGTGACGAGGAAATGCGCATCCGCGCCATGAGCGCCGGCGCGGCAGCGTTTCTGGCCAAGCCCTTTGACCGCACGGTTCTTCTGGAGCGCCTTCGAGCCTGCTTGGGGTGCAACGGGGGCAAATGAAGCAGAAAAGGAAACGATGCAAAAGGAGTTAATCCATGACGAAAATCACTCGTAAAAATACGGCTGTCGTTTTAATCGACCATCAAGTCGGTCTCCTTGCTGGTGTCCGTGACATGACCACTCAGGATCTGGAACATAACGTCGTGCATCTCGCCAAGGCGGCCAAGATACTAGGCATACCAGTGGTGGTGACGAACGCCGCCACAGACTTCTGGGGGCCGACAATCCCGGCGTTGGTCGATGCGATCGATGGTCAGGACATTTTGACGCGTACCATCATCAACTCCTGGGATGATCCTCGATTCGTTCAAAGAATCGCGGCGACTGGGCGGAAGTGCCTCCTCTTCGCCGGTGTGTCATTGCCAGTCTGCGGGGCGCTTCCGGCGATGGCGGCCGTAGCAGCCGGTTACGAATCCTATCTGGTAGTCGATGCTTCCGCCTCCTTTACGGACGCGGGTCGCGAGGCGGCGATGTTTCGCTTGTCCCAGGCCGGCGTGAAGCTGGGCGATTACGCTTCGCTGATGTGTGAACTATTGGCCGATAACGCCGACCCGCTCGCGCCAGCGGTATATGAGGCTATCGACATGCCGTTTGTGCCTCTGATGCATCAACTGGCAGAAGCGTGGAAATAGGAGATTTACTCGTCTCTCAGTGGAGCCCACTGAGGGAGGAAGCTTCGCTTCAAACAGATCGCCCACGATCGTACACCACGCGCCCTCACGGGCAGTCGTGAGGGCGCGAAGCGGTCGTGACATATGCCGTTGGCTGACGCAGAATGGTTCGTACTTCTCAGAAATTGAGGAAAGGAAGGTAGCGCACCATGCAGAAACAACTGGATCAAGAAGAGACAGAACGCTTGGCATATCAGTTTTGGCTTGAGCGCGGATGCCCTATCGGCTCACCCGCCCAAGACTGGTTCCGAGCCGAAGACGAGCTCCGGCGTGAAGAGGATGATGGAGATGACAAACGAAGCGCGATTTGCCTCTAGAAGGACGAGAATCGCAGTTGTCACCGGCGGGAGCCGCGGTCTGGGAAGAAGTACAGTGCTCGCCCTTGCGGAAAGGGGCGTGAATACAATCTTCACATTTGTCTCAAGGTCTGCCGAGGCCGATGAGGTCATCTCAGCCGCAACAAACGCCGGAGTGAAGGCGGTCGCTTTCCGGCTTGACACGGGAGAGGTGGGCGAGTTCGACAACTTTGTTGGTCGCGTGAACTCCACCGTGAGAGAGTGGGGTTCCGAGCGCATAGATTACCTCGTAAACAATGCCGGGATCGCGCACCACAACGCCTTTGACAAGGTGACCGAAGACGAACTCGACAGGGTTTACGAGGTCAATTTCAAAGGCGTCTTTTTCCTTACACAAAAGCTCGTGAGGATCATGCACAATGGAGGCCGCATCGTGAATATATCGACAGGCTTGACGCGCTTCTGGACTCCAGACACCATCCCCTATGCATCTCTCAAGGGCGCGATCGAGGTCTTTACGCATTATCTGGCCAAGGAACTCGGACCGCGCTCTATCACGGTCAACGCGGTTGCTCCCGGCGCCATACAGACGGATTTCAGCGGCGGCATGGTTCGCGACAATCCTGAAATCAACAAGCAGGTTGCGGCGATGACTGTACTCGGACGGGCAGGCCTGCCGGACGATATCGGCCCAATGATTGCCTCGCTGCTCTCCGATGCGAACCGCTGGGTCACCGCACAACGTATCGAGGCTTCAGGCGGCATGAATCTCTGAGATGGGCATTTTATCAGGTAAGACAGCTTTGGTGACCGGTTCGAGCCGCGGTATTGGCAAAGCCATTGCTGAGCGATTTGCAAAACTCGGTGCTGACGTAATCGTCAACTACTCCGCGAGCAAGCAGCCAGCTCTGGCAACAGTTGAAGCCATCGAGCGAAACGGCGTCAAAGCTATCGCCATCCAGGCCAATCTTGCTAAGGTGGACGAAATCCATCGGCTCTTCGTTTGTTCCATGGAGCATTTCGGTCGTCTGGATATTGTTGTTGCAAACGCGGGCATCGAACTCGTCGACCAGGCAATCGTCGACTTCACGGAAGAGGAGTTCGACCGCCTCTTTAATGTCAATACGAAGGGCGCATTTTTCACCTTACAGGCGGCGGCAAAGCACGTGGCAGACAATGGCCGTATCATCTACGTCGGCTCGAGTACCACCCGGTTTCCAACGCCCGGCCATGCGCCTTATGGTGGGAGCAAATTGGCTCCTCAATTTCTCGTTGAAGTGCTTGCCAAGGAGATTGGCGGAAGAGGTGTCACAGTCAATTCGATTCTCCCGACAGCCACGGAAGGTGCAGGAGTTTCCGCGAAAGAGGTGCGGCCTCAAGTCCTCGAATTTATTAAGAACAACAATCCAATGCAGCGCATGGCGACAGTTGAAGATGTGGCAAACGCGGCGGAATATTTGGCGAGCGATTTGTCGGCATCTGTAAGCGGCCAGCACCTGCTGCTTAGCGGCGGAGCGCCAGCGTGAAGCCAAACGCAGATTTGAAAGGAAATGCC
The DNA here is from genome assembly GCA_036521975.1 of Bryobacteraceae bacterium. GTDB lineage: Bacteria > Acidobacteriota > Terriglobia > Bryobacterales > Bryobacteraceae > Palsa-187. Next base: position 19,797 of record DATDGT010000030.1, read on the forward strand.
ATGACAGCCGGTCAATACAAGTCGCGAGTAATCGCAGTTGAAGAACATTTCTTGACTGAAAGCTATCTCACTGAGACCGCCTGGCTTCGAGTACCCGTGGACGAAGAGCCCGAGCGGGCGTTCATGTCCACTCTCCCGAAAAATGACACGATCCGGAGGCGCCTAACGGACGAGTCCGCAGATGTCAGGTCCATTCCCGGACTTACGGTATGATCGCACCGCTCTGGGGATACCAGGCTGAAGCAAGCACGCACGCGATCAGGCTCATCATGAGTGGAGTTCTCGATCGCCACCCCAAACTCAGAATCGTGCTGGGCCATTTGGGCGAGGGGTTTCCTTTCTGGTTATGGCGGCTGGACAACATCTACCGGGGCTTCTATTCGTGGTCCGGTGCCACTCTCGGCATGGTCAAGCTCAAGCTGAAACCGAGCGGGTATATCCGGCAAAACTTTTCTATCTCGACAAGTGGCATGTGCGATTCCAGGGTTCTGCGCTACTGCCTCGACGCGGTGGGCGCGGAGAGGATCCTGTTCGCGATCGATTACCCATATGAGGACAGTGGTACCGCCGTACGCTTTTTGAAAGAAGCAGAGCTTACGAAGGAAGAGCGGGATCTCATCAGCCACCTCAACGCGGAGCGATTGTTCCGTGTGCCGGCTTCATCCCCAGTGATGGAGACGCAAATCTAAAGACCGCGTCCATCAAATCTAAAGACCGCGTCCATCATAGATGCGGTGTGCGCCAAACGCTTTGCACGTTGGTAACGGCCTTGCGCGGGGGTGGTTGTCCCCCGGTGCGCTCCGATTGGTATATTGAATCGACGGAGGTCAAAACTTGATCCGCCCGATCTGCTTGATTTTTCTGGCCTGGTCGATGCAGGCCGCGCCCCTTTCTTTCACCGACAAGTCGTGGACACCGTTACACGGCCTCGCGGTCACCGATCCGTCTGTCACGCACGAGGGCGCCGTAGCGATGCGGCTCGAAGCATCGTCCCGGGAGCCCGACGCCAGTGTCCGCTCGACTCCGATCAATCTGACGATTGGAAAACGATACGAGCTCGCCGGCTGGGTGCGTACGGAAGACCTAACCGTGCGCGACCTCGCCCGGTCCCCCATCGCCTCCGGCGTGGCGCTCACCATGGCCTCGATGCCGTTTGACGTGCATTCGTCTTCGGTTGCCGGCACAAAACCCTGGACGCGGGTCAGTCTTCGTTTCATAGCGACGCGTGCACAGGATCAGATCGTTGTCACCGCAGGTAATGGCGGAGCGCTGCACGGGAAAGCCTGGTTTGCCGGAGTCTCTCTGGACGAGGTTTCATCGACCGGTGAATGGCCTGCTTCCGATGCTGTGCAGACCTTCGGCCCGGCATACCGTTATCCGGCTGCCGGCTGGATCTACCTTCACATCGAGGGCAAGCCGTACGAGCGCGGCTTCCAGCACGGTTATCTGATGGCCCACGAGATTCCGGAATATCTGACGCGCGCCAACTGGGAACTGGCCGGCCGCTCGGACGAGCGCTCATGGAACGAGATCCGTACCACCGCCGATGCGCTCTTCCTGCGCGGATTCGACCGCGAGATTCTGGAGGAAATGCGCGGCATCGCCGACGGCGCCAATGCCAATGCTGCAAAATTCCTGAACCGCAAGCTGGATCTGATCGACATCGTCGCGGCGAATACCGAAATCGAGATGGACGAGCTGCGCGCGGCGGTCAGAACGACGCCGACAGGGATCGAAGGCGAACGCTTCGACGCTCCGCCGTACGCGAACGGGTCAAGGCAGGGGTCCACCGACCGCTGCAGCGCTTTCGCGGCCACCGGGCCTGCCACGCGTGACGGAAAGATGATCATCGGTCACGTGACCTGGTCGTCGCCTACAGTTGGCGAGCAGACCAACGTGATGCTCGACATCAAGCCGGAATCCGGCCATCACATCCTCATGCAGAGCTATCCCGGCGGAATCGAAAGCGGCACCGACTGGTATCAGAACGACGCAGGTATGGTTCTGACGGAAACCACGCTCGACCAGACACCCTTCAACGCCCAGGGAACACCGGTGGCGTTCCGCGCGCGTTTGGCGATTCAGTACGGCGGCAATGTCGACGAGATTGTGAAGCTACTCGACGATCACAACAACGGCCTCTACACCAATGAGTGGCTGATCGGCGACGCGAAGAATAACGAGATCGCAATGTTTGAGCTTGGCACGAATCACACGAAGCTCTGGCGTAGCTCAAAGAACGAGTGGTTCGGCAACACACCCGGCTTTTATTGGGGCGATAACAACCCGAAGGACATTCAGGTCAATCTCGAATACCTTCCTGATCCTGCAGGGGCGCCACAATTTGCTCCTTATGTGCCCGCGGTGCGCGATCTTGCGTGGCAGGATCTCTACAACAAGTACAAAGGCCAGATCGACGAGCAGTTCGCTTATAAAGCTTTTGACAGCGCGCCACTGGTGAGCCGTTCGACCATCGACGCCAAGATCGCCACGGCCGATATGGCGAATCACATGATGGTCTGGGCCGAATTCGGACGGCCGAACGAGAGTGTGCAGCCAGCCTATCCGGGCAATCGTGGCCCGAACCGCGGTCTTTTTCCCGGAGGCTACACTGTTTTCGAAGCGGCGCCTTCGGAGAGTCTGCAGTCTTCAATTGCGGCGCGTGAAAGAGAGCGTGTCACTGCGAAAAAGGCCGACGAAGAACGAAAGAAGCCCCCCACGGCGATCAGCGAAGACCGGCTTTGGAAGGGCTGGCTGCTGCCGGCTTCGGATGCCGATGACTCGTTCGTCGCTGGATCGGCCGCCTATTACCGCATCATTCAGTCGAAGGAGCTGGATAAAGCTATTGACAATGAGCGCGTGCGTCTGCGTGGCTTGAAGCTGTCCGCCGATACTCCGTTGAATCGGTTCCGTATTCAGGAGGCGGAAGGCGTGCTGTTTCTCGACGGTCTGCGTCGCAAGCTGGGCGATGAAGCATTCCTGAAGCTGATGAAAGATTATTTCCAGGCGAATACGACGAAAACCGTCAGCGCGCAATCGTTTCTGGACAAGGCCGGCGTGACCTATGCGCCTCCCGATCCGGGCTCGGGACCAGCATGGTCGGTCAGTCAGTTCGGAGAGCGCCAGTTGCCCGGGGTAATCGTTTACGGAACGGTGCGCGAAGCGGGCGCCAATCGTTATACCGCGGAGCAGGTGCAGGCCCGCCTGCGCGAGCGAACGCAGCGCGAATTTCCGATTTATAAGGACTACGAAGTTCCGGCATCGATATTGGCTTCGAGTGATGTAGCCTTCATTGGCCGGCCCGAGACCAACTCGGCCCTGGCCGAGTGGTCGTCAGAGATTGGCCTGGACTACCAGGGTGCCGTTTACCACGTGGATTCCAAGCCGTGGGCATCGGAGCGCGATGCATTGGTATTTGCCGCGCGCAATCCGAAGTCGGCTCCGAATATGGTGCTGGTGTTTGCGGGCAACTCGCCGCTGGCGACGTTCGAATCGTTGTCGGCTGCGGGCGTCGCACCATTCGTCGTGCTTGAGGACGGAAAACCGGCCGGACCATCAAAGCCACCGGCCCCGAATCCAGGAGAGACACCGGGGGAGACAGCACCGCCGGCTTTGTAATTAGCAGACTTTTACCGGTAACTTGACGGCCTCGGCGCGAAGATGGAGACATGACTTCCCTCCTTGGCTCTCGGGGGACACAGTGGGCGCGAGCGCTGCTGGGCTGTCTGGTCGTTGTTGTCGCCGCATGCAACAAGCCGCCCGGGCAGCCCGTCGAGGATCTGACTGGCCACGAGAACCTCGCCTCGTATGTCCTCCGGCAGGTGCGAGGCACACGCGATGGGGATCGCCTCGACGTGGAGGCCATATTTGGAGACGGCTCATCAACTCTTACGGTGAAGATGCGCTTTGATGTCGGCTCTCCAACCAAGCTGAATTCCGGCCGATGGCAATGGATGCGCGATCGTGCTACGGGTGGTGCTGTCGCCGAGCGGTCGGTGATGTTCCTCGGCGGGCAAGACGGCCCGCCCAGCATCGGGGGCAGCTACGATTTGCTTGATTCAGCCGGGGTGGCGCAGTATCGGATCACCATTCCCACGACGGAACTGGAAAGAAAGTACCCGAGGGCTATCCCTTAAGGAAGCCGCGGTCCAAGCCCTTACCGGATTCAGTTCTCGGTGGGGGTCCTGTTCATGTGATCGATCACGACGACTTCCTTGGGGACCTTGCGGCGCTCCAGCTTCAGTCCCATCGGCGCCAGTATCTCCGACATCCGGTCGACCGCGTCGGAATCGTCCGGTCCCGGCGTTACGCTGTCGCCTGGTTTCATCTGTTGTGCCCAGGCAAATACGAGGCGCGTGTCAAGCGACACCTTGTACTTCCCGCTCAGCCCCGTGTGATTCTCGACGGGCGCGTTCAGGCGGGCGGCTCCGCCGGTGAGCCCGATGATGGTATCCAATGTGCCGACCATCTCCATCTTGCCTGAAGCCGGGTCGGTTTTCGAGGAAATCGGCGCATCGGGGGGCAATCCCTGGAGTCTTATGCCACCTTTGGCTTCGACCAGCGCGTAGATCGGCATATCGCGCATCTCCGAATGAGCGCGCAGCGCGAAGCGCTCCTCAAGCAACGCGCGCAGAGGGCCGGGAACCTGTTCCCTGGTGGCTGCAGCAGGCATTTTGGCCTGGATGTCCCATCGCACACCTTCGAGCCAACTCTCACCGAAGATGTATATTGGCATCACGCCATAGGCTATGCCGAGAATGGTCCGCATGGGCATGTTGGTAATGTCGACGCGGTCGCCCTCGATGCTCATGCGGGGTACGTTCCGGCCGGCTCGGATGTCTTCGGGTGTCAGCGGCGCGGAGTTTGGGGCCTGCCTGACACTGGCGACCTCAAAGGCGAGCGGTTGGGCCTGCTGCGCGGCGGCACGGGGCGGGAGAGCCGCGATTAGCGCGACCAGCGAGAAGTATATCCACATAAGTGCAACGTCCTCGCAGGGCATGGCGTTATCATTGCATCCGCATAGACGAGCCCCACCAGCGAAACGGTAGCTAAAATGCGCTCGTCGGAAGGCCCGTGCTTGGGCGAAGCGTGATTATTTCTGGTATTCCGGCATCCGCACCACCAGACCATCCAGCTCCGGCCGGACCTGGATTTGGCAGCTCAAGCGGCTGTTGGGCAGGCGCTCGCAGGCGGTGGAATCGAGCATGGAGTCCTGCTCTTCGCCGATGGGTGGAAGGAGCGGCAGGAATTGCTCGTCGACGTACACGTGGCACGTGGCGCAGAGCATGTTGCCGCCGCATTCCGCCACGATTCCATCGATCCCGTTGCGGACCGCGCCCTCCATAACGGAATCGCCGGTGGGCACATCGATCTTGTGGATGTCTCCCTGGAAGGAGATATAGGTGATTTTGGGCACTGAATCTATATTATAGGGGCCGTCCTGATGGGAGCGCAGCGCCTGCCGACCACCGTTCTGGAGCTATTGACGCATATCGCGGAGCATACGCACCGCCACGTGGGTCAAGCCATCAGCGCGAAGCTCACCTGCGTGAGATAAGTGAACGTGATTGGGGGAAGGGGATTTCGCGCTCTGCTGCCGTAGCGCCCGGCTGACAATTCCATGACAACTATTCCCGTGGAAGCTTATACAATGCCAGTAGTTGAGCACCATGAGCGTCACCCGCCACAAGCGGCAGATCTTCCTGTTCCTAGTCGCCATTCTTGCGCCGGCGGGGGCCCTGATCGGACTCGCTGGCCGCCTGATGTATGAGGACCAGGAATTGGCCGCCAAACGGGCCATGGATCAGCAGCGCGACGCTGTCGATCAATTGCGCCGGGAACTCTCCTCCCGCTTTGAAACGATCAAGCTACAGGAAATCAACCGCTTGATGCGCCTGCCGGATTCGAGCGGAACCCACGCCTCCGAGAATCCGGCCGTCGTCTTCACGGCGGGCCTGGATAATGACCGGCTGGTATTCCGGTGGGAGTCGACAATTTCGCGAGGTGAACCCGCCTCACGGGAATTCGCGCAGCATCGACAAGCAGGCGAGGCCCAGGAGTTTGTACAAAAGGACGACGCGGCGGCGGAAGCATATCGTCTGGCGCTTGCCTCCGCCCGAAGCGCCGGGGAACGCGGCGAGGCGGGGCTGGCGCTCGCGCGAACACTGGCCAAGGCAGGAAGGGCCGACGATGCATTCAGCCAGTATCGCCTTCTCCTCAACGATCCGGCCGAGGCCAGGGACGAACAGGGGGTCGGCTTCCGGATTTATTCGGCGGAGCGTCTCCTGGCTGCCGGGCGTGACTCGGATGGTGTCCGGAGCTTCCTGAGCAGTCAAATAAACGGCGACCATCAGCTCACGCTATCCGAGCTTTACATGATCCGCTCGCTTCTCGGCTCGCCTCTCGACATCCGGACGGGCCAGAAACTCGCCGAACGAATCGCGGAAATGGAACAAGTCGAGGCACTGGCCAAAGACTTTCCGCGCGTACGCGCGCAGATTGAATCCGGCGCGGCGTCTAACGGATCGGTCTGGGTTCCGTATGGCAACCCGCTCTGGCTGGTTACCATGACGTCTCCACAGCCGCCTTTGCCGGGACTGGTGATGGCTGTGTCGTCCGCCATGGTTGTTCCACCCGGGGTAAGACTGCTCGGCCACGCGGCCGAGGGCACAGCTTCCCCTCATACGCGAAGTGACACGCGAAGCAGCCCGTCGCTGATTATTGCTTTGGGCGAGTCCTTTCCCGGCCTCCGCGCGGAATGGACGGATAGCCGCTTTCAGGCGGCCACGCGCCCAGGTTTGCCGGCCGCCATCTGGATCGCGGCGCTCGCGTTGGTCTTGGGGATTGCGGTATTCGGCGGTTACCTGCTCTTGCGCGACGTCGATCGCGACGTGCGCATGAACGAGGTGCGCTCGCAATTCGTCGCCAGCGTCTCACACGAGCTGAAGACTCCTCTGACGGCGATCCGCATGTTCGCGGAGACGCTCTCGATGGGCCGGGGCCGCGATGAGCGCACTAAGTCCGAGTATCTGGAAACTATCGTTAATGAGAGCGAGCGTCTGGCCCGGCTTGTTGATAACGTGCTCGACTTCTCCAAGATCGAACAAGGCAAGAAGATCTACCGCCTCCGGCCGACGCGTCTGGAAGAGGTTGCCAGCTCAGCCGCGCGCACTATGCAATTTCCGCTGTCGCAGCAGGGGTTCGAGTTGCGTCTCTCGGTCCAGGATCAAATGCCTGAATTGCAGGCCGACCCGGACGCCATCCAGCAGGCGATCCTGAACCTTCTCACCAACGCCATGAAATACTCCGGGGACGCCCGCGAAATCGATCTGCGCCTGGGCTCGCGCAACGGGGACGCGGTCATCGAGGTCGCCGACCATGGGCTGGGTCTGGCGCCGGAGGAGCAGAAGCACATCTTTGAAAAATTCTATCGGGCGCCTTCGCATGAGAACCATTTGATCGCGGGGACGGGTTTGGGGCTGACGCTGGTGGCTCACATCGCCAAGGCCCATGGCGGGCGGGTGGAAGTGGAAAGCGCGCCCGGCGCCGGCAGCAAGTTCAGCATCGTTCTTCCTATCGCGCCCGCCGAGGCGGCCATAGGTGCGCACCGATGATCACGATTCTCGCGGTGGAAGACGACCCCGCCATTTTGCGCGGCCTCACCGACAATCTGCGCTTTGAGGGCTATGAGGTGGTCACCGCGACGGATGGCGAAACCGGTTATCACTTGCAGCGCGAGCGCAAGCCTGAAGCTGATCCTGCTGGATCTGATGCTTCTGCGGATGAGCGGGCTGGAACTGTGCCGCAAGCTGCGCGGGGAAGGGATACAGACTCCGATTCTGATGCTGACCGCGCGCAGCGAGGAGCCGGATCGCGTCCTGGGCCTGGATCTGGGCGCGGACGACTACGTCACGAAACCGTTTTCCGTGCGCGAGCTGATGGCCCGCGTGCGCGCTCTCTTGCGGCGCAGCCAGCCGGGCGCGGATGACGCGCCCGCTCTGCCGGACGAGGTGCGCTTCGGCCAAGCCGAGATCGACTTTCGCAGCTACGAAGCGCGCGTCGGCGGAAAACCGGTGGAGATGACGCGCAAGGAATTCGCTGTCTTGCGATACCTTGCCTCCCGCTCGGGCGAGGTGGTGACGCGGGACGATTTGTTAAACGAGGTATGGGGATACGAATCGTATCCTTCCAGCCGCACGGTGGACAACCACATCGCGGGCCTCCGCGCCAAGCTGGAGCGGGACGCCTCGCAGCCGGAACACATCAAAACCGTCCACGGGACAGGATATAAATTCGTTCCTTGAGGAAGCGGGGATTTATTTGAGCGCCTCGTTGATCTCGATATCCCGCTTCAGGACATCGGTCAGGAGATCTTCCAGGCTAATTCCCCTCTGTTCCGCCTTGCGCGAGAAGTACTCCCAGACGCTCTGCTCTATTGATGTGGGCAAATATACGGTCGCGTCCGCCGGGATGTGATGCAGGCCCCGGACGCCTTGGCTAAAGTCGACTTCATCGGGCATATCGTCGTCTTCGATTGGGCGGTCGCTCATGCGTCCTCTCTTATAGCTAGCGGCGAATCTCGGCTTGAGTTGCAGTGCGAGCCGATATAAGCCGGATCTTCGTCGCCCTCGGATCCGATTCCGACCACAGGTAAACCACCGAAAGTATCTTGCCATGGCTTGCCCAGCCGATTGACAACCAGCGTTCCTCCTCGACATGCTCCAGGTCGGCAATCGTAAGGAGTTGTGGATCGCGGAAGACAGTTGCGGCGAGGTCGAAGCCAATCCGGTGCTTCCGGACATTGGCGGCGGCCTTTGCCTTGTCCCACTCGAACCGGAACTCCCTTTTGTTCAATTGGCTCCTGTGTCATACTGCGGACCACGGGGGCGCAGCGCCCTTTACAAAAAAGCCAGTATACAGTTTCATGACATAGAGCGGGACGCCTCGCAGCCGGAGCACATCAAAACCGTGCACGGGATGGGATACAAGTTCGTGCCTTGATTTTACACATCGGATTGTGTAGGATGGTGTGGGGATTCTATGCCCACAAATCTAGCCCTCGACGACCGGTTGATTGAAGAAGCGCGCGAGCTCGGACACCACCGCACCAAGAAAGAGGCCGTGAACGCCGCTTTGGACGAGTACGTCCGGCGGCGCAAGCAGTTGGCGATCTTGGATCTGGTTGGCAAGATCGAGTACTACGATGACTACGATTACAAGCGGGAGCGAATGCGCAAACGCCGGCCGTGAATGTTCTGGTTGACACGTCCGTTTGGTCGCTCGCACTGCGGCGCAAAGCCGGAGATCTCAATAGCCAGGAACGGCTGCTAGTGGATGAGTGGACCAGATTGGTAGCCGAGGGACGCGCGAGAATCATCGGCCTTGTCCGCCGGGAAGCACTATCCGGGATCAAGACGGATGCCCAGTTTGAAGCGCTGCGCGATAGCCTGCGCGCCTTCGCGGATGAACCGGTGGATTCGGAGGACCATGAGACGGCTGCGCAGGCTTACAATAGCTGCCGGTCGAAGGGAATAGCCGTCTCTCTTACCGACATGCTGATTTGCGCAGTGGCGCAGAGGCGCGGCATGGCTATCTTCACGACGGACCCCGACTTTGAAAAATACGCCCAAGTGCTGCCTCTGAAGCTGCATGTCGTCTCAGGCAGGCAGACAATTCCATGACAAAGATCTTGCATCTGCATTGCGACTTTTTCCGCTAGACGGAGCATTGTAGAGTTCAGAGGAGAACTCACATGAAGCTGACGGTTCTGATGGTCATGTCGGGATTGGTCGTTTGCGCCGCCGAATCGGGAGCGGAGCTGTTTCAAAAAGCCGTGACGGCGGAGCGCGCGGCGGGGAATCTGGAAGAGGCGATCAAGCTCTACCAGCGGGTGGCCACGGAGTTCGCCTCGGACCGTGCGCTGGCGGCCAAGGCGCTGGTGGCCGAGGCGCGCTGTTACGAGAAACTGGGCAAGGACAACGCCCTCAAGATTTACGAGCAGGTGGCGCGCGATTACAAGGATCAGCGCGAGCCCTCGGCGACGGCGAACGCGCGGCTGGTCGCGTTGAAGCTGGGAAATCGCCCCGCCGGGCCGGCCACGATGACGCAACGAAAAATCGATCTGACGCCGTTCTACAGCGACAGCTCCGTCGCACATGTCATCGAAACGGACGGCCGACGGCAAGTGTATGTCGATGCCAACACGGGCACATTCATGATCAGCGACCTAGCCGGTAAGGACAAGCGAGTGGTGTTCAAACCGAAAGCGGGAGAACAGATCGCTGGCCAAGCAGTCTCACGGGACTTCTCAGTGGTCTCCCTCGCCTTGGATAGAGTGGACGGGTCCCACCTGCTTGCCTTCGTCAAGACCGACGGCACCGGTTACCGGGAGTTCGGAGAGTATCACCTCCTCACTGACGTCGTCCCAGACTGGTCCTGGGACAACCGCTACAAGTACCGTTGCGAGACCGATCCCAATGGCGCGCGCCAGCTTGTGCGGTACTCGATGACGGATGGAGAAATCCGCAAAGTGCCGATGGCGTGTGGCGGGATGAACCGTCCTTCGCCCGACGGCCGTTTCCTCGCCATTTCCGAAAGCTACTCCAACTTCGGCAAGGTCTCTGTCGCGCCGATCCAGGGTGGAGAGCCGCAACTGGTCTCCGATAATGCCCGCCTGATTGACTGGACTCGCGATGGCCGCTATCTGATCCTCGCTAGCGCGCGTTCCGGTTCCGAGGCGCTCTACCTGTTCCCTGTGAGGGACGGCCGGCGGTCCGGCGATTCGATTCTCGTCCGTTACGGTCCCTGCCAATTGGGCTCGGTCAATGCCGAGGGAGCCTTGATTTGCACCCAGCCCGGCTACACTGCGGCCAGGCTCGGAACATTGGAATCGAGTGGCCGTTCCGTTGAATGGAGGGAGTGGAACCCGAGCGCCGGCAGCACCGTTTGGTTATTAAACACCGCATGGTCTCCCGACAGCTCGCAATTTGCCTATATCGTTCCGGGCACGCCGCAGTCCGCGATCTACCTGCACAACATTGCCGGCGGAGAGGATCGGGAAGTGTATCGGGCCGGCAGCGTTCCAATTTGCGCTTGGCCGGAGAATGCCAAGCTCATCTGTACGAATGTCAGTGCGGAGCCTCCCATCGAGGTGTTCTTGGTCTCGCTCGATTCCGGCCGCGTGGAATCGCTGGGAACGGTTCCCGGATCCGACGGCGCCTCCGTTCTCAGCAGCGCGGACGGCCGGGCGATCTACCTGATGCGGCAGCCAGGGGAGGAACTGGTTCGCTGGGATCTCGCCACACGCCAGGCAACCACTGTGGACCGGTTGACGGGTTGGTACGTCCGCGGACAAAGCATCCCGGATCCAAGTGAGCGCTGGCTCGCGCGAAGGAACAAGCAGACCATCGAGATCCGGCCGATGGCGGGCGGCGAATGGAGGCCCTTGATTTCGCTCCCTGAGACGGCCATGGGCTTCACGCCCGATGGAAACTGGCTTCTCTTTTACGACGTGGACGCCGCCGGCAAGCGCGGTCTGTTCCGCGTTTCGACCGTCGGCGGCCAACCGGAGCGGATCGGCGATTTCCCCGGCGTCGCCAGGGAGAGCTCAGTCCTCTATGTCAGCCCCGACGGGCGCAAGCTCCTCGCGGGGTCATTCATCGGCGAGCAGGTGTGGATCCTGGAGAACTTCGAGCCCAAACAGCAGGCGGGGCGGTAAGGAGGAATGCCATGAAAAAGAGAATACTTGCTGCCGGAATCATCTTCGCGCTGGCTGTTTTCGCCGCCGAATCGGGAGCCGAGTTGTTTCAAAAAGCCTTTACCGCGGAGCGCGCGGCGGGGAATCTGGAAGAGGCGATCAAGCTCTACCAGCGGGTGGCCACGGAGTTTGCCTCGGACCGCGCGCTGGCGGCCAAGGCGCTGGTGGCCGAGGCGCGCTGTTACGAGAAGCTCGGCAAGGACAACGCCGTCAAGATTTATGAGCAGGTGGCGCGCGATTACAAGGATCAGCGCGAACCCTCGGCGACGGCGAATGCGCGGCTGGTGGCGCTGCGGTTGGGAAATCGCCCCGCCGGGCCGGCGACGATGACGCAACGAAAAATCGAACTGCCATACCCCTACGATCCCATCCCGCATGTCCAGACAACAGATGGCCGGCGGCAGGTGTATGTGGATCCCGCCACCGGCGCATTCACCGTCAGCGACCTGGCTGGTAAGGACAAGCGAGTGGTGTTCAAGCCGAAAGCGGGAGAGCAGATCGTCGGCAATGCAGTCTCACGGGATCTTTCGGTGGCCTCCCTTTCCTTGGGGAGAGAGGACGGGTCCCTCATGGGCGCTTTGATCAGAACCGACGGCACAGGCTACCGGGAGTTCGAATATGGTGGTGCCTCCAGGGGTTACCCGGACTGGTCCTGGGAGAACCGCTATTTGTTTCGCTGTAGGCGGGATGCCAATGGCGGGAGCCAGCTTTGGCGGTACTCGATGACGGATGGTGAAATACGCAAAGTGCCAGTGTCGTGCGGCGAGTTGAACCGTCCTTCCCCGGATGGCCGTTTCATCGCCATTTCGGAAAGCCGATGGGGCTTCGGCAAGGTCTCTGTCGCGCCAATCCAGGGTGGAGAGCCGCAACTGGTTTCCGATAATGCTCGCCTGATTGACTGGACACGCGATGGGCGCTATCTGATCCTCGCTAGCGCTCATTCCGGTTCCGAGGCGCTCTACCTCTTCCCGGTAAAGGACGGACGGCGGTCCGGCGATTCGATTCTCGTCCGTTACGGTCCGTGTCAATTCGGCTCGGTCAATTCCGAGGGAGCCCTGATTTGTGGATCGACCAATAACGGCGGCAATTCCGCAGCCTGGCTGGGAACATTGGACTCAAGTGGCCGTTCCGTTCAATGGAAGGAGTGGAACCCGAGCGCCGGCAGCGCCGTTTGGTTTTTCGCCGCATGGTCTCCTGACAGCTCGCAAATCATCTACTCCGTTCCAGGCGCGCAGAATGGCAAATGGTCGGTCCGCCTGCAGGACATCGCCGGCGGGGAGGGGCGGGAGGTGTACCAGGGCAGCAGCATACCAGTTTGTGCCCGGCCGGAGAATGCCAAGCTCGTCTGTACGAACGGTGGAGCGCAGCGTGCCCTCGAGGTATTCTCGGTCTCTCTCGATTCCGGCCGCGTGGAATCGCTGGGAGCGGTTCCTGGACTCTCAGGCGGGCCTATTTTTAGCAGCGCCGACGGCCAGGCCATCTACATCGTGCGGCAACCAGGCGACGAATTGATTCGTTGGGATCTCGCGGCACGCCAGGCAACCAGCGTTGATCGGTTGACGGGCCTTTACGGGAACGGCGGAAGCTCCATCCCAGATCCAAGTGCGCGCTGGCTCGCGCGGAGGAGCAAGGAAACTATCGAGATCCGGCCGACAGCGGGCGGCGAATGGAGACCGCTGATTTCGCTCCTTACGACGCCCATGGCCTTCACTGCGGATGGAAACTGGCTTCTCTTTCACGATGTGGACGCCGCCGGCAAGCGCGGTCTGTTCCGTGTCTCGACCGCCGGCGGCCAACCGGAGCGGATCGGCGATTTCCCCAACGTGGGCCCCAAGGAGAATTCAGTCCTGTATGTCAGCCCCGACGGGCGTAAGCTGCTCGCGTCATCACTAACCGACCAGCAGGTGTGGATCCTGGAGAACTTCGAGCCCAAACAGCAGGCGGGGCGGTAGGTTCTCATGAGCCGAATCCTCATCGTCGAGGACGATCCAGCCATCCTCTGCGGCCTGCGCGACAACCTCGAATTCGAGTCGCACGAGGTCCTGACCGCGGTGGACGGTGAGGCGGGATACCAGGCCGTGCGGGACAATCTGCCGGAGCTGGTAATCCTCGATCTGATGCTGCCGAAACTCAGCGGATACGATCTCTGCCGGCGAGTGCGCGGCGAGGGATTCCACGCGCCCATCCTGATGCTCTCTGCGCGCTCGCAGGAGGGCGACCGCGTGGTGGGCCTGGACCTCGGGGCGAACGACTACGTCAGCAAGCCGTTTTCGCTGCGCGAGCTTCTGGCGCGGGTGCGGGCCCTGTTGCGCCATGAGCGGGAGCACCGGCTGGAGGAAGCCAATGTGAGCGGCGAACTGGATATGGCCGCGAAGGTGCAGCAGGGTCTGTTCCCGCGGGTTCTTCCGGAAACGCCCGGACTGGATTATGCCGGAATTTGCCGTCCGGCGCGGGGCGTTAGCGGCGATTACTACGATTTCCTGCCGCTCGGCGAGGGAAAACTGGGGTTGCTGCTGGCGGACGTTTCTGGCAAAGGAATGGCGGCGGCCTTGCTGGGAGCGTCTCTGCATGCGGTGGTCCGAGCCAATGCGGCGAGCGCCGGCGACCGTTGCGGCGAGGTTCTGGAGAAAGCCAATAGCCTGCTGTTCGACGCCACCACGCCGGAGCGGTACGCGACGGTTTTCTATGGAGTCTACGACGCGTCGGCCCAAACGCTGACTTATGCCAACGCGGGACACTATCCGCCGCTGCTGGTCCGCAAGGGAACCGCAGTCCGGCTGCATAGCCTCACTCCGCCGGCCGGTTTTTTTCCCACTTTGCCCGCGCTTCAAAACCGCGTAAAGCTTCTGCCGGAAGATTGGCTGCTCATTTTCAGCGATGGCATTCCGGAGGCGGCGAGCGCGAGCGGGGAGGATTTCGGAGACAACCGGCTGCTCGATGCTTTGGACCGGCTGCGCAACGGAACGGCCGCGCAAGTGTGCGAGGGCATCGTCAATGCGGTGCGAGACCATCTCCGCGAACAACGGCAGCCGGACGACATTACGTTGATCGCGGCAAAGTGTCACGTGTGCTTCCAGTAAGGCAGCGTGACTGACGCTGCCCGGCTCTGAGGGCTAGGCCTGCCTTTATGAGACAATGAAATTACCGCCGGGTGGAACTTTTGGGTTCGTTGCTGCGTTAAAGCCAAGGCGGGGAGAAATTTATCGTGACAACCGGGGGGAAGACAGCCGTCGGCTTGCTCGCCGTCGCCGTCCTGGGCGGCGGCACGCTTGCCAGCGTTCGCTGGAGCCAGCGCGATCTGGTGACCGTGCAGACCGCCAAGGTGATTCATCAGGATTTGGCCAGCGTGGTCACCGCGTCGGGCGAGATCAAGCCGCGCAATTACATCAATCTCGGCGCGAACGCCCAGGGCCCCATCACGGAGTTATTCGTGAAGGAAGGCGATCGCGTGCGCAAAAACCAGGTGGTGGCGCACATCGAGAATACGCAAGCCTCAGCCGACGTGGCCGCACAAAAGGCCAGCATCGCTTCCGCGGAGGCCGATTCGACCGCCGCCGAGGCCGCGCTGAAGGCTCAGGACGACACCCTCAAGACCCAGATCGCCACCAACGACCGCTACAAGAACGAGGAGCTGCGCACCAAGGAAGCCCTGGACCGCTACGAACAAATGTGGAAGGAAAAGCTGGTGGCGAAGCAGGATTACGAGACCCGCCAGGCGGATCACGAATCGGCGGCGGCCAGCGTACGGGAAAACCAGGCGCGGCTGTCGCAGATGGAATCGCAGCGGGCGCAGACCCTGGCCCAGCTTGTCAGCGCGCAAAGGAAAGTGGTGCAGGCGCAAGCCAATTTGGCCCGCTTGGACAACGTGCTGGCGCGCTTCGACGTGGTGGCGCCGCTGGACGGCGTGATAACCGATCTGCCGGTGCGGGTAGGAGAAACGGTGGTGCCGGGCGTGCAGAACTCGGCCGCGTCCACCATTATGACCATCGCCGATATGAGCTTGATCACGGCCGAAGTGCATGTGGACGAGACCGATATTGTTAACGTCCAACTGCATCAGACGGCGGCGATCACGATCGATGCGATTCCCAACAAGACATTCACCGGGCGCGTCATCGAGATCGGCAATTCGGCCATTTTGCGCTCCACTGGCCAGGCTGCTTCGGAAAGCGCCACCAGCTCGCAGGAGGCGAAGGATTTCAAGGTGACCATAGCGCTGGAAAATCCCCCCGAGGAGATCCGTCCGGGGCTGTCGGCCACGGCCAAGATTACTACCGCCACGCGGGCGGGCGCGCTGACGATTCCGCTCCAGGCGCTGACCGTGCGCACTCAAGCCGATCTGGAGCCGGAGGGCCGGCAGAAGACCCAGGAGGCGCTCGACCCGGCTCAGGAGAAAGCGCGCCGGGAGGATATTCAGGGCGTGTTCGTGCTGCAGGGGGATAAAGCCGAGTTCCGCAAGGTGGAAACGGGCATCACCGGAATCAGCGATATCGAGGTATTGAGCGGCCTGGAGGCCAACGACCAGATCGTGGCCGGAAGCTATAAGGCCATCCGGACCCTGCGAAACGGAACCCGGGTGAAAGTGGATAACAGCCTGGGGATCACGGATAACAAGAATTGAAAGTTATCACTTGTCAGTTATCAGTTATCAGCCAAAGCGCTTGTGGCTCAAGACTGAAAACTGATAACTGACGACTGAGAACTGATGACTACCGTCGCTACTCCCGACAAACTCGAACGCGGCGCGCAGCTCCAGCGCGAAGGCGTCGTCATCCGCACGTGGGACTTGCGCAAGACCTATGTCATGGGCGACCAGGAGATTCACGCGGTTTCCGGCGTTGATATCGAGATCCGGCGCGGCGAATATGTGGCCATCATGGGTCCGTCGGGTTCCGGAAAGTCGACGCTCATGAACCTGATCGGTTGCCTGGATACACCCACGTCGGGGCTTTATTACCTGAACGGAAAACTGGTGAGCGACATGGACGATGACGAGCTCGCCCGCATCCGCAATCAGGAAATCGGCTTCGTCTTCCAGACTTTCAATCTCCTGGCGCGCGCCACCGCGCTGCATAACGTAGAGCTGCCGCTCATCTATTCCGGCGTGGGAGCCAAGGACCGCGATGCGCGCGCGAAAGAGGCGATGCGGGCGGTGGACCTGGAAGCTCGCATGATGCACAAGCCGAGCGAGCTTTCCGGGGGCCAACGCCAGCGCGTCGCGATCGCGCGGGCGCTGGTGAACCATCCCTCCCTGCTGCTCGCCGACGAGCCCACGGGCGCATTGGACACGGCCACCGGCCAGGAGATCATGACGCTGTTCGAGCGATTGCACGAGCAAGGCAACACGATTCTGCTGGTGACCCACGAGCACGACATCGCGATGCACGCCCATCGTGTGATTCACATCCGCGACGGCAAAGTGGAACGGGACGAGACGGTGAGATAGCCCGTAATCCGTCCGTAGGCTCGACCCCGTCCTCATGACGCTCTCGAAGACAAGCCGATTTCACCAGCCCCGCCCGTCAGGGCGGGGATCAGCGCTGCCTTGCGATGTTACGGACGGATTACGCGTAGCGTCCCCGGCGGCTCGGCCGCCGGCATCGTTCCCTGTCTGAAGAGAATGTCCGCCGAACTGCCCGATCTGCCCGGCAACGGCGCCGCGAACAAGCTGGCCCTGCTCCAGCGCGTCGGCCTGTTCGTGCTCCTGGCACTGCTCGGATACGTAGCGTTTCCCGTCCTGTTTCAGGCGGCGCAAGCCGGCCTGCTGGTGACTTCCGCTCTTTCCAGCTTCGCCGCGGGCGGGGTCGCCAATGCCATCTCCGTTCGCATCTTTGAGCGCGGCCGCTGGTCCGATTTCGGCTTGGGTTGGTCGCCGGTTGCGGGCCGCCGGTTTCTGTGGGGTCTCGGCCTCGGAGCCGCAGCCGCTGCGCTGGTGATTGGCTTTCCCTTGATTTTCCGCGTCGCGAAAATGGAATCCGCGCCCGAATCAGCCCGTCATCCGTGGGCTGCGTTCGCGTTTGTCGCGGCGGCGCTTTTATTCGGGGCCGCGGGCGAAGAGATGCTATTCCACGGCTACGCCTTCCAGCTTCTCGCCCGGCGCTCCGCGTTCGCCACAATTCTTCCCGTGGGCGTCGTCTTCGGCCTGGCCCATCTGGGAAATCAGAACGCCACCGCCATGGGCGCCATGAACACCGTTGCCTGGGGCATCCTTCTCGGATTCGCCTGGTGGCGAACCCAGTCCTTGTGGCTGCCCATCGGTCTGCATTTTGGCTGGAACGTCGCCCTGCCCCTTCTCGGAGCGAACCTCAGCGGGTTTACAATGGGACTAACTGGCTACGCGCTTCACTGGAGCGTCGGCAATCTCTGGAGCGGGGGCGATTACGGGCCGGAAGGGAGCCTTTCGACGACTCTCGCCGTGATGCTGCTGTTTTGGGTGGTAGCGAAGACGGGCCGCGCGTGACAGAGGAAGGTGAGGTGAGAATGTCGAACAGACCTCGCTGGAGGCCTAACGGGGGCCATGCAAGCTGGATGGCTGGTGGCGTGATCGCCGCTCTGGCCGTAGCCGGCAGCCTGCGGGCCGACTCGAAGAAAGCTGCGGAGGATCAACACATCGAGCTGCTGCGCGGATTAAGCTCGGAGTGGGCCACGGTAAAGGCGTATCTGCCCCGATCCAAGAAACCTCTGGATTTCGATGCTGGCGGTACTTGGGATCAGCAAAAATGGGCGGAGGCCGGACGCGAGCTCGGCCCGGCAGCGAAAATCGGCGAAATGGTCCAAGTCACGCACGTGAGCATCGAAAGAGACGCGATCGTGCTGGAGCTGAATCACGGCGCCAGGAACCAGGGCCATTGGTACGACCACGTGTCGGCGGGCGTCGGAGGCGTGACGCCGGTGGGCGATCCCAATGCCATCGTCGCCGCCAACGGCACCAACATTATCGTGCATTTTCCCGGTGGCATTGGCTCGTTGACTTCGGCGGAGTTTAAGAAAATCCTCGCGCCCGTGCTGGATTTCGATAGGCACACGGTGACCGAAGAGTACGCCGATACCCTGCCGCCCGAAGTCAAGAAAGCCGTCCAGGACAAGAAAGCGATTGTGGGGATGAACCGCGACGAGGTTCTGTTGGCAATGGGCCGGCCGGTCCGCAAAAGCCGGGAAACGAAAGACGGCGAAGAGCAGGAGGATTGGATCTACGGACAACCTCCTGGCCGCGTGACTTTCGTGACATTTGCGGGGAATAAGGTCATCCGGGTAAAAGAGACCTACGCCGGATTGGGGGGAAGCATCGCGGAAGTCCCCAAAGCACAATAGGGCCCACGAGCCCCTGGGTCCAGCAAACCGCTCCCTGCGGGTCGCGCCTTTCCGAGCAGACATGCGATTCCGAGCCGCGACGGGGTGCCCTCTGGGCCGGAAGCGGTTTGCTCCGGGCTCGAGTTTCTCCAAAGTTGCGGCTCTCGCGAACGATTTGCTATAGTAAAGTCTTCACGTTGGGAGGCGTCGGCGGGAAAATGCCTTGCCGGGGCCGTTTGGACCAATCATTATGAGCCACGCTACAGGCAAGAAATATTCCGCCGCGTTGAAACAGGTCGAGCGCCGTCCCTATAAAATCGAGGAGGCGGTGCCGCTGGTCCAGAAAATCAAATACGCCAAGTTCGACGAAACCGTGGAGTTGCATCTCCGCTTGGGCGTCGATGGGAAGCACGCCGACCAGATGGTCCGCGGGACCGTGGTGTTGCCCAACGGCTTGGGGAGATCGAAAAAGGTGCTGGTGATCGCTTCCGGAGACAAGCAGCGCGAAGCGCAGGAAGCGGGCGCCGATTTAGTAGGCGGAGAAGAGATGGTCGCCAAGATCCAGAAGGAAAACTGGACCGATTTCGACGCCGTGGTCGCCACGCCGGACATGATGCGATCCGTGGGGCGGTTGGGAAAGATACTGGGGCCGCGCGGATTAATGCCCAATCCGAAGACCGGTACGGTCACCGTGGATGTCGCCAGCGCGGTCAGGGAAGTGAAAGCCGGCAAAGTCGAATTCCGCCTGGATAAGACCAACTGTATTCACTGCCCCGTGGGGAAAGTCAGTTTCGATTCCACCAAGCTGGTGGAGAATGCCAATACGTTGTTGCAGGCCGTGGTGCGCGCTAAGCCCAGCGCGGCGAAGGGAAAATATATCCGGAGCGTGACCATCTGCTCGACCATGGGGCCGGGCGTTCCGCTGGACGAGGCGCCGTACAACGCCAGACAAGCGTAGGGAGCCGAACATGAAGAACAAGTCCGAAAAACAGAAAGACCTGGACACGTTGCGGGAAGAGTTAATGAAGGCTGCGCATGTCTTCCTGACCGGCTACGAAAAACTTACCGTGCAGCAGGATTACGAGCTGCGCAAGGCGGTGAAAGGCGCGGGAGGGCGCTACCAGGTGGTGAAGAACACCATTGCCGGAAGAGCGGCTCAGGAAACGCCGGCGGCCGATCTGCTGAAGGCGCTGAAGGGGATGTGCTCCATCGCCTACACCTCGGGCGATCCGATGGCTCTGGCCAAGGCGCTCACCGCCTACGCGAAAGCGAATCCGACGTTCACGTTTCGCTCCGGGCTGGTGCAGGGACGCGTCATCGATGTGGCGGGCATTAACGAGCTCGCGACCCTCCCTCCCAAGGAAGAGATTTACGCCAAGTTGTTGTACTTGATCCAGGCGCCGGCGCAGCGGCTGGTGACGGCGGTGAACGGCGTGGGGCGCAATCTGGCGGTCGTGGTGGATCAGGGCGTGAAAGAGAACAAGTTTTCCGCGTAGCGGAACGAGATCACAATAAGGAGTCTAGAAATGGCGGACATAAACGCGATTGCGGAACAAATTCAGGGGCTGACGCTGCTCGAGGCATCGCAGCTCGTCAAGTTGCTGGAAGAGAAGCTGGGAGTCTCGGCGGCGGCTGCGGCCGTGGCGGCGGCTCCGGCGGCGGGCGGGGCCACCGCTGCGGCCGCTCCGGTGGAGGAGAAAACTGAGTTTGCCGTGGTGCTGACGGCGGCCGGAGCCAACAAGATCAACGTCATTAAGGCCGTCCGCGAAGTCACCAGCCTCGGTTTGAAGGAAGCAAAGGACCTGGTGGACGGAGCCCCCAAAACCATCAAGGAAGGGGTCAACAAGGAAGAAGCCGAGGCCATCCGCAAGAAGTTCACCGACGTTGGCGCCACGGTGGAAGTGAAGTAGGGCAGCACACCACAAAGTTCCAGTTCCTGCCGCTCGCCAGAAGCGCCCCGCCGACAGACGAGAAGCGATGAGTGGCGGTCGTGCAGGGGCGGGCATACCGGGACGACCCGCGTGGCGCGGCTGTGGAAACCATCCGGCGTATCCACTGTGGGCGCGCGGGTCACTTCAGCCTAACCAGAATCAAGATTGAAGAGCGAGTTGGCCCGACGCGAGACGGGCTCTCTACTTCTCTGGCGGAATCGTTACCCTGACGCCCGGAAAGAAAACTGTGATTGGGTTTCCGGTCGCGCCATCGGCGAGCGCTGCGCGCACATGCGTGGAGATTTCAGACCGATACGTCTCCAGTTTCGGAACCAGCGTGTAAATGTCCGACGTATCTACCACGACAGTCCGAACCTGATTCACATCGAACGGCGGCTTATCGCACTTGCGCGTCACCTGCACGATTGGCAGGCCGCATGCGTGCCGAAGGGCCATTTCATAGAAGGCGTTGGGATTATGGAAAGATAGGTCAACGATCGCAAGTCTCGACCTCATCACATGCTCCAGTACTTGCGACGTTATCATCCCCGTAGCACCGATCTTATCGGCCCGCACGACGTTCAATCCGGATTCTTTCAGAGCAGGCTCGATGAGGGAATTGAGGAACAGATCGGCATGGCGTCTTTCTTCTGACCCTTCCTCTCCGATAGCCGTGATCACGAAACAAACGCGAGACCAATCCGTCCTGCCGCTCTCGGTCGCAGATGCAGCCGGGTTGCTTGCGACTACGGTGGACGTTTCTGCGGGGCCCTGATCAGCGCTGCCGGGTGCGGGCGATTCCTCGCCGAGATCATCGAGTCTGTTCTCGATCGGAAACAAGGTCTCTGATCCGCCAATGGTTTGTATAAGGCCCAGATCCTGGGCGTTCACGACAAAGGTATCCACGCACTCCTGGAGCAACTGTTCATCTACACCAGCCTCGCGCAGGAATCTTTCATAACTTCCTGGGTCGGCAACTTCTTGCTCTTGTACTCGGTATAGAGCTGAGCGAAGGGCCCCACACCTTCTATCGCCAATGAAAACTGCGCCTGCAGCTTGCCCCGGGAGAGCGGTCCGGGCTCAGTCCCAGTTGACCCAGCGGGCGTCAGGGCAAGCCACTCGGCCGCGTGGCTACCAGTCGTAATCCCGTATTTTCCCGAGTTTGTGATCAGCATCTTCGTTGCGCCGCTGTTCGGCGATTTTTGCATCTGCCCAAGCAGCGTCAGCCGGCGGACCCGCTGGCCTGATGCGAACTGGTGAATTGCTGCTCCCAACGGTACGGCTTCATTGAACGAAGATGCCGGATACGGTCTCGCAGCTCGGGTCCGAGTCTTTACTAGTCTCTTTTCGGTCTTCTTCACATTCTTGGACTCCCCTGCAGGTCGCTAGATGACTTTCCAGACAGCGCCGGACGTAGAGGTTCGCCAGTCATAATGAGGCATTCGACACAAACCGCCATTTGTATAATCCCATACAATCATCTCCGATTTAAAGTTGTGGCCCTACTATCTCCGAGCGCGGGCGGCGGTCAGGCGTCAGGCCACAGCCTGGAGCCCGTGCTTCGCGACCAGAGACAGCAGCTTCAGTGAAGCCCCCTGGGGATGTTTTTCTCCGCGTTCCCACTGGCTCACTAGACCGGTGGTCACGTTGAGATAGCGGGCGAAAACCGCCTGACTGGCGCGCTCCCGCCGACGAAGCGCGCGGATTTCTGTCGACTTCAGCGGCCGGACCGGCGTGAGGCACAGCTCGTCGAACTCCCGCATCGTCCGCTTGTCCATGACCCCGGCAGCATGCAGGCCTTCGGCCGTTTCGTGAATCGACGCCATCAAAGCACTACGGTACTGCTTTCTCATCGCAGTTCACCTCCACCAACACTCCCAACGCAATTACTCTCGCAAGGGTCCTGTCATCGTAAGCCAACAGTTCAGCCGCGAGTCTCTTCAACGCGACCAGTTCGTGCTTCCCAACGTTGTCCTTCTCGTTCTTCGCGAAACCGTGAACGACGATCGCCCGTGTGCCCACCCTGAACACGATCAGCGTTCGGTATCCGCCGGACTTGCCCTGGCCTGGACGCGCGATACGCTGTTTGATGACGCCACCGCCAAGATCGGCGGCCACCAAACCTCGTTCTGCATCCCGCACCGCCCGGCACAGCGCAGCATCGGAAATGCCTGCTTTGTCTGCAAAGCGCGTGAACGCCTTGGTTTTGAACGTTCGCACCCATCCTCACCGGAATTGCGCTAACCACCTTGCTCCCGAACGAAGTATAGCACTCCGTGCTATAGATCGGATTGGTGCCCGGCAGCAGTCCAGGTCATTCGAATTCAGCCACGGTCGCTTAGGATGTCGGTTTACTTTCGGCCACCGCGCGAAATCTGAATTGGGCGGAACTGCCTTTGGGATCGCAACCGATTGAAGCTGAGGAAGTTTCTGGCGCGCCCGGAGGGACTCGAACCCCCGGCCTACTGGTTCGAAGCCAGTCGCTCTATCCAGCTGAGCTACGGGCGCGTCGAACCCATCGTATCATTTATTAAGCGCACAGCGAATGCGTTGTGCGCGATAAAGAAGCCGTGGCGCGAACAGCGAACTGGGAAACGGAGATCAAGCTGCGCATTTCAGCCGGAGCACGGGCCGCCGCGCGGCTCCTGCATCTTCATGGCTATGTCGAGGAATCGCCCCGAACCTTGCAGGCAGACCAGTTGTTCGACCTTCCCGATCTCGCTTTGCGAAATTCGTCGCGGCTGCTACGCGTCCGATCGGAAGGCAGCGCCTCCGTGTTGACCTACAAAGGCCCTCCGGAGCGGGGACCTTATAAGAGCCGGGAAGAACTGGAAACGACGGTCGCAAGCGGCCGGACGCTCAAGTCGATTCTGCGCCGGCTGGGCTACAACCCTAGCTTCCGCTACGAGAAATACCGTACTACTTTTCAAAAACTGGGAGAGGACACAGCCGCGAACGTGGCGCTGGACGAAACCCCCATCGGCGTGTTTCTGGAATTGGAGGGCCCGGCGGACTGGATCGATCGCACCGCGAGTAAGCTAGGTTTCTCTATGCGCGACTATATCACCGCCAGCTACAGCTCGTTGTATCGCGAGCATGTTAAAAAGCACGGCGGTCCTGCCGATATGAGGTTTCGTGAGTCGCGGAAGAACAAGCCGTCGAAGAAAAAAAGATCTTAGTACGTGCGATCTATTGATCTCGAAAGCACCCCGTGATACTCTTCAGTTGACTCTGATTTTGGAACCTGTGAGGATGTTCGCAAAGGACCAACACAATGCTTGAACTCATCGTCACCGGCGGGATGACATTCGGATCAGTTCTTCTGTTTGGATACTGGTTCCGTTACACCTGCATCTTGATTCTCAGCACCAAGACCATCCGCGACCATGCCAGCTCGCTGGCGGCAGCGCACCAGCTTAGCTTCCTTCAGGTGCAATCGCAATTGCGTGGGAGCGCTTCGGCCAATTTGGCTCCCCTGCACGATGCCTTGGATCGCGACTACGCGATCGTGATGCGGTTGCTCGCACAGAAGCGCTCTTCTGCCCAATCCGGCATGGAGTCCTGGATGTTGCAGATGAACTACCGGCTGATGGGCGCTTGGGCTCGAGTCAGCTCCCGCTTCTCGCCTGCCGCAGCTTGCCGGGCGCTGGACGAAATGTCCCAAGTCGTCGCCCATTTCGCCAACGCCATGGGTGAACTCGCGGCCGCCCCTGCCGCGGCCTAACGGCAGCGCGGCGTTCCGAGAGAAAGCGCACAGTGATGTTGCGCATGCGACAAATTACCGCAGTGTCTCCTAACGCTGAATCGCCCATGTGGAACAAACTTCGGTTCCGCGCCATTATTCTATTCGGAGAGCGCTTAGCTCGGCGTAGCCACTACCAAATCACGGAGGGCGGACTTGAGCCCGCGCGAGGCTTTAGCCTCGCTAACCAACAACGCGCTTAAGCGCCGCGCGGACTAAAGTCCACCCCAAAATCGTCGCGGAACGAAACGATTTCTGCGTTAGTAGTCTAGTACAGGCTTCATTGCCCACGAGCAAATCACGCCATCCCTCCAGTGGCTTAGGAGGCTCAGCATAGTACGGTTTGACAACGGGGAGCTTGGCACCCATGACGTTGCCATTCAGCTTCAAGAGATCTGATCGCCTCGTCCGCTTTCCAGCCCCATCCAACGTACGGGACCGGAGAGCTTGCAATGCAAAAAGGGTTGCCATTCAAATCGCACCCTTCCGACGACGCCCCTGAGGAATACGCCCTTAACCCGTCATCCGCGGAGCAGTGGGTTCCTCTGGAGGAACACCTGTTGGCGTGCACGACCTGTCAGCACGCGCTGGCGGAAATCGATGAGTACGTGCTTTTGATGAAACTCGCGCCACACCCACCCTAGATCGGGATCGGCCCCGCAGTTCCTCGCCCTACCAGCCGGCCGCAACGTTTCACCTGGTTCATTCTGCCTCCATTTCCCGCAGCCCTCGCACGTCCGGCTGCGCTGGCCATTCGCTACTACAACCCACGTCCCCCTCGCGAAGCGCCCGAGCGACGGAGCCCAGCGGAATTGAAGCCGCGGCTAAAGCCACGTGAGCCGGGAGACGGCCGCTCCGTTCACCGGATGCGAAGGGCTGGATACTCAATCCTATGCGCAAGATCCGAGCTCGAGCGACGAGATAGGCGCCTTCGCCGCTGTAGCGTCGGTACAGCGAGGCAGCGCTACAGCGGGCCCTCTCCGCTTCGCGCGGCCCGATATCGCCAGTCCGCGAGATCCGCGGAGAAACGGAGGCAGGATGAACGAGGCAAAGGGTCATGGGGAAAAACGTAGCAGGAAACAGGAGCAATTCATCGCGGAGCTGCTGAGCCACCCGACTGTCGAAGCCGCGGCTAAGGCGGTAGGCATCGGGCACGTGACGTCGTGGCGCTGGCTCAAGGACCCGGCCTTTGCTGAGCGGTACCGCGAGGCCACTCGTGGGGCGACGCGGCAGGCCGCGGCACTACTCCAAGGCGCGGCGCGCCAGGCCGTGGCTACCCTGCGAGAGATCCAGAGCAAGGGAGCAAGCGAGGCGGCGCGCGTTTCGGCGGCGCGCACGATTTTGGAGATGGCATTCAAGGCGGCCGACGTCGAAGACATTCAGCAACGCCTGGACACGCTGGAGCAAGCTGTCCAGGCCAATCGGAGGAATCCGCAATGATCGAGAGAACGAAAACACGGCTGGGGGCGGTAGACAACCGTTGAACCCGCGCCAAGGATCATCCGATTTCCCCGATGCGCTGGAAACAGAATGAACAACACCACACGAAAGAGACTGAACAATATCGCGGCCTCGGTTGCAGCGAGCGAGGAACACTTTCTCAGCGTCGAATTCTACAACCTTTCGCCGGAGGGTGAGGAAATCCGCATACGCGATCCGCACCTCATGGCCTATGAGCACCCTGGGAAGCCCACACTCCGGGTTGTTTTCTTCGGCGCTTGGCAAGAATGACCCAGGTCTGCTTTCCAAAACCGACCCAGGCTGAGCGGAGCATGGACCTCAATACCGTATCAACCATCGGACCGCGGACCGCACCGCTTTATTTCTCTTGTCAAGATCCGAGCTTTTCA
>DATDGT010000031.1:0-10227 GCA_036521975.1 Bryobacteraceae bacterium
CCACCAAGTCCAACGACAATGAAGCACGCCCACAAGGTGCCGCTAGCAATTTGGCCTTTGCTGCTCAGCGGGGCAGTGAAGGCGGATTATGAAATAGTAACGACAACTCTATAACAGTTATTTTTGCGGCCGGACTTAGGATCTCAGTGCCCGTTGGGGTCTTCACCGTTGGATCCTGCTCCGCTGTGACAAATAAATCGAAATTCTTTACGGGAGTAACGGTTTCGAAGTTGGCCTTCCGGCTTTTGTCGACCCTGAGCTGGCCGACGGATTGGGGCGCGCCGCCCGCGCCGCGTTCCTGTAACCAGACAATGTAGGCGGTGGCCGGGGGAGTGAGGGCGTCAGGCGGCGAAAGGTATTCCGCCTTTATCTTGAGTTTCGCGTTTCCGTTATTGTCGTGATCGACGTCCACCTCGCCCCGAGCAGCCGGAACGCTGGATGCCGCCGCCAACGGAAATTTCCGGGCATAAGAGATTCCGGGAAGAAAAAAGCACAATAAACCAATCAGCCATCGCGCGTACAATGTGGATCTCATCTTAACAATCTCCCTTATCGACAGATGAATTCGCGCCCTCGATTGTTGCGAAAGCCCCGCGTTTAGTTCACGCTGGCTGAACTAGCGCGCGATCAAAAATGATGGGTGAAGAGCGCGAGCAGGATAATAATCGGAATCGGTATTCCCAAAAGATACAGTAATATCGAGCGCATCTTGAGACTCCTCTTTTAAGCCGCCTTTACGTGATCGCGTTGTCTTCCTCCCACAGTCGCCGCATAGCTGGCGCTGAAAGCTCCCAACAAGAGGGAGAGGAAGAGCCAGAGCAGAAGATGTGCGGTCGCCTTGCGCGCTGCATCTTCGGCTTGGCGGGCCTGGCTGAGCACATCCGACACGCGCTGCTCCGCTTCGGGCTGGCTCATTCCAGTCTGGCCCGCGACCAGCCCCGCTAAGTAGTCTCGGTCTGCCGCCGGCACTTGACTCTGCCTGAGGTCATTCGTCAGGATCCGTGCAGCCTCTGCCCGCGTGGCTGTATCGCTTGTCTGTGCACCAGGGGTCTGTGCGCCAGGGGTTTCTGCACTGGGCCGGCCGGAGCGAAACAGCATATCCGCGAAGTACATATTCGGGCTGCTCACCGCAGCCGCCGTCTCCTCTTCCGCGCGCGGTTGGATTGCACTGCCCGCCATGTAGGCGCCCGCCGACGCCAGGAAGGCCACGCTGACTACCAGCGCCACGGCCCAAGCGAGAAATCCGTTCGCCGTATCGCGAAAGAATACTTCGTCGGTATGTATCAGCGTCCATTTCGTCCGCAGCCGGCCCGTTAAATATCCGCCGAAAGCCGACGCGATGATTTCGATGACGATTAACCAGACGATTGCGACTGCGCCTACGGTGGAAGCTCTTGCACCGGCGTTGGACCAAGGGGAAATCGCCGACAGGCCAAATCCGGCGCCGAGTGCAAGGAGAATCAGATACAACGCGGAGGCGGCGAAAGCCCCGCCTATAACGGCACCCCATGCCACGCCCGACGAGTGCCCCTCGCGGTCTGGCCGCAGGCCCTCGGCGCGGGACTCAGTCTCGCGGCCGGGCGGAAGGGTTTCGGGGCGAGATCCATATTCTTCGGAGACTAAACGAGCCATATAAACATCCTCGGTGCCCGTAGATGCACATCTTCGGCCATTTCGCAGGAGGCACCCATACCGGGTGCGCCGGAGGGCGTTGGAGGGCACCATAGAGCTAGCTCACCAGCATGCCGACAGTCGGGTCGCTCATCAGCGCGAACTGACTCTCCCCAAGACTTAACCACGTAGAATTTACTGGTGCTGGACTTATAAAGAGTCGAGTCCTACAACGTTCGAGACCGGGCGATTGACCCTCGCTGGCCGATCCGGTAGATTGTTCGTGAAAGGAGTGCCATGTTTCTCCACCTTGGGCGAAGTTGGATCCCAGCGGCGCTGCTAGTCATTCTGGTAATCGGGCTGCTAATCGGGGCGGGCACGGCGGCGAAGCTTGATGCTCAAGTCCAGTCGAACGGCTGTAATGCGCGGCTCGCGTCTCCGTCGGTAACCATTGCGCTTCCAGGAAATCCGTTTGGAGTAAAGGCGAGCGGGGACGGTTGCTGGGTTTTCGTTTCCGTGGGCGGTGCGAACGGCGGCATCGCGGTCTTGAAGCGCGGAAACGGACGCATGGACGTGGCGCGGGTCGTGCCGGTGACGCCCGCCCCGGCCGGCATCGTATTGACCCACGATGGGAAACTGTTGATCGCGTCGGCAACCAGCTCCGCCGTGGTTTTGGATGTCGGGCGCATGACCACCGGCGCGGAAAATCCCGTAGTTGGCACGTTCAGCGGGTTTGACAGGAGCTTCCTTGGGAGTGTGTACGTCAACGTCACGTCCGACGACAAACTGCTATTCGTGAGCCAGGAGGCGGCCCAGGCGATCACGGTGATCGACCTTGCGCGCGCGCGCCAAAACGGATACAAGCCGGAGGCGATCATCGGGAACATTCCCGTGGGGGGCGCGCCCATTGCGCTTACGTTCTCGGCCGACGGGAGGTGGCTGTACACAACCAGCGAGGGGGCGGCTCCGCAGTGGAACTGGCCGAAGGCTTGCAAACCCGAAGGCCCGCCGCAAACACCGGAACAGATCGCCGCGCGTAAAGCCGCCGCCGAACGCCAAATTACCGCGCTGCAGGCTCAACAGGCCGGTGCTTCCGACAAGGGTGCGGCTCAGTTACAAGAACGGATCGACGCCTTAAAGGCATTCGCCAACAGTACATCTTCCCAGCTCGTAAACCCCGAGGGTGCGGTCGTGGTGGTGGATGTGGCTCGCGCAAAAACAGACCCGGCGAACTCTGTGGTGGGGCGTATTCCGGCTGGTTGCAGCGCCGTTCGTATGGCGATTTCTCCGGATGGACGGCGCATCTACGTCACGGCTCGGAACAGCAACGCCGTGGGAGTGTTCGATACCTCGAAGCTGTTGTCCGATGCGGATCACGCCCGCTTGGGAACGGCGGCAGTGGGAGAAGCGCCGGTACCGGTCGCGGTGATTGACGGCGGCAAGAAAGTGGTGGTGGGGAACTCGAACCGCTTCGCCGGCGGGAACGCTTCCCAAACACTCAGCGTTCTGGACGCCGCGAAGATGGAGCAAAAGGGCGCGGATGCCACAATCGGGACCATCCCCTCGGGCGCCTTCCCGCGCGAATTCGATGTTTCTGCCGATGGTCGCACGCTCTTTCTCACCAACGCGGGATCAAGCTCCCTCCAGGTAATCGACATCGATCGCCTGCCAGTGGAACCCAGAGTTGTGAAATAACGGGCGGAGCACGCTCGAGGCGACTCAACCACGAATCGAGGCAGGTTTCGTGTCTATCATCGTGACTGCACCGTTGGAAAGATTGTAAACGGCACCGACCACCTTGACCTTGCGATCTTTGACGCGGGGCGCCACGATGGGCTCGAGTTCTTCAAGCCGCCGGACACCGATCTCAACGTTTTTGCGGACTGCGTTTTCCAACGGGTCGCCGGGGATTCCCTTGCTCATTACGACGGCAGGTTTGATGAGCTCCACCAAGCCGTTTATGGCGCCCGGCAGAGAGTCCCTGTCATCGATGTGCTTGATGGCCGACTTGACAGCACCGCAACCACTGTGCCCCAGAACCAGGATGAGGGGCACGTTCAGTTCGGCGACGGCGTATTCGATGCTGCCCTTCACGACGACGCCCGCCCCGCCAACAACATTGCCGGCTACTCGCACCGCGAAGATGTCTCCGACCCCACAATCGAAAAGGATCTCCGGCGGGACTCTGGAATCGGCGCAACTGACTACCACGGCTTCGGGGTACTGCCCGTGCGCCAGGGCAAGAAAGTCTTCCGGCCTGCCGCGGGGCGTCATCCGTTTTCCGCTCCTGAAGCGGTCATTGCCCTCAAGTAATTCACGCAACGCCTCGTCCGCGCTCAAAGCGCGTCGGCTGGATTGGGGTGCCGCTCTCATCACACGGGATCTGGCAACACCGACCGTCGCAGCGGCTATAACGAACTTCCTACGCGACACTCTCCCCCGATCGTCCATCGCCACCTCCCGATGCGGGTCATCCAGGCAGAAACAAAAAGGTCAAAAATCAACCTGCCGTGCACGGCTTCGGTTGCTCCGCCACTGTAAAGATTCCTTTGCCGGCTTCGCGACTTATTTATTGGCGTGAGGATGCAAGCTGTCAGTGTTGAAGCATTCAGCTATCAGCTTTTAGCAATCAGCTTATGCTGACCGCGCTGCTTCGGAAGCTGAACGCTGATCGCTGAAAGCTGAAAGCTATCTTCAGATATACGCTCGAAGTATCTCGTCCAGCGCCTCGTGGCCGGTCGGATATTCGACTCCCTTCAGGGGACTTCCCGCCGCAAGCAGCGCCTTGACCACTCGCGCGAACTCGCCCTCTGGATGACGTTTCTCCACCAGACAGTCGTAAAGCGCATACCCAAGAGGCGTAGCATCGTGGCCGGGATCGCGAATATCTACCGGGTGCCCCCGCGCGATAAGAAGTTCCACCAGGTCACCTGAACCCGCCCACGCAGCATTGTGCAGCGGTGTGTAACCGTGGTTTCGCTCCGGATGGGCGACTGGAAATCCCAAGTCGAGCATCAGCTTCACTGCGTCATAATCTGTGTTCGTCTCCCAGCAATACTTCGCCACCAGTTCGTAATCCACATCCGGCAGTTCCGGCACGATCTCCGGATGCTCCTTCGCCATCGCCTCCGCCTCCGTGCGCCGCGCCAACACGCAATTCACCAATAACCGCGTCGCGGTATCGGTCTCGGCGTACAGGTAATCGAACATCGCTTGGTGCCCCTTCATGAGAGCGATTTGGTGAGGATAAGAATTAAAGCGGAGCGTCCACTGGTAGATCGTGCCGCCCCGTCCGTTATAGCCAACCGGAGGAAAATTTGGCGGCTTGCCTATCCGGTGCGCCAAGGAGCCCCGATCCTCCCTGACCAACCTCTCCGCGAGCGCCACATCGCCCAATGCCGCCGCCAGAAAAATGTCTGCCTTCGCGCCGCGCTCCAATAGGAATCGCGCCACGTCCGGCGACTCGCCGATACGCCACTGCGCCGGCGTCGATTCGTGATCCTCGTCCCGCGCGTCAATCCGAGCGCCGTGATCGAGCAGAAGCGCCGCCACTGCCACCGTCCCCGCGCAATGCAGCGGAGTCCGCGCGTCCATCCCCTTTGCGTCGACAAGCGAAGGGTCCATAGCCAACATCTCCGCCAGTTTATCGGTCAGACCGGCTTGTGCCGCTTCATGCACCGCTTGGTCCGCATTTTGCTGCGCCATTCTCTCCAGTGTACGGGCGACCTCAGTCCGGCCATCCGGCCATGCTCGCCAAAAAAATCACGGAAAATCGCTGCGGAATTGCTTTACAAAAGCGCGCCTCGGGTTTACCCTACAAGAGGGCAATCCCAATTTCAGAAAGGAGGCTTATGTCTGACGGCGATAGTACGTTGCTCGAACGGCCAGCGCGCGCCGCACTGGCGGAGCCTCCGGCCTTAACCCGCTGAGGCGCCGTCTTCCACCCGGCGGGGCAGCCGTTCTTCTTAACGATACACTCGCACAGCTCCTCTTGAGGGCCGTCGCGCCGCCTGACGAAAAGGAGGTGAAGAAATGCGGATTCTCGATTTTTTCTTTCGGCTTGGCTCGGCGCTGCTGATGGGCGCCGTCGTGGGATTGGAGCGGCAGTGGCGGCAGCGCATTGCTGGCACGCGCACCAACGCGCTGGTCGCGGCCGGCGCTTCAGCCTTCGTGATGTGTGCGTTCATGGTCCGCGATCAATCGCGTAGCGAGGCGCAGATCGTTTCCTATGTGGTCTCTGGTGTGGGATTCCTTGGCGCGGGCGTGATTTTCAAGGATGCGGGCGGCGTGCGGGGATTGAACACCGCTGCCACCATCTGGTGCTCTGCGGCCATCGGCGCTATTTGCGGACTCGGCGACTTGCTGCACGCGCTGATCCTCGCCGGGGCAGTGCTGTGCGCCAATATCGTCCTCCGTCCCATCGCGTACCGGCTTCACCCGGCGCAGGCCGCCGGCGAGGAGCAGGAAGTCGACTACGCCCTCGAGTTAATCTGCCGTCCCCCAGATGAAGCGCACATGCGCGCCCTGTTGCTGCAAGGCATGTCGCAAACCCCGCTGACACTGACCTCGCTGCGCAGCGAGGATATCGAAGGAACCAACAAGATGAGAGTAACGGCTCAAATCAGGGGGCTCGGCCGGAGAGATCAGTCGATGGAACAGCTCGTGGTACGGCTGTCGCTGGAAGCGGGCGTGAGTTCGGTGAGTTGGGCGGTGCGCGCGGAGCCGCTGGAATAGCGCAGCCTGTGCGCTCTCCTCCGCGAGTTCCTGTATTCGACGCGGTGTAGACTCTGGAGTGGTCGAAGAAACAGCGCGACTCGACCGGTCGCACAGTCCGATTCCGCTAAACCATTTAGTCTTGTCAAATTGGAGATTCAAGATGAACGATCAACAAAACAAGGAGCAGTATTCTGGAACGCGAGATCAAGAGATCCGTGCGGCACTGGATCAGCATTGGGCGGCGTCCGATGCCAACGATTTTGAAACGGAGCACCGCATCTATCGCGAGGACGCGGTGCTGGAATACCCGCAATCAGGCGAGCGAACCCGCGGTCGACGCAACATACAGAACCAACGTGCTAGTCAGCCGAGCAAAAAGCGATTTGCAGTCCGACGAATCATTGGCGGCGGTGATCTTTGGGTCACCGAATTCATCCTGACATATGACGGTAAGCCGTCCTACACGGTGAGCATCATGGAGTTCAGGGACGACAAGGTTGCGCGGGAAACACAGTACTTTGCGGATCCATTCGCGGCTCCCGCATGGCGCGCTCAATGGGTGGAACGGATGGACACATAATCCGTAATCCGTCCGTAACGCATTATGACGTTCAGATCTCCGGCCTTACGGCCGGGGCTGGGGTGCGAACACCGCGCCCCGCTTCAGCCGGCCTTTAGCCCAGCCCGTCAGGGCGGGGTCGGGCTTACATGATCTGGGCTATCATTACAGCACATCCTCCAAGGGAGGGACAAGAGGTGGATTGGAAACGGTTGGTCCAGTTTGCGCTGCTGGGTAGCAGTGATTTGGAACAATATGCCATCCTGCTGGTACGCGTTTCGCTCGGGCTGTTCTTCGCCATCTCCGGGGCAAACAAATTGTTTGTCGCCGCCAGCGCGCAAACTATGTACGAAACGCTGGTTAAGGCCAAAGTCCCGTTTCCCCGCCTGATGACTCATTTCGTGTCGGGTGTCGAGTTCGTTGGCGGATCCTTGCTGACCGTGGGGTTTCTTTCGAGCGTGGTTTGCGTGGCTTTATTGGTCGATATGCTTGTCGCCATCCTGACCACCACGCTCTCCGCCATGCCTAAGGGACTTTCGCCCCTTAACTGGCTCGACGATTTCCTCTACGTTCCGGAAGTCCTGTACGTGCTCTTCTTCATCTTGCTGATCTGCTCTGGTCCGGGAAAGTTCAGTGTCGACCACTGGCTCGCCGGCAAGTTAACGAGGTGATCGAATCGAGCCCCTCATCTCGCGGAAGAATTGATTCGCAACGGTATCTGGATTGAAGTAACTGACCCTCGGCATCCGTTCACAAACGGTGAGCCGCCCGGGTGAGATCCCGCGCCCCGAAGGCAAACGGAACTCTGGGCGGGTCTTCGCTTCAGTGGTCCGGATTCGCCGGCGGCCGCCGTGGGCGGGCTCCTTGGTGCCGACACCAGCGATCTTCGGGCCGCCCTCACGAAATCTTTTGGCCACGAACTCATAACGGCTCGCTGTGGTCGGGGCCATGAGATTCTTTACCATCGGCCCATGGCGGAATGTCGCGGCGGCCTGTTCATATCCAGACGCTGAGCATCCAGCCGGTCGGCTTTGTCCTGGTAATAGCCGGCGATCTTTAAGCGTTCGTTCGCCGATTCCGCGGTCCTGCCAAGCCTTTTGACTCCCCTCTTTGTAAGGCCGTGGGAGTAGTTGACAGCCCTAAGCAACGGTTGCGTCCACTAGTTGTCTTTTCGGGGGTACGGTCCCGAACGGTCCTGTCTCCCACCAGAGTTTGCCGTCTCCGCCGAGCACCAGCACATTGTTTACATCTGTCGCAGCAAATTCCTCGACGTTCCCGTCGATCTGCGTCCGTTTTGGCGTTCCGCTTGATCCCTGTTCGAGCCACAGGGTCCCGTCGTTCCTCAGCACGATCACGTCGTTCAGATCCAGCGGTTGAAACAGATTCACATTCGAATCGATTAACACTCGCTGCGGCGGAGGCACGGTGCCGAATGGGGAGAACTCGAGCCAAAGGTTTCCATCAGTCCCCAGCACCCAGAGAAACGCATAGACTCCCAGGGCTCCGATGGAGCGCACATTTGCGTCTACATGCTGCCGTGAAGGCGGAACTGTGCCGAAGGGTCCGGTTTCGAGCCACAAGTTGCCGTCGTTGCCGAGCACGAATATGTAATTCGAATTCACCGCGTGGAACTGCTTTACGCTCGCATCCACTTCGACGCGCGCAGGCGGAACCTTCCCCCACGGCCCGGTTTCGAGCCACAGCTTTCCGTCATTTCCCAGTACCACGAAATCGTTGGAATCGAGAGCCTGGAACGCCTGCACGCTGCCATCGATCTGTTGACGCGAAGGCGGAACCTTGCCGAACGGAGCCTGTTCCAACCACAGGTTCCCGTCTGTCCCCAATACCGCCACGCTTTGGTCGTCCAGCGCCTGGAAGGTGAATACAGTTGTGTCCACCAGCGTTCGCGGCGGTGGCGCTGACCCAAACGGCCGGCGTTCCATCCACAAATTCCCGTCCGTGCCCACGACGAAAATGTTCTGGTATCCGTCTACCGTCTGGAAGCTGCGCGGCATATACGGCGGCTCATTGCCGAGAATGCACGCATTGTCCCAATTCGACCAGTACTGCTGCACATTCCATCCCCGGTAACTCACATTCGAGTTATTACAGGGATCTCCAATCTCCTTGAACGTGCCGTTGCGGTCCACAAACTGCTCTGCCAGCTCATGGGCGACTTTATGGGAAAAGTTATTCACGAACGTCAGCCCCGTGCTCGGCGAACCGCAATCATTCGTCTTGACGATTGCCCAGTAATACGTCGGCGGCGGTCCTGGATTCGTGACTCCTTCGTTATGCCATGCCTGAACGCCGTTCCCGATCGGATCACCCGCTCCGTTATACATCTCGGGCGTTGTTTCCGAAGGCGGAATGATGAGGTACATGACATCGAGTGCCGTGCTCGGCGGAGCGGGCACCAACCCGGCCTTCACCCAGCCGATCAGCTTCTGGGTGATCTGATCCACCAGTTGATTGCTGGTGTTGGTATACACGATCGTCGACGGCGGATTTGTGTCGTCGATAATTACTGTATTCCCAACCGAGCCGCGTCGCACGCCGTATTGCGCCATGCCGTTCATGAACGGTCCAGTCACAATATCCGAGATCATTTGTTCGATCAGTTGCGCCGTCGGTGGGTATTGAACGTAATCATGCCCCCAAAGGATCGGAATCACGTGAGGGTTCGGCATTACATGTGAAAGGTCTGGCATCCTCTCCTCTTGTCTCTGAACGGAAGTGCGCGAGCGTGCCGAATCGTTTCGCTGTTACGTCGCGCGGATGTGTGCTAACGAACAGGCTCATTCGTCCCAGCCGAATCATATCAGAACCCTTAAGGCCGCGAACGATAAATGTCGCCGCCGGCGTCACGACGAAACGCGAGAGTAACCACTCCCAAGCCAAGCGCCAGCGGCAGGTTTCCCTTCGATGTCTCTAGATTTAGCGCACAGCGCCCGGCGCGGGACCGGGCGCTCAGAAGGACCCCTGACTCCCCGCCGCACCGGGCTGGGTTGTGCGCTGAGTCAGTGGAGAGCCTGTGACTCTGCGACCAATTGATCGAAACTCATTGACGCGTGTGCTGTGTAAATAACTCTGTAATACAAAGTACTTCTCCGTGATCAATTGATCGCGGCAACATTTCATCTGGTTCATTCTGCCTCCATCTGCTTCCAAAAATCATATTTCCGCGGTCAAGTTTACAGGCTAACCTATCTTTCGCAGTTCGCAGGGGTGGCGAGGTGTAAGTACTTCAGAATCAGTAGGAGCACCTAAAAGGTCTTCACCACAAAACAGACTTTTCCGGGGAGGACGGCGCGACTTGCGAAGACTTCATGCGCGGCGGA
>DATDGT010000032.1:0-31037 GCA_036521975.1 Bryobacteraceae bacterium
GCTACCACCGAGTCCAACGACAATGAAGCACGCCCACAAGGCGCCGCGAGGCAACTTGGCCTTTGCTACTCAGCGGGGCAGTGAAGGCGGATTATGAAATAGTAACGACAACTCTATAACAGTTATTTTTGCGGCCGGACTTAGCTGAGGAAACCTGGGCCGCGACCGATCTGCTGGACAAACTCGGCCTCTACACAACGGAGGTGTTCCAAAAAAGCCGGGAGGAGCTCATCCTCAGGCAGCAACAAGAAATGCTGGAGCTCTCCACTCCCGTGGTGGAGCTGTGGCCGGGAATCCTGGCGCTTCCGCTGATCGGGACGCTCGATAGCTCCCGAACGCAAATTGTGATGCAGAATCTTTTGGAGGCCATTGTCGCGAAGGAAGCGACCCTGGCGATTATCGATATTACTGGCGTTCCCACCGTGGACACCCTGGTGGCTCAACATCTTCTCAAAACGGTTGCCGCGGCGCGGCTGATGGGCGCCGAGTGCATCATCAGCGGAATCCGTCCTCAAATCGCGCAGACCATTATTCACCTGGGAGTGGATTTAACCGGGGTAATCACCAAGGCCAGTCTGTCGGATGCTTTCCGCGTCGCTCTGCAAAAGAGGGGACTCGGGGTCTCCAAGATCTGAGGCTCTCTCATGGAACGTATTCCGATTCTGAAGGCGGGGTCCTTTTTGCTTGTCACAATCCAGGTGGACATGCACGATCGTTTGGCGCTGGTCCTCCAGGACGAGCTGACCTCCCGAATCGTAAGCGACGGCGCCCGGGGAGTGCTGATCGACATTTCTTCGCTCGATATCGTGGATTCTTTTATTGGAAGAATGCTGAGCAATATTGCCGCAATGGCGCGGGTGCTCGACGCCGAGACGGTAGTTGTCGGAATGCGGCCCTCGGTGGCCATTACGCTGGTGGAACTGGGCCTTTCGCTTCCGGGAATCCGAACGGCCCTCAACGTGGACCGGGGCATGGAACTCCTCAACGCTTCGTTGAATTTAGACGGAGAAGCGGTGCGTGGACAAGACGGTCGATCTTAGGCTAGGGGCTCAGGAGGACGTCGTCGCCGTACGGCAATCCGTGCGGTCGTATGCTGTCTCGCTCGGGTTGAGTTTGGTGGATCAAACCAAGCTCGTCACGGCCGCAAGCGAGCTCGCGCGCAACACGGTGATCCATGGAGGCGGAGGGACCGTGAAATTGGAAGTGATCGAGCACAATGCAAAGCGGGGAATCCGCTTGACCTTCGAAGATCGTGGGCCGGGAATCCAGGACATCGCGCGCGCGATGCAGGACGGCTACACCACCGGTGGCGGGTTGGGACTCGGTTTGGGTGGAGCAAAGAGATTGACCAACGAATTCGGTATCGAATCCACGCCCGGTCTCGGCACTCGGGTTGTAATCACGCAATGGACCAAGCATCCTTAGGCGCCTTTCTGCGAATCGACGATTCCAGTCGGGTGGCGGAAAGCCGGAGAATTACGGCGCTCGTAGCGGAGCGCGAGGAACTGACTGCCGGCCGCGCCGCGGAAGCGGCCATCGTCGTTTCCGAACTGGCCACCAATCTCTTGAAACACGCGCAAAGCGGCGTATTGCAAATCACGCCGCTATCGATGCACGCACAGCCGGGGGTGGAAATTCTGGCGATCGACCGTGGGCCTGGGATGTCGAATCCGAGCGACAGCTTTCAGGATGGGCATTCAACGGCTGGTACGTTGGGAACCGGATTAGGAGCCGTGCGTCGCCTTTCGAGTGTTTTCGACATTTCCTCACAGCCCGGCAAGGGAACGGTCATCCTTTCCCAGCTTTTCCAGGAGAGGCCCGACCCCGCCCTTACGGGCGGGGCTGAAAATACGGGCGGGGCTGAAAACCGGCCAAACCCGTCGCGGCTTTCGCACCCTTGCGCGGGTTTCTGTGTAGGCGTGACCGCGCGGCCCGTCGGGGGAGAACCGGTTTCCGGGGATGCTTGGGCCGTTCGTTTCCGCGAAGACGCCGTTCTGCTGATGGTGGCTGATGGGCTGGGGCACGGCCTTTTAGCCGCGGAAGCCTCCGCTGCAGCAGCCCGCGCGTTTTACGGCTCCAAGGAAGAATCCGCGGAGGGTTTAGTGCAGACAATCCACCGTGCGCTGCGAAGCACTCGAGGCGCGGCGGTGTCCGTCGCGCGCATTGAGTTTCGCGAATCTCGTGTTCGCTTCGCAGGTCTAGGGAATGTGGCCGGCACGGTGGTGGCAGCGGGCAAACTGCACGCCATGGTCTCGCACAGTGGAACGGCAGGTCATGAAGCTCGCCAAATCAGGGAATTCCAATATCCTTGGACGTCCGACAGTTTGATCGTCATGCATTCGGACGGCTTATCCGGGCACTGGGACCTGGCGTCCTTTCCCGGGTTGGTGCACCGGCATCCCGCCGTGGTTAGCGGCGTTTTGTATCGGGAAGCCGCTCGGGACCGTGACGATGCTTGCGTTATGGTGGGGAAAGGGCAATGAGTGTAGTTTCGACGCAGCCGAAGTCCCCCAATGAGCGAATTCTTTCGGTCAAGATCGCGGGAGAACCGGATATCGTGGCGGCCCGGCAGCGCGCCCGCCAAGTGGCGGCTTTATTGGGATTTCCGCTTCAGGACCAGGCCAACCTCGGCGCCGCGGTGTCGGAGATCGCAAGAAATGCCTTTCAATACGCGGGCGGGGGTTCGGTGGATTTCGAGATCGGTTTGCAGGGACAATTGCAGCTTCTCTGGATCCAAGTGAGCGACCGGGGGCCCGGAATCCCGGACATCGAGGCAGTGCTCAATGGGCAGGATTCGGCCAAAACCAGCTTGGGAACCGGCCTGACGGGAGCGCAGCGGCTTTCCGACAAGTTCGAGATATCTTCTTCGCCTGGCCATGGGACCTGCGTCCGCTTGGGGAAAGCTCTGCCCGCCTCTGCGCAACGTCTCGACAAACGGTTTCTCGCTCGGATGGCGGATCAACTGGCGCAACAGCCTGGCCGGGGCCTTATGGAGGAGGCCCGGCAGCAGAATCGTGAGCTTGCGCGAACTTTGGAAGTCTTGCGATCTCGTGAAACGGAACTGGCGATGCGAAAAGCTCAAGTGGACCGCTTGAGTTTGGAGCTAGAGGAAACCAACCGTGGAGTGGTCGCTCTGTATGGCGAACTGGAAGAGCGCGCGGCCGAGCTTCGGCGGGCTAACGAGATGAAATCGCAGTTTTTGTCGCATGTCAGTCATGAATTCCGCACGCCGCTGAATTCCATCATGGCCCTGACGCGCCTGCTTTTGCGCCGTATCGATGGGGAACTGACGCAGGAACAGGAAAAGCAAGTGACTTTCATTCGTCAGGCCACTTCCGGGCTGGCTGAGATGGTGAACGACCTTCTGGATCTCGCCAAGGTAGAGGCGGGAAAGACCGAGACTCGCGTCGCCCCCGTGGAGGTGAGCCAGGTGCTGGGCGCCGTGCGCGCCTTGATGCGCCCATTGGCCACCAACGACGCGGTGGCTCTCGTCTTTGAGGATCCGGCTTCTATCGTTTTCGATACGGACGAAGCCAAAGTCGGCCAAATCCTTCGGAATCTCGTATCAAACGCGCTCAAATTCACGGAAAAGGGCGAAGTTCGAGTCAGTGTCGGTCTTTCAGAAAGCGGGGACTCGGTTTGCTTTTCGGTCTCGGACACGGGAATCGGCATCGCTCCGGAAGACATCGATACTGTTTTTCAGGAGTTTTCTCAGGTCCACCACCCTCTTCAGAAGCGGGTGAAGGGCACCGGGCTGGGGCTGTCGCTTTCGCGAAAGCTGGCTACTCTTCTCGGCGGGAGGCTGGAAGTGATCAGTGAGTTGGGAACTGGGTCCACTTTTTTTCTTCGCCTTCCCGTAAGGCCGGAAACAGCCCGCTCCCTCTCCCCGCCCGCTGAGGTTCAAGAGCCCGAGGAGAGCACGATTCTCGTCGTGGACGATGAAGAAAGCGCCCGTTATCTTTGCCGCCTGATGTTCAGAGGCGCTTCTCACAGAGTCGTTGAATCCGAAGGTATGGAGGCCGCGGAGCGCGCCCGTTTTGAGCGCCCGCGTCTGATAGTTCTGGATCTGATGATGCCGGGTCGCAATGGTTTCGAGGTGCTGGAAGAGTTAAAATCCGATCCCGCCACGAAAGATATTCCGGTTGTGATTCATACGTCCAAAATCATCACCAGCGCCGATCTTCACCGCCTGGGCGGGCGGCACTTGGCTGTCTTGTCCAAATCCGGCCGAGATCGAAAAGAAGCGCTGGTGGCGATCCGCGAAGTCTTGCAAGACCAGACGCTGTTCACCGAAGAGCCCGAATTCGTGGCTTCTTCCAAATCGGAGCGAGGTGAAAAATGATGCGATCTTCCATCGTTCTCAATGTCGACGATCACGACGCAGCCCGCTACGCGCGAAGCCGGATTCTCTCCGGCGCGGGGTTTCGTGTAGTCGACGCGGCCACCGGAGAACAAACGCTCGCCATGGCGGAGAGCCATCGGCCGGATCTCATCCTGCTGGACGTCCATCTGCCGGATCAGAGTGGAATCGAGGTATGCCGGCTTTTAAAGCGGGCGCACCACGACGACTCGGTAATCGTGATTCAAATCTCTGCGTCTGCTCTTTCGCCCTCCCACGCTACCGCGGCGCTGGATGCGGGCGCGGACGCGTATCTCATGGAACCGGTTGATCCGGACGTTCTCGTGGCCACCGTGAAGGCGATGCTTCGGCTGCACGACGCGGAAAGGTCTCTCGCCCGCGCCAAGCGTCAACTGGAGACCGCTAATAACGAATTGCGCCGCTCGAACGAAGATTTGCAGCAGTTCGCCTTTGCCGCCAGCCACGACCTGCAGGAGCCGCTTCGGATGATTACCACGTTTACCGAAGCCATCGCACAGGAACTCGAGCCTGTTCTCACAGAGAATCAGCGAGGTTACGTCCGGCACATTGCCGGCAGCACAGAACGAATGCGAGTTCTGATCCGCGACCTGCTGGCGTATTCTCAGGTGGGCCGGGAAGGCCGCCCGGAAGGAGCCATCGATCTGGGGAATGCGGTCGCATGGGCCATGGCGAATCTGCGGGAGCAAATTGAAGAATTAGGAGCAAAAATCGACGCCGCGGAAAGACTGCCCTTAGTCTGGGGCGATTTTGCGCATGTCGGACTGCTGTTCCAAAACCTTCTCTCGAATTCCCTCAAGTATCGGAGGCCAGGCGTGCCGCCTGTTATCCGGATCCAAGCGGAGCGTTCATCGCCTACGGAATGGACCGTCAGCGTCACGGATAATGGCGTCGGAATCGATCGGAAATTTCAGGAAACGATCTTCGCGCCATTTAAGCGCCTTCATGGCGCCGAAATTCCGGGAACTGGAATCGGCCTCGCGCTCTGCCGCAGAATCATGGAGGCTCACGGCGGACGAATCTGGGTCGAATCGGCGCTCGGACAAGGAACGACCTTCCGGCTGACCTTCAGCGCCGTTTGAAACTACATGGAGACAGGATTGGAGCGAAGCGGCAGCGAAATAGAACGAAAAGGTGCCGCGCG
Source organism: Bryobacteraceae bacterium (assembly GCA_036521975.1). GTDB lineage: Bacteria > Acidobacteriota > Terriglobia > Bryobacterales > Bryobacteraceae > Palsa-187. The sequence goes on from DATDGT010000032.1 coordinate 5,523, forward strand.
GTCAGCTTTTTCGGTATTGACCGAGGGCCTGTAGGAGCCGGCGCTCGCTAACACGGTCGGCGGCGTTGAGTCGGAGGACTCGAGCGGTAATCTCGCCTATTGAAGTCAGGGGTTCGATCACTGGGCCGCTCATTTTGAAATGCTCGTCCCAAATATGCCGGCGGGGATCGAAGAGGCGGATGGGACGGCCCGAAGCGTCCACGGATGCGATATCACTGCCTTTGTACCGATTGCAGAAGATGCAGGCGTGGGCAAGGTTGCTGGGGCCGGAGGAACCGCCGTGTTTCCGGCTGATGATGTGATCGATCTGAAACGGAAAGCCGGCGCTATCTTCGTGCACCAGGCAGTATTCGCACCTTCGGTCTGCGCGTTCGATGACAAGGCGGCGCGAGGCCTCGTCTACGTCATGAGCCGCTGGCGAGAATCTGCCGGGCGCGAGCCTTCGCCAGGCGGAGGATGTGCTCCAGGTCCATGAAGTGGTCCAGTTCGGATTTCTCGTCCGCGGAGAGGCCGCCCTCTTCCTCTCGTGCAATCAGTTCAGCGACGCGGTGTTGAGCTTCTGGGGAAGGATGGTATTCGGCGACAGCTTGAGGCGTGGTGCCGCTGGCGATGAAATCAATGATTTCCAGGTACGAGGGAACGGCCGGCTTGCTCACGATTGATCCTCTGATTCAGCATAACCTAGGACAGCCGTTCGGGCGGTGCTGGCGACTGAGCATTCCCGTTCGAGAAACGGGACGACTGCCGCTGTCTCCAGCATCATCGATGCTCCAGTCTTCGAACAGGGGGTGTTAGTCGCGCCAGTCGCTTTGACCAAAGCTTACGGAGCCCATCGGGAAAGGAGGAAATTCTAGACTTCCGCCATAGACCCTCTCGATTATCCATTCTTCATCTCCGAAGTCATCCGTTCCGTGCTGGCCGGTCCAAATCTCTTCGATGTGGGCGGCGGAGGCATCAATCCTGGGCCGACGGTTTGATACCCTGAAAACATGATGGCGGCGCGGTGTTGGTTAGCCGCGCTGGTGTTTCCGGCCGCCTGCGGCGCTCAAAATCTCACCTTTGCCCGCGATATCGCGCCCATTATTTTCCAGCATTGCGCGAGCTGCCATCGTCCCGGCGAAACCGGACCCTTTCCGTTGCTGACGTACGAAGACGTGAAGCGCCATGCCGCGCAGATCGTGAAGGTCACCGAGACCCGCTTCATGCCTCCGTGGCTTCCGCAGCCGGGCTATGGGGATTTCGCCGATGCGAACCGCCTCACGGATGCGCAAATCCTCACGATTTCCGATTGGGTGGCACAGGGCGCGCGCTTCGGAAACACCACTGATCTGCCGCCACTACCGCATTTCACTTCCGGGTGGCAGCTTGGCCCGCCCGATCTGATCGTGGAAGCCCCGCAGGCGTTCCCTGTACCCGCCTCCGGCGGCGACGTCTATTGGAATTTCGTGCTGAGTCCGGGGGTCGATAAGCTCCGCTATGTTCGCGCCGTTGAGGTTCGGCCCGGCGACAAGCGCCTGGTGCATCACGCGGCCTTAGTCGTGGACCGGTCGCATTGGGGCCGCGAGCAGGAAGGCTCGCCCGGCTCGGGTTTCCCCGGAATGGAGCTAGCCAACCGCCGCAGCGTCTTCGACCCCGACGACGGCCACTTTCTTTTTTGGAGACCGGGAGGAGCGCCCTATGTCGAACCGGACGGCCTGGCTTGGCGGCTCAATCCCGGCGACGATCTGGTCCTCAACACCCATCTACGGCCTAGCGGAAAGCCGGAGCAAGTGCGGCCGGAGGTCGGATTGTATTTCACCGACAAGCCTCAAACCAAATTCCCGATGCTGGTTCAGTTGGAGCACGACGGCGCGCTCAATATTCCTGCCGGCGCGCGCGATTTCGGGGTCTCCGACGATTTCAAGCTTCCCATGGACGCCGACGTTCTGGCGGTGTATCCGCACGCTCACTATCTCGGCCGGCAGCTCGAGGGTTATGCGACCTTGCCCAATGGAACGCGCAAGTGGCTCATCCGCATTCCCACTTGGGATCAGAACTGGCAGACCGTCTATCGTTTTCGCGAGCCCGTCTTTCTGCCTCAAGGCACGGTGATTTCCATGCGCTTTCACTACGATAATTCGGCGGCGAACCCGCGCAATCCCAACCAGCCGCCCAAGCGCGTTGAGGCCGGCAATCACGCCACCGATGAAATGGGGCATTTGTGGCTCCAGGTTCTGCCGCGTGCCCCCGGCGACCATCGTGTAGAGCTGGATGAAGCGCTGATGAAGCATCGCTTGGAGAAATATCCGAACGATTTTCGCGCGCACATGATTTTGGGTGCTCTGATGCTCGCGCGCGCGGATGCGGGCTCGGCGTCGTCTATGGCCGAAGCCGCCGTGCGCATTCAGCCCGAAGACGCCGAAGCCCACAATCTGCTCGGCAGCGCCCTCCAGGCCGTCGGCCGCGTGCCGGAAGCGATCGCGCAATTTCAAAAGGCCGTTTCGCTCAGCCCGGATTTCGTCAATGCCCGCTTCAACCTCGCCAACGCCTTGGCGCGCAGCGCGCGTTGGGGCGAAGCGGCGGCGGAATACGATCGCGTGCTCACCGCTTTTCCCAATGATGCCTTGGCCAAGCAGCGCTACGCGCAAATGCTGGTCGCCCACGGCGACGCGCTGCGCAAGGAGGGAAAACGGCCCGAGGCAGCCCGAGAGTACGCGCGCGCGCTGTCGCTCGATCCCAAAAACGATGCGGCTCGAGCGCGGCTGCAAAACCGCTAACGGAGCTTTCAGTGCTCAGCTTCTGAAAGCTGAAAGCTGAGTGCTGAACTGCTGACAGCTTGCCCGCTACACCGCTTCCGCGGTTTCTTCTACCACCCGCCCGTCGAATAAGTGTATGGAACGGTCGGCGTAGCGCGCGTAGCGGGGATCGTGCGTGACGATGCAGATGGTCGAGCCGGAGCGATGCAGTTCGCGCAGCAGATCCATGACTTGCTCGCCGTTAGCCGAATCGAGGTTGCCCGTGGGCTCGTCTGCCAACAGAATCGAGGGGTCGCCGCCCAGCGCGCGCGCCACCGCCACGCGCTGCTGTTGGCCGCCGGAAAGCTGCGAAGGATAATGCTTCACGCGATGGCTCATGCCCACGCGTTCCAGCGCCTCGTAGACGCGCTTTTTGCGCTCCGCAGACGGCATCCCGCGATAGGTCAGCGGCAGCTCCACGTTTTCGTATACTGTCAGGTCGCCGATCAAGTTGAACGCTTGAAAAATGAAGCCGATTTCCCGGTTGCGAATGCGTGCCCGCTCGGAAAGCTTCAAGCCTTGCACAGGTTTCCCGTTGAGCGTATAGGCGCCGTCTGACGGGGAATCGAGCAAGCCGAGAATCGCCAGCAGCGTCGATTTACCGCAACCCGACGGTCCGGCGATGGAGAGATACTCGCCCTTGTTGATGTCCAGATGGACTCCCGCGAGGGCGTGCGTTTCCACCTCGTCGGTCACAAACACCTTGGTGACCGACTCCAAATGAATCAAAGCTTCACTCATTCCATACTCCTGTTGGAGGGCGGCTTCAGCTTTCGGCGGCCTCCAGGCCCCCCGATCAGTTCAGCCGAATCCGCGCGCTCTGATCCTGAGCCGACATATCTGACAGAATCACCTGATCGCCTACTTTCAAACCATCTAAAATCTCAATGGAATTCACCGAGGCCCGCCCTAGCTTCACCGTCACCCGGGCGGCGCCCTTGCCCTCGTCGTCCAGCTTGAACAGGCTCACCTGGCTGTCGGGCTGGCCGAACACCGGCTTGCCCACGTAAACAACGTCGCTCAGGCGCACAATCTCCACCGTTCCATCCACGCTCAAATCGGGAACCGCGCCCGGCGGTAGCGGGCCATCGAGCTTACAATCCACCGTGCGGGTTCCATTCACCACGTTCGGATCAATCCTTATTACGTGACCACGCACGATTCCGTTCCGTGTATCGATCTCGGCCGTCTGCCCTAGCGACACATCCTTAGCCTGCGTCTCCGCGATCTTGATTTCCGCCTTCAACTTCCACGGCTGCGCCACCTTGGCCAATATGTCTCCGGTCCGAACGCGCTGGCCTTGCTGCAGGGTGATTTCCTGCACCACGCCATCTATTCCGGCCCGAATGGTCAGCTCGGCGACTTGCTGTTTTTTGAGATCCTCTGCCGCGCGCAGTTTATCCACCTGAACTTTTTTGGCATCGAGTTGCGCGTTGATCGACTCGGTCATGATGTCCAGCCGCTTCTGCTCGATTTCATATTTCTGCACGAGCTGCTCCCAGCGCGAGGTGGAAAGTTTGGCGTCGATCTCGCTCTTGAGCTGCATTTTTAAGAGCTGCTGATCCTTATCCTTGGTGATTTCCGCCTGCTTCAGATCGCTCGCCGTTGTTTGCACCACCGATTGCTGATCCAGCCGTTGGCTTTCCAGCTTCACGCGCGTGTCGGCCAAATCGGCTTCGGCTTGCTTCACTTGCCAGTCCAGGTCGTTCGCCGCGAGTTGCATGTCCGGATTGGTTAATACCATCAAAACCGTATCCGGTTTCACGCGGTCTCCGGAATTCACGGGAACTTTGCTGATCTGGCCGTCGGAATTCGCCGGAATCCAAATGATATCTTCGGGAACCAGCGTGCCGATCCCCTTCACGTCGATGAGCATTGGGCCGCGCTTCACCGCATCCACCCACACTGTGGCCCGCTCGACGCTCGGCGCGGCCGGCTGGAGCTTATACAGCCGCCAACTGCCCAGGCTGAGCACGCCCAGCAAAAGCACTGCATAGATGGACCAGCGTATCCGCCTTCGTTTCGCCACGCCTTCGCGCTTGTAATCCATGACTATTCCACTCCGGAAAGGCAACCGGGTTGCCAATTCCAATCATACGCAAACGCCAGCATTCGGTGCGGAATGAGGCTCAACAGTGTCCGGTGGTGGGAATCGGTGTGACGGGATGGGATGGAGCGGGAGACGGGATTCGAACCCGCGACATCAACCTTGGCAAGGTTGCACTCTACCAGCTGAGTTACTCCCGCACGGGAATGCCCTCCCATTTTCCCGCCCCGCCTATGCGATGTCAACTTGCATCGCTGGAAACAGCGGCTTTAGCGCGGGATATAAAGAACGATACACGGCATGGCCGGCAGCGTAAGTACTGACCTCGTCCGGGCGCGGCTCGAGGCATTCCGTTTCCCGCACGATAGCGCGAGAGGCCTCGGCTACCGAGGAGTACTGGCCCGTCGAGACCATCGCCAGAATGGCTGCTCCCAGGGCGGAGCCTTCCTGTGACGCGAGCGTCACGACCGGCTTTCCGAAAACGTCGGCGAGAATCTGACGCCAGACGCGGCTGCGGGCTCCTCCGCCGGATGCTCGAACCGAGGCGATCTCGACCCCCCGCGCGGCAACCAGATCCAAACAATCTTTCTGGCTATACGCAACACCCTCGATCAGCGCGCGAATCAGATCCGCGCGCGTGTGCTTGGCGGTCAGCCCCACCCATGCAGCGCGCGCCGATGCATCCAGATGCGGAGTCCGTTCGCCCATCAGATACGGAAGCCAATAGAGACCGCGTGCGCCGGCGGGAGATTGCGCTGCCTCCGCCATCAAATCGTCGTAGAGAACGCCCGGCGCGAACTGGTTCCGGAACCACTGCAAGCTGAGTCCGGCGCCCTGCGTGACCCCCATGACGTGCCACTTATCGCGGACTGCGTGACAGAACGTGTGCACGCGGCCCAGCGGATCGTAACTGACGCGCTCCATGTGCGCGAAGACCACTCCGGAAGTGCCCAGAGTGCAGGAAACCAAGCCCGGTTCAACGACGCCGTTGCCCACGGCGCTTGCGGCCTGGTCCCCTCCTCCGGCGGCGACGGGGATGCCTTCCGCCAGACCCGTGAGAGCGGCCGCGCTCGCGGAAAGGGTTCCCGTGATTTCGGTCGATTCGTGGACTCTCGGCAGAATCGAGCTGTCCAGGCCAACCCTGTCCATCATTTCGAAGGACCAACGGCGCCGAACCACATCGAACATCGCGGTCCCCGAGGCATCGGATACGTCGGTGGCCAACTCGCTCGTGAGACAAAGGCGAACATAATCCTTGGGAAGAAGGACATGCCAAACGCGATCGAAATTCGCCGGCTCATGATCCCGCACCCACAGCAACTTCGGAAGCGTGAAGCCGGTGAGAACGGGATTCGCGGTGTATTGGAGAGCCGTCGCGGCGCCCACACGATGGTTGATCCAATCGACCTGTGGCTGGCTGCGCTGATCGCACCAGATGAGCGCCGGGCGGATGACCTGCCGCGCGCGATCGAGAAGAACCAGGCCATGCATCTGCCCCGAAAGAGCCACGCCCCTGATTTGTTTCCCGGCGATTCCCGCCGTAACCAGTGCGCGGCGAATAGCCTCGAACGCGGCTTCAGCCCAATTTTCGGGGCGCTGTTCAGCCCATAAAGGCCGCTGCATCAGGATGTCTTCATGAGCCGCGGAAGCCGCGCCGGCTTCCCGCCCCTGGGCGTCGAGAATTACCGCGCGCGAGCCGCCCGTTCCGATGTCGAGCCCGAGCCAATACACGATTGCTCCGAAACCCCGCCCTCACGGGCGGGGCTCAACCCCCTTACTTTCACCCGGCAAGGAAAATGAAATTGCCCATAGATCTGTTCGTCGCCCTTCTCCATCGGCAGCACGACGGCGTTGTCGATCCAGTCGCAAACCACGTAATGCGCGAGCGTCCCATCCGCGATCGCCGGTGAAAATGAAAACAACGACGCATACAGGGCCGGGAGATCTACCTGAAAATCCACCGTGCAAGCTTCTCCCATCGGAAGCGGCGGCAAATCAACCCCTTCGCGCGCCGTGTTGGTCCCCGCGAAATCCACTCCCAAATGGTTGCGGAACATGAATCCCACAATAGGCCTTTCGATGTTCGCCTTCGCCCGGATGCTGATTCGTACGATAATCGTCGTATTTATCCGCAGGGCTCCCAACCTCGCGCCTTCCTCATCCAAAATCGCGATCCCCAATACCTCGGCTCGCCCATCCCCAAACCGGTGATCGACATTGGGTATCCCCTCGACTATCTCGACTCCAGATTCGTCGACTTCTGACTCCTGACTCCTGACTCCTGACTCCTGTTTCCTGGCTCCTGTTTCGTGACTCCTAAATTCTGCGTCCTTTTCCCCCATAGCCGCCAAATACTTGGACACGACCAGATCCGTCCTGCCCAACTCCATCACGCGCCCCTTTTCCAGCCACAGCGCCCGGTCCCCCAGCGCCTTCACGTCCCCGGTGGCATGAGATACGAAAAGTATCGTAATTCCCCGGGACCGTAATTCATGAACCTTCCTCATGCACCGCTGCCGGAAGTAGACGTCGCCCACCGCCAGCGCCTCGTCCACCAGCAGAATCTCCGGATCCACGTGGATCGCCACCGAAAACGCCAGCCGCACCAACATCCCGCTCGAATATGTCTTGACCGGCCGCTCGATGAATTCCCCGATCTCCGCGAACGCCTCGATGTCCCGAAACCGGGCATCCATCTCCTTCTTCGAAAAGCCCAGGATCGCGCCGTTCAGATACACATTGTCCCGGCCGGTGAACTCGGGATTAAACCCCGCACCCAACTCCAGCAGCGCCGACACACGCCCGATAACCCTTACTTCGCCCTCGTTCGGCTGCAAGATCCCCGCGCAAATCTGCAGCAGCGTGCTCTTCCCGCACCCGTTCTGGCCGATGATGCAAAAGGTCTCCCCACGACGGACTTCAAAGCTGACATCGCGAAGAGCCCAGTAGTCCGTATGAAACGAATGCCGGTTGAATGTAGCGAGCTCCTTAAGACGCAGCGTTGGAGTTGCGTAAATGGGATAACTTTTCGAGACGCGCTGGAATTCGACCGTCACGTTTGCCATGTTAGTCTGATACTCTTTTATTAGCGCGCACAACGCATTCGCTGTGCGCTTAAAGCCGGTGTAGCTCAGGTGGTTAGAGCGACGGTCTCATAATCCGTAGGTCGCAGGTTCGACTCCTGCCGCCGGCACCATCTCACCCCCGCACCAATTGCTTAAACAGGCGGTCCAGTTCGGCCTGCGAATAGTAGGTGATCTCAATCCGGCCCCGTTCTGCGCTCGATTCCACGATTCGCACTCGCGTCCCCAGCGCTCTCTCTAACTCGTCCACGGCTGCCCGAACATTGGGATCAGCCTCAGGCTGTTCACGCTGCCTGCCGCCCCCGGCGGCGCCATCCTGCGCCGAGACGTGTTTCTGGACCAGCGCCTCCACCTGCCGCACCGAGAGCCCCTGCGCAGCGGTCTTCTCGGCAAGCTGAATCTGATCGTCCGGCGACGCGAGCCCCAGAATCGCCTTCGCATGTCCCATCGACAACTGATGCTCGGCCAGCAAGACCTGCACTTCCTGCGGCAGCTTCAGCAGTCGAAGAGCGTGGGCGATCGACGCGCGATCTTTGCCCGTCTGCCGCCCAATCTCCTCTTGCGACAATCCCATCTCCCGCGAGAGCCGGTCGTAGGCGTGCGCCGTTTCGATGGGGTTCAAATCTTCGCGCTGAATGTTCTCGATCAGCGCCAACTCCAGCATTTGCTGGTCGGCGACATCCTGCACTACCACCGGCACTTCCTTCAATCCCGCCATGTGCGCGGCCCTCAAGCGCCGCTCCCCGGCGACGATCTGGTAGTTGGCCCCAATTTGCCTCACAATCAAGGGCTGAATGATTCCGTGGGCGCGAATGGACGCTGCCAGTTCTTCCAGGCGCTCCGGCTGAAAAACGGTCCGCGGCTGCAGCGGATTCGGCGCAATCGCCTCGATGGGCGCCATTGTCGCGGCGGCCGGCGGAGCGTGCGAAGGTGCTTCAACCTTCGGCGGAAGCAGCGCTGCCAGTCCTCTACCCAACGCTCTTCGTTTGTCTGTAAGGGGCTTGTCTGTTACGGTGTTCATTGGCGATGATTTCCTTAGCTAGCCTGATGTAGCTCTCCGCTCCCCTCGAGCGAGGATCGTAGCTTAGAATCGGTTTCCCATGGCTGGGCGCCTCGGCCAGCCGTATGCTTCGCGGAATGATCGTCGAGAAGACCTGTTCGGGAAAGAAATCGCGAAGATCTTCGGCTACCGTTCGCGCTAAATTTGTGCGGTCGTCGTACATTGTCAGAAGAATGCCCTCGATCTGCAGCGCGTGGGCGAGTCCCTCCTTCACTCTGCCAACCGTGTCCATCAACTGCGAGATGCCCTCCAGTGCAAAGAATTCGCACTGGATCGGGATAAGCACTGAATCCGCAGCCACCATGGCGTTTATCGTCAAGAGGTCGAGGGCTGGCGGACAATCTATGAATACGTAGTCGTACCGTTCTCTAACCGGTTCAATAACCCGGCGCATCAGGCTTTCCCGCTCGGGAGCCTCGATGAACTCGATATTCGCGGCTACCAAATTCTTGTCGGCTGGAATCAAGTCCAACCCCTCCAATGTGGTCTTTTGAATCGCGCCGGCAATCTCGCTGGCTCCGGTCATAACCGTGTAAGCAGTTACTAAATATGGGCTTTTATCAACGCCCAGCCCCGACGTGGCGTTCCCCTGAGGATCCGAATCAATCAACAAGACTTTTAAACCCTCGGCGACAAGGGCCGCGGCAAGATTTATTGCAGTTGTCGTTTTCCCGACACCGCCCTTCTGGTTGGTGATGGCGATTACTTTTGCCATTTTTGGAGTTATCTTATCACAGCGAGAGGTGCAGAGTGAACCAGAATGAATCAGAATGAATGTTTCCAAGACCGCTCCCGCTGGTCGCGGCTCAGTCGGCGGACTGAGAATGTGCCACGTGGAACATTTTCCGTCTTCCCAGGCACCGGGGGCCATGGCCGGGTACCACTCTCCTGTCGCGGCTCAGCCGACGGACCGAGAATGTGCCACGTGGAACATCTTCTACCAAACACCGCTAATGTTCCACCTGGAACATTATAATACCGCGTCCCCAAGGGCTCGGCAGAAGCGCGTGCGAGTTGGTGCGAGGGGCCTGAAGAAGCGCCATGTTTGGAGCTAGCTTAAGTGAGAGCAGCATCCTTTCCGATACGGCACGGGAAACCACCCAATCGAAGCGTTCAGAACAATCCTCGGCCCGAATTGGGAGAACGCGAAGGTTCGGAATTCCCGCGGACGATTCGCGGAGAAAAACCGCTTTCCGCTGGTGGGACTCGATTAAAGTAACAGTGATATCGGAGCGGACGACAGCGATTGGAATTCCCGGAAAGCCGGCTCCGGAGCCGACATCGGCGACGCGAAGAGGGCCCGGAGGAAGCTTCATGCCCAGGAATAAGCTTTCGCAATAGTTAAGCTTAACAGTATCTATGGGATCTGTGATGCGGGTCAGATTGAGCGTACGGTTCCAACGCTGGAGTAGAAGATAGTGCCGCTCCAGCAACTCCAGCTCAGCCGGAGAGAGGTGCCTATAAGGAAGGAACTCCTGAAATAGCAGATCGCGAAAGGTCGAGGTAGACATCGAGCACCGCTATGGCGGCTGGGGTAACACCCGGGATTCGGCTGGCTTGCCCTAAAGTAGCTGGTTGGAAACGGTTGAGCTTTTCCCGAATCTCTGTGGAAAGCCCTGGGATATCGGTATACGAGAAATCCGAGGGGATGAGCCGTCGCTCGGACTGCTTAAGCCGAGCGACCTGACGATCCTGTTGCGCGATGTAGCCGGCGTATTTGACCTCCGTCTCAACGGTATCCAGGACACCGTGAATTAGCGCGTCGGGAAATTCGGCAGAAAGAGAGCTGAGACGGGATTCGGGGCGGCGCAGCCACTCCAAAAGGCGTTTTGATTCCAGGATGGCGCGAACCTGGGCTTTTTGTTCCTGCTTTCGACAATATAGAGCCCATCGATCATCGGAAACCAGGCCCGCTTTGCGGCCGATGGGAGTCAGGCGTTCGTCGGCATTATCGATGCGCAGATGCAGACGGAATTCGGCACGCGATGTGAACATGCGGTACGGCTCGTCTGCGCCTTTGGTGATGAGGTCATCGATCAAGATTCCCGTATACGCCTCGGTTCGCGATAGAACCAAAGGATCCGCTCCCCCGACTGAGCGAGCGGCATTCAATCCGGCCATGAGGCCTTGGCAGGCGGCCTCTTCGTAACCGGAAGTTCCGTTGATTTGCCCCGCGAGAAACAGGCCCGCCACGCGACGAAGTTCAAGAGAGGGACGCAATTCACGCGGATCGACGCCGTCATACTCGATGGCATATCCAGGACGGATCATCTCGGCGTCTTCCAAGCCGGGCACGGAAGCGATCATTTGAGTTTGAACGTCTACGGGCATGCTGGTCGACATTCCGTTTACATAGATCTCATATGTATCCAACCCCTCCGGTTCGAGGAAGATCTGGTGCTGAATTTTCTGAGGGAATTTGACGACTTTATCTTCAATTGATGGGCAGTATCGCGGGCCCACGCCCTCGATTTGACCGCTGTAGAGGGGAGAACGGTGAATATTGGAGCGCAGGAGCTCGTGGGTGGCCTCAGTAGTTCGGGCGATAAAACAAGGTCGCTGCTCTCTTTCTATCTTATTGGTAACAAAAGAGAACGGAGTTGGAATGGGGTCGCCGTTTTGAACTTCGAAACGCGAAAAATCAATCGTACGGCCATCGAGCCTTGGAGGCGTGCCCGTCTTCAGGCGCTGCCAGGAGAGCCCTAATTGTCGAAACTGATCAGCCAGGAGGGTGGAAGGCGGTTCACCGCTTCGCCCGCAACTGTACGTCTGTTCGCCGATGTGAGCCAACCCGTTGAGGAACGTTCCCGTAGTTACGACCACCGCATCGGCGGCCAGCGTGCGGCCATCGCGGGTTTCGATCCCTCGCGCGCGCCCGCCGGAGATGGTGAGCTTGGCGGCCTCGGCTTGGATGATGCGGAGATTCGGCTCGGCCTCAAGGACCTGGCGCATGCGAAGACGGTATTGTTTCTTATCGCATTGGGCGCGGGGTGACCAAACAGCCGGGCCGCGGCTGGTATTGAGGAGACGAAACTGAATTCCGACGGCGTCGGTCACTTCGCCCATGATTCCGCCGAGAGCGTCGATTTCGCGGACCAGGTGACCCTTTGCGATTCCCCCAACGGCGGGATTACAGGACATCTGTGCGATGAGGTCGAGATTCATCGTCACCATGGCTGTGCGGAGGCCCAAGCGCGCACAGGCCCTGGCGGCCTCGCAGCCGGCATGGCCCGCGCCGATGACGATGACGTGGTAAGGATGGGTGGCCACCTTTTTCAGTTTAGCCGTTGGACCGCGCAGCGAGGGTTGGTCGCGGCTCCGCCACGGGATCGTGCTGTTGCCACTTTCACGTCGCCCAGAGGGAGCGGTTAAAGACCTGACACAATCACCTGCTTTTTCCCCTTGGGGGGATTGATTTTCCCGCGCGCCGTATCTTTTTGCTTCCCTCACGTAACTTTTCGCTTCGCTCGCGTAACTTTTCGCTTCGCTCAACGGATTAGCCAGGCGAGACTGAATTGTGCGGGCGATACAAGACGACCGGGCACTCGTCGAGGCGGCGCAGCGCGACCCCGCGCGTTTTGCCGACCTGTACGAACAAAACTTCTATCGCGTTTACGCCTACACTGCCCGGCGAGTGCAGGATCGCCACGACGCTGAGGATTTGACCGCCGAAGTATTTCGCGAAGCCTTGGCGGGCATCGGAAAGTTTGAATGGCGCGGTGTCCCCTTCGCCGCCTGGCTGTTGCGGATCGCCGCTCGGGCCGTGGCGGATCACTGGACGCGAAATGGCCGCGAGGCAGGCGCTCCTCTTTCCGATTCTGAAGAGGCGGCGCCGGAGGAAATCGAACGTAACGCCATGTTGCTGCAGTTGGTGAACCGGCTCCCCGAAGCGCAGTTTCGGGTGATTCACATGCGCTTCGTGGAGCAGAAGAGTATCCGGGAAATTGCCCAGGCCATGCAGCGCAGTGAAGGCGCCGTAAAGCAGTTGCAGCTCCGGGCTATTGAGAATTTGCGGGCTCAAATGGAGAGTGCCCATGCCTGAACGCTTCGAAATCCTCGATCAGGCCATAGACGCCCTCCTGGCCGGAGCTCCCCCGGTAGGGTTCAACGCACAGTCCGATGCGGAGTTGACGCCACTACTGCAAATCGCGAGCGCGTTAACCCGCATGCCCGAGGAACATTTCCAGTCCCGCTTGCGGGACGACCTAGAAAGGAGAGCATCCATGTCAAATATAGGGACAGCGGCCGCAACGAAATCCATCCGCGAGGGATTCCACACTGTGACGCCCTTTATCGCGGTTTCGGAACCAGAAAAACTTATCGCCCTTCTGAAGCACGCCTTCAACGCCGAGGAAACGGGCCGATCGCCAAAAGACCACGGTTTTCACGTAGAGGTCCGCGTTGGGGACTCCATGCTGATGATCCACGACTGTGCTCCTGGTGGCGAGAAAATCGGGGCGTTTCACGTCTACCTACCGGACATTGACGCCGCCTACACGCGTGCGCTCGAAGCCGGTGCAACCGGGATGGGCGCACCCGAAGACCGGCCCTACGGCGAGCGCCAGGGCGCCGTAAAGGATCTGGCCGGAAACCTGTGGTACATCGCAACGCGTTTTCCGTCCACCGAAGCTCCCGAGGGCGCCGGATCGGTGATGCCTTATGTCCATCCGGCCAAAGCGCGAATCTTCATTGACTTCGTAACGCGCGCCTTCGATGGGAAGGAAATGGCGGTGTACGAGGACACGCAAGGCCGTGTGATGCATGCAGCCGTCCGGATTGGCGATTCCGTAATTGAGATGGGCGAAGCGCCTAACCAGACCCAGTCCAACGGATTCTTCCTGTACGTCGACGATTGTGACGCCTGGTATCGGCGCGCGCTCGCCGCGGGAGCCACTTCGCTCATTGAACCCGGGGACCAGCCCTATGGCCGTGCAGCGGCGATCCGTGATCCTTTCGGTTATCAGTGGGGGTTGTGCTCGCTTCCCGCAAGGTAGATGCGACGTTACGAAGATGCGATTTTCCGAACAGTGGTCTCACTACCGACGGATCAAGGTACTATCATTGGATACTGGTGATCAAAATGACTTCACTGAGAATCGGGATCGTGGCGGCGGGCGCTTGGCTCGCGGCGATGACAATCGCGGCGGGGATCGCGTCCGCGCAGACGGCTCCCTCAACAGTTGATGGTTACATCGCGGCGGCCAAAGCTGCCGCGGGCACCGATTGGGCGGGGACCTTCTTGCGTCTTTGCATTCCCCCTCCAGCCTCGCCAGCCGCGGGACGTGGCGGACGCGGAGCTGGCGGTCGCGGAGCTCCTGCCGGTCCGCCTGCCAAGGAAACATGGTATGCGGAACCGGCCAAGGTCGCCGACAATCTGTATTTCCTCGGCACCAGGATTCATAGTTCGTGGGCCATTGTGGGTAGCCAGGGCATTATCGTCATCGAGGCGCTGTTCGACTATGCCGCGAACGATGAAATCCTGGGTGGCCTGAAGAAGCTGGGTTTGGATAAGAACAAGGTCAAGTACGTCATTCTGTCGCACGCCCATGCCGACCATGACGGCGGCGCCAAATTGCTTCAGGACGCGATTCCGGACGTGCACCTCATTTACGGCGCAGAGGATTGGGAAGCCGTGGACAAATCCACCAATCACCAAGGGGGCAAACCCAAGCACGACATGATAGGCCAGGATGGGATGAAAGTCAGCGTGGGCGCTGCCTCGGTTCAGATTGTCACGATGCCGGGCCACACTCCCGGGACACTCTCTTATGTCTTTGAAGTACGAGATAACGGCAAGCCGCTGCGCATCGCCTATGTCGGCGGGACGGCATTTTCGTTCAATGCCGACGCCGCATTTTACAACGGCTACCTCGCGTCATCGAAAAAGATGGCGAAGGCCGCGGCCGATTTCGGGGCGACGGCGCTGATGTCGAATCACTCCGAATTCGACGATGCTTACTTCAAAGCCCACACTGCCGCAAATCGCCAGCCGGGCGAGGCGAATCCCTTCGACGTGGGTATAGATGGGGTGGCGCGTTATTTCACCGTAGTGCAGGATTGCACTATCGCCGCGAGGATGCGGGCGACAGGGCAGTAGATCCCCGAGATCGACCCAAGATCATAATTCCCGCGATATTAGGCGCGATGGGGCCCCCATCGTCAGCCTTTGTCCAATAGTCCCCAGTCAATTACACAGAAATTTGATCGATAAAACCGATTAATCGACCATCTTGAGCGGCTCACTTGAACTAATCTTTCTTAAAAGCACAGGACACTACGGCTCCCCCGTGACGGTGGGTCCGCCGGTCCGGTTTTTCCATGCGCCCTGCTAGGGCAACCACGCCGCGAACACAAGGGATCAGCTTGATTGTTCCTAAGTCCGAAGTAGCACAGGCTAGGACATGCCCTAGAACCGAGGGGCCATTTGAGGACGGCTTAGTCTGTGCAGAAATCTTCTTCATTCATTCTTCTCTTAACGGTTTGCAGGCTTCTCCACGGCCAGTATTCTTTGATGCTCTCTTCGGCCAATGCAACGGCGGGAGGCAGCGTCACTCTGAATTTGACGCTTTCTAATGAGCCCACCGGGGCTGCGCTGGCGGCACTGCAGTGGGCGATCACATACCCCGGCGGAGACGTGAGTTCGGTAAACGCCGCCGCGGCTGCCGGCAAAACGGTGACCTGCGCGGTGGCTCTCACGGGTTACAATTGCGTGCTCTCCGGGATGAATGCGAACGTGATCGGCAACGGGGTGGTGGCTTCGGTGACTTTCAATCTTACGGCCGCTGCCTCCACGTTTCAGGTGACGATGGGCGGCGTGGGCGGAGTGTCGCCGTCCGGCGACCCTGTGGCGCTGTCGGCCACCTCCGGCTCGATCACCGTAGGCGGATCCGGTGGGAGCGGGGGCGGAAATGGAACGATCTCCTCAGTAAGCTGCGCGCCCGCGACAGTGGTGGGGGGCGCCTCCAGCACGTGCACAGTGACCCTGTCAGCGAGCGCGGGCTCCGGCGGAGCGACGATCAGCCTGGCTAGCAATTCCACGCACGCAACCGTTCCCGCGACCTTGACGATCGCGGCGGGTAGCACGACGGGGACACTCGCGGCCACGACGACGTCCGTTGCGAGCGTGACGGCTGCGACGATCGTCGCGACGTTGAACGGTGTGCAGCAAACGGCGACTCTGACGGTGGACCCGGCGGACCAGCCGGCGATCATGATTTCCTCGGTGAGCTGCGCCCCGGCGACGGTGGTGGGGGGCGGCTCCAGCACGTGCACAGTGAACCTGTCGGCAAACGCGGGTTCCGGCGGAGCGACGATCAGCCTGGCCAGCAATTCCGCGCAAGTGACCGTTCCCGCGACCTTGATGATCGCCGTGGGCAAGAACTCGGGGGCATTCACCGCCACGACCACATCCGTGGCGAACGCAACATCGGCGACGATCGCCGCGACGTTGAACGGTCTCGAGCAAACGGCGACTATGACGGTGGACCCGGCGGTTCCTCTTTCGGGGTTGAGCTGCGCGGTGGCCGCGGGCAACACTCTGAAGAACAACTCTAGCGTGACCTGCACGGTTACTTTGGCCGGTCCAGCGCTCGCCGCGGAAACAATAGCCCTCGCGAGCAACGTGAGCGCCGTCAGCGTACCCGCTTCCGTGACCGTTCCGTCCGGCGCAACCACCGCCACCTTCGTGGCGCAATCTGGAACGCTCAGCGCCGAGGGGTACGAGGTGACCATTACCGCGAGCGCCGGTGGAGTTCAAGAAACGGTCACCTTTTTGGTGAGGGCGGAGGTATCGTCGGTTGCTTGCGTGCCCGCGGCGATCATGGCGCCCGCTTCCACCACCACTACCTGCACAGTAACGCTGACGCAGGCCGTTCCCACGGCGATCATCATAAGCCTCGCATCGAGCAGCCCGCTTCTGACTGTGCCCTCCACGCTGACGCTAGCAGCGGGACACAGCTCGGGAACCTTCAACGGAACCGCCGGCAGCGCGCCCTATACCGTGGTGGAAGTGTCGGCAGCGTGGGGCACGACAGTAAGTGCGACGGTATCGGTGGGACCGGTTCCCGTAAAATCGGTAACCTGCAATCCGTCCACGTTGACTCCCGGTAAATCGGCGACTTGCACGGTGACCTTGGTGGGGCCGTCGCCGGCTGGCGGAGAGACCGTGACCACGAGCAGCGCGAACAAAAGTCTTTCTGTGCCCGCTTCGGTGACGGTGCCGACCGGAGCGACGTCCGCCAACTTCACCGCGACCGTTTTGACGGGATATCCGGCCAGCTCGGTCCAGATTACGGCGAGTATCGGCGGCACCAGCACCGGCACTGTCGTCGCCGACGCGCGCGAAGGCGGCGCGCCGGCGCATTCCTCGGGAACACCCGTTCCCATCAGAGCGCTGCCGACTGGCGATAGGCCGGCCGCGATGGACAAACCGATCGGCGCAATCATGGCCAGCGCGGCGGCCCCGGCTGCGCCTCAGCTCTCCTGTACTCCGCAGGATGTGGAAGCGGGAGGAACCCTGACTTGCGAAGTGCGGCTTGCGACGGCTTTGGCCGGCGGCGTCGAGATATCGGTCTCTTCCAGCCATCCATCGCTGCATGTTCCGGCCGGTATTATTAGTCGCCCGTATCAATCGTCGGTGTCGTTTCAGGCGTTGGTGGACGCCAACGCACCCCCGCAAACCATGACTATTCAAGCAGCGCTGGGATCGCTCGTGGCCCAGTCTCAGATCGCGGTTCAGCCGAGCGCCCTGCCGGTGGTGAGCGCGCCCGGCGCCCAAAAGACGCTGTTTGGAGCCAAACTGTCGTTCCGCGTCACGGCTGCCTCGGGTTTGGGGCAGGGGTTGGCGGTGCGCGCGGATCGACTTCCTCCCGGCGCGGCGTTCGATCCGGCAACCGGCGATTTCGAATGGACCGCGAGTCCCGCTCAGTCGGGCCGGTGGGAGACGGTGTTCACCACGACCGATGAACTGGGCCGCTCCGCTACGGCGAAGGTGCCAATTCAAGCCGGTTCGGGCCGCCCGGAGATCGATCACGTGGAAAACGCGGCGAGCGGGTCGAGGGAGACGGTGTGCTCGAGCGGTTCTCTGGCCACGATTCGCGGAGCGTGGCTGGCGAACGGTTCGGCATCCGATTTCACCGGCACCGCCACGTCGCTAGCGGGAACCGAAGTTCTGGTGGACGGGCAAACCACGCCCGTGGTCTTCGTATCGCCCACGGAAGTGACGTTTGTCTGCCCCCAAACGGAGAGAAGCGAGGTGTCAGTTTCGGTGGAGACGGCGATGGCCGTGAGCGCTCCGGCGACTGCGGCGGTGGCGGCATCCGCTCCCGGAATCTTCACCACGGACGGAAGCGGAAGCGGGCAAGCTACAGCGACCATCTTCGAGGGCTCGCGTCTGGCAATGCCACGGAATTACCGCTACCCGAGCCAGCCCGCCCAAGCGGGCGACAACCTGTCCATTCTGATGACCGGCGTTGTGGCGGACGCAGACCCGAGCACGCTGGCGGTCCGGATGGGCGACCTGGAGACGCACGCGACTTCGGTTCGCCCGGTTGCGGGCGCGACGGGCGTGGTGCAGGTGGAACTCACGATTCCAGCAGCGGCGCCAGTGGGGGATGCGGTTCCGATCCGCGTCCGGCAGGGGCTGCCCGGAACGGGCGGGCGGGAGAGCCAGCCGGCGACGATCGCGATTGAGGCTTCCCGGTAGCTATGAGGATGAGAGCCGTCAGCTTTCAACGCTGACACCAAGGGGTACGGCAATTTCTGTACCCAAGTACTAGTCCGCAAGGGCGCGCGGGCGATGCGGGTTTCGATAGAATGAGTTTTCCGGGTCGATATGCGGTACTTAGGAGTTGGGGTATTTGTCTGCTCCGTGATAGCTTCGATATCGAGCGCGCAGATACCGATCATTTCTCTGGGAATGCCAGCGCTTCAGTCGGACGGAACCACCGCGATTCCGATTCAGATCGCATCCTCCGGCAATCCGCCCGCGGCGATCCAGATCGACTTGCAATATGGCAGCGCGGTGGCCACGCTTAGGCCGTCGGCGGGCGCGAGCGCGACCGCTGCCTCGAAGTCGCTCTATTCCAGCGACGTTTCTCCCAACGTGAAGCGCATCCTGATCGCCGGTCTCAACACCAACACCATCCCCGATGGCGTGCTCGCAAATTTAGTGGTCGCGCCGGCTCTGCCCGCGGAGGGGCCGTACGCGATCCCGTTCTCGAATATCGTGGCGAGTTCGGCGGACGGCTTAAACCTCCTGGTTTCGTCGATCGGGCTCCCTGGCGGACTTGTCGTGACCAATTCGGCGATTCAGGGCCAGACGGCGCTGTCGGTCGCGCCCGGCGAACTGGTGACGTTGTGGATTTCCGGCTTGCTGCCGGCTACAGCCATGGCTTCGAATCTCTCCGTGACATTTAATGGAATGGCCGCGCCGCTGCTCTATACCAGCTTGACGCAGATCAACGCGGTCACGCCTTTTGAATTGGCGGGACAAGCGAATGCACAAATCGCGCTCTACTACCAAAGCCAGCAGGTCTTCCTAAGCTCGATTGCAGTGGCGGCCAGCGAACCGGGCATTTTTTCAGTGGGTGGATCGGGATCAGGACAGGGCGTTATCGTGAATCAGAATGGAAATCTGAACTCCGCGTCGAATCCCGCGCCGCGAGGTTCTATCGTGGCGGTGTTCGGGACCGGATTCGGGGCGATGAATCCGCCGTTAGGCGACGGCGTAATCGCTCCCACAAGCTCCACTCCCACCAACACGCCCGTCGCGGACGTCGCGGTCGAAGTGGGCGGGAACGCCGCGACCATTGTCTACAAAGGCCCGGCGCCGGGTGAAATCGCGGGACTGATGCAGGTGAATTTCATCGTTCCCCCGGCGGCGAGTCCTGGAGCCGCGGTGATGTTGCAAGTGCAAGTCGGCCCTAACTTCAGCCCAGCGAATTTGACGATGGCGGTACAGTGAGCGCCATGGCCGCTCCCGTCTCCGTGGTCATCGCCTCGATTGTGGGACCACCTTTCATCGACGATTGCCTCGCGTCGGTGGAGAGCCAGGCGAAAAGTTTCCACGCGGAAGTGATTGTGGTCGCTTGCGGGGACGCGGAATACGCCCAAAGGATCGCGCGCAAATTTCCGTGGGTGCGCGTGATCCATCGGCCCGATAGAGAGACAGTGCCCGATCTTCGCCGTCACGGAGTGGAGGCGGCGCCAGGCGATTTGATCGTGGTAATCGAAGAACATTGTTTAGCCGCGCCGGATTGGCTAGAGCGCGCGGTGGAGGCTTATAACGAGGGGCATTACGGGGTGGTGGGCGGTCCCGTGGCCGACGATTCCTACCAGCGGCTGCGCGACTGGGTGGTGTACTTCATCGAATACAACAGCTATTTGCCGCCGTGGCGCGAAGGCGCATGGCACGATCTGGGCAGCGCGAACATCGGCTATTCGCGAGAATTGCTTTTGAAATACCGCGAGTCCCTGAGCGGCGGATATTGGGAAGCCGGGCTGCACACGCGCCTGGTGGCGGATGGGGTGAAATTTCGAGCGGCTCCCCGTATGCGCGTGCATCATCGCGGCCCTTTCAACTACGGTTATTACTTGGGGCAGAGGTATTGGTTCAGCCGGGCGTTCGCGGGCCGGCGCTCGCGCGACCTGGCTTGGTCGAAGAAACTGGCTTACCTGGTCGCATCGCCGGTTGTGCCGTTTCTGCTGATGGCGCGCATCGGCCGGCGTGTTGCGGCGACGGGTTCTCACCTGAACAAATTCGTGCAAGCGGCTCCCTTGATTTTGCCGGCGTTATTCGTTTATGTGGCGGGGGAGTTTATGGGATATCTGGCGGGTCCCGGAGATGCTTTGTTGAAGGTGGAATGAGTCGAAGCGTGGAATAAATGGAGCCGGTTCTTTCTGTCGTCGTCGCCTTGGTGAGCGATACCACAGGCGCTCCTGATTGCGCTCACCTCGAGCCCTGCGTGGCCGCGCTGACCCGGCAGGCGGGCGCGCCGCCGATGGAGATTATCGTTCCCGTTCTGCCCGCGACAGCGGGGCTTGCGGAATTGCGGAGGAAATATCCCGAAGCGCGGATTGTCGAGATCGCGGACCTGCGTCTCTACAGCGGGCGTCTCTACAGCGGGCAACCTGGCAGCCGCGAGCATCACGACGAGTTGCGCGCGCGCGGAATGGCCCAGGCGCGCGGTCGCATCGTGGCGTTGATCGAAGATCATGGAATCGCGGCGGAAGATTGGGCCGCGCGCGTCATTGAAAGGCACGGGGTCGATGGGATCGGAGGGGCCGCGGGGATCGGAGGAGCGATCGAAAACGGAATCGACCGGCCCCTGAATTGGGCTGTGTATTATTGCGATTTCCTGCGATATCAGCGGCCCTTTCCGGAAGGCGACTCCTGGACCGCCAGCGATGCCAATGTTTCTTACAAGCGCGCAGCGCTCGAAAGTGTGGCGCCGGTCTGGAGCGAGGTTTTTCACGAATCCTCGGTAAACACGGCGCTGAGAGACCGGGGAGAGCGCATCGCCCTTTCGCCGGCCATCGTGGTGTATCAGCATCGGCAGGGGCTGGATTTCAAAGGCGCGATGAAAGAGCGATTCGTGTGGGGACGGTCCTATGCCGCGACGCGGGCGGGATTGGCGGGAAATTCCAAACGAATTTTCTGGGCGGTGTTCGCGCCCGCGCTGCCCGTGTTGATGCTGGCTCGCATGACGCTGATCGCCTGGAGAAAGCGGCGCACGATGGGTGCGTTCATCCGGGCGTTTCCGTTCACGGCGGCGTTGATCGTGAGCTGGAGCTGGGGCGAGCTTATGGGATATTCGACGGGGAAGGCCAATGTCCTGGGAGCGCAAGCGGCGGAAGCCATCGCCCGTGGCGTCCCGAACAGCCCATAATCACGCTAGAGAGATTCGCTCAACACCTTCTCCGCCTGGGCCGCGCGGAAGGCGATCAGTTTTTCGCGGAGATCGGCGCGATGCGTCGCCAGGATGGCAACCGCCAGCAAAGCGGCGTTGGTGGCGCCCGCTTTGCCGATCGCCAGCGTCCCCACGGGAATCCCCCCGGGCATTTGCACAGTGGATAACAGCGAGTCCATACCATGCAAGGCCGAACTTTCCAGTGGGACGCCGAGCACTGGAAGAATCGTGTGGGCGGCTACAACGCCGGCCAGATGCGCTGCGCCCCCCGCGCCGGCGATGAATACTTTCAGCCCTCGCTGCTCTGCGCTCGCCACGTATTTCACGGTCGCGTCCGGCGTTCGATGAGCGGAAAGAACATTCTTTTCATACGGCACGCCGAATCGCTCCAGCGTGTCGCACGTGTGGCGCATCGTCTCCCAATCGGACCTACTTCCCATAAGCACGCCGACCAGAGGGTCCATAGCTTGTGGTCCCTGGGGTCTATTGCCCCTGTGCGAGAGTAAATCCGGGCTTGCCGTCGTAGGTCCGAAGGCTTTCGGTCATGGCGATTTCCAAACCCAAATCGTTCACTCGTCCCAGCAACGCCACTAGCTCCTGCGGAGTTACTCCGTTCTTATCGATGAAACGACAGCGATAGGCATCGATGCAGAAAGTTTCCGGCGCGCCGTCCGGCCAGACCTTGGTCCCGCGATTCGACATCATTTCCAGATCCAGCCCGTTGCTGGCCGCCTTCCGAATCAAGTTCGCCAATTCCAACGTTTTTTTCGAGGGCCACTCGACGTACACGTCGATTCCCACCAGCTCCCGTTTGGGCGCGGGCCGCACCGACGGAGGCGGCAGCGGCCGCTGGGGAATGGTGGAATATTCCACCGCCTTTAATACCTGGGGCTTTTGCCCCAGCCGCGCGAC
Source organism: Bryobacteraceae bacterium (assembly GCA_036521975.1). GTDB lineage: Bacteria > Acidobacteriota > Terriglobia > Bryobacterales > Bryobacteraceae > Palsa-187. The sequence goes on from DATDGT010000032.1 coordinate 28,307, forward strand.
GACAGCCGCGGCGAATTCCCGGGTCCCCACCTTCTGCTTGCTCTTTCCCTCTTCGTAAATGTCGTACGTGTGGATGCCGTCTTCCATGGTTCGAAGCCACGCATTATGGATGCGCTGGGCGGTGTCCGGAAGACCTATATGCACCAGCATCAACAAAGCTCCGTGCAGCAGGCCCGAAGGATTCGCGAGATTCTGCCCGGCGCGGCGCGGCGCGGAGCCGTGAATCGCCTCGAACATCGCCGCGTGATCGCCGATATTAGAAGAACCCGCCAATCCCACCGACCCGGCGATTTGCGCGGCTACGTCCGATAAAACGTCGCCGTAAAGATTCGGCATCACGATCACGTCAAAAGCTTCGGGCGTATCCGCCATCTTGGCCGCCCCAATATCGACGATCCAGTGTTCCTTCTCAATGCCCGGATATTCGGCGCCGATTTCGTCAAAAATCTTGTGGAACAGGCCGTCGGTCATCTTCAGGATGTTGTCCTTGGTGAAGCAGGTGACCTTTCTGCGTTTGAATCGGAGCGCGTATTCGAACGCGTAGCGCACGATCTTTTCGCTGCCGGGGCGCGAGATCAGCTTGATGGCCTGAATTTCGTCGGGGCTGGTTTGATACTCGATGCCGGCGTAGAGGTCTTCTTCGTTTTCGCGCACCACTACCAGGTCCATCACCGGATGTTTGGTGCGCACGAATGGATGGTAGGAAACGCACGGGCGAATGTTGGCGTATAGCCCCAGCATCTTGCGCGCCGTAACGTTGAGACTCTTGTAGCCGCCGCCCTGCGGAGTGGTGATAGGCGCTTTGAGAAAGACCTTGGTCCGGCGCAGCGATTCCCACGCGCTGGGATTGATGCCCGAGGTGTTGCCGGAAAGATAAACCTTTTCTCCGACCTCGATGGTTTCGATATCGAGCGGCGCCCCGGCCGCTTCCAGGATTTGCAAGGTGGCCGCCATGATCTCCGGGCCGATGCCGTCGCCGTGCGCGACTGTAATAGGTATGCGATTCGCCATGTTGCGGGATAAACCGTTACAATACCACGCGCGCGCCGGTAGAAAACGCACGGAGGGCGGGCTTGAGCCCGCGCGAGGCTTCAGCCTCGCTTTTCACAGCCTAAAGCCTGTGCCGCCATCTTGCCCCACCCAACTGTACGAAATATAGAAAATTCATTCAATCGGAATCGTCAGCGATCCAATCGCATTCGAACCCGAATCGATCACAACAACCTTGACTTTCGAAATCCCACCGGGAAGGTCCTGGGAAATTGAAATGTCGTCCTTCGAAGGCTTCTCGATCTGTGCTCGCGTTAGTTGGACATTCACCGCGGACCTTGACGCTTGCTCCCCTTGTGCGGTAGAGACGACAAAGATAATATTCAGCGAAACGACAAAGCCATCTCCCTGAGATTGTGGCATCAGGTCTCGCGAATCGACGCGGATTTCCAGATGCGGCACCCCCGGAGCTTTCGTGGAAACAGACGCCCAGATCCCAATGGCGGCCGAATCCAGAGAGCTTGAAATCACCGCGTCGCGAAATTCCGGCAACGCAGGCACATCCGCGGCGGTTGAATAACCCTCCGGAAACTGAATGCGGACTCCCTTGCGCGCGCAGTTCAGGTGAATCTTGTGGAATTTTCCATCGACGGGAGGCGCGGCGTATTCAATCAGGTAGCTGCCCGCCGAACTCCCCAGAATTTCCGGAACGGCGACTTCCACCGACCGCGTCGGATAAGACTTCCCTCCGGTCAAGCTGGCAAGGTTCTCCATGGTCAGTTTGCTGTCCGTCTCGACGGCGTTTCCTTGATCTACTGTGTTGACAGAAACGCCAGACCGGTTCAGCGCCGTAGCCAGCCGTTGCAGCCGCGAACCAAGATCGTACATTTGGCCGCTCGTGAGCCGGATCACTTGAGGCACGCCTTGTGAGATCCACAGAATATCCTTCTGCCCTGGGACTGGCGCCATGTCCGTGGCCAGTGTCGTCAACGCACGATACGCGGCCTCAACCCGAACCGTGGGAACTTGCTCTTCGTTATTCTTTACCCCGCTTACCTGCCGAATGGCTGCCTCGAGCAGCGGCTGGACGCGCTGACTCCAGTCTGCGTTCGCGACCTTCTCCACGTCTTCCCGTCCCGAAACAGGGTGCACGGGATAGAGCGTTCCGTTATTCTGTAGCAGGTACAAATAAACCTCGCTACTTGTCTTCAGACGCCCGACCGCTCGGGCAATCTCCTGGGCGCCAAAGCCCCGGTAGGAAAGATCGGCGTTCATCAGATCGAAAAGAATCCCCAGCGCATGCGGAGCGGCTGCGCCCGACCGGTTCGAGTATTCATGTGGCCCTACCGGCGCAAGCTGTACGGCGTCGTCGTTGTGGTGAAAGAATATGATTCGCTGCTGCTTGCCCTGATCAGTAACGCGAAAATCGTCGACATGAAGATCGGATACTGGCTGGTCATGAGAGTCGCGGGCAATGACGTTGACCGCCACGACTCTCGCAGGCGGCGGAATCGAGTTACTCGTTGGCGCTTCTTGCGCGACCGTCTCCATTCGGATCAGCGCCATCCCGATGAGCGCCAATCCGGACAGCAGCCTGCCGACGCTAGTGTAGTGTCCAATAAATAACTGGACTATTGGTTTTTGCCGCTTCTTGATTTCCGTGACCGTGGCGAGGTGCAGCCGGGCACTATCTTTTCCAGAGTCTGTTTGCAACGTGACAGCTTTTCAACGATGGATTCCA
>DATDGT010000033.1:0-25965 GCA_036521975.1 Bryobacteraceae bacterium
TCCGCCGCGCATGAAGTCTTCGCAAGTCGCGCCGTCCTCCCCGGAAAAGTCTGTTTTGTGGTGAAGACCTTTTAGGTGCTCCTACTGATTCTGAAGTACTTACACCTCGCCACCCCTGCGAACTGCGAAAGATAGGCTAGCTGCATGTAAACGTCTGGGTTGGCCTTCAGGAACTCCTCCGTGATGCGGATCATGGCCACGCCCGGTGTGGAGAGCCCCAAAAACGACATAAACGCCGCGGAAATCCATTCGTTGATCAAGATGCGCCGATGTTGAGGATTGTTAAGAAATTTGACTACATAAAAACGGCCGTCCGCGGCTTCCAGCAAATGAGCCTGCGAGCCGCCGCGCATTTTGCGGACCATCCGGAGCGCGTCTATTGGCATTCGACGGACGGCGTTTTCACTGGCGCCACGGACATACGTGGGGTACCTTAGAGATTATATGAACGCAGATAAGGAATCGACAGTGGAACCGGTCAAGAGCGAGCGGGCAGCGCCGGGAATGAGCAAGGACGAAGTAGCCTTGGAATTGGCGCGCTTCATCGCCGTGACGACCGGCCTGGGCAAAACCACGGGCGGCGCTGGATTCGGCGGTAGAGCGACCAAGACGCCAGAGGAGCAGGTGGACACGCTGCTGGAACTCTATCAGCGCTGCCGCGCGGTGGTCGAAAAGGCCTGAGACCCTAGCGCCCTTTTTTCTTGGCAGGCCCCTTCTTTTTTACCGCAGCCTTCTTCGCGGCCTTTTTAGGGGCTGCTTTCTTGACCGCTTTCTTCGCCGGCGCCTTCTTGGCGGCCGCTTTCTTCGCAGCGGCCTTCTTGGGAGCTGCTTTCTTGGGAGCTGCTTTCTTGGGAGCCGCTTTCTTGGGAGCCGCTTTCTTGGGAGCTGCTTTCTTGACGGTCTTCTTCGCGGTCGCCGCCTTCTTGGCAGGCTTTTTGGCGGGAGCAGCTTCGGCCTTGGGCTCAGGCGGAGTGGGCGGAGGCGCCATGGCGGGAACCTCCGGCACAACCGCCACGATTTCCACCTCTTCTTCCTCGTCCTCGTAGTCGCCGAGATCGTCGTCCACGTTCAGATCGTCTTCTTCGGCGAAATCGTCGATTTCGTCCTCATCGGGCGAGAGTCGATACTCTTGCATCAGTCCTCCTCAGGATTGTTCGGGTACCGGCGCGCAGTTACACTCGCGAGCTTAACCAGAACTTAGAATATCGCTTTTTCAACGGAAGGCAAGCAAAAATCGTCGAACGGTACCGAAACGCGCGAGAGTTGCCGCGCGACACAGCTCGCGCCGTCGTCCCGCGGCTTTGGAGACTCGCGCACAAACGGACTCGCCGGGCGCGACTAAGTTCGCCGAGTTTCCTTCGTTTGACGCCGCGCCCGGCGGGCCTGGTGCGCTCCCCACTGACTAGAGCGCACAACGCGGCCCGGCACGGCGGGAGTTAAGGACTCAGGTGAAGGCTCGGTCCCGCGCCGGGCGCTGTGCGCTCAGGCTCCTGGCTCGCGCCGCGTTGCGGCCTTCGCGGATGCTTTGGCGGTGGCTTTCCTCTGGGGCGTCACGGGAGGCGTTTTAGATGCCGCGGTCCGCGGGGCTACGGGCTTCTTCGAGGGACTCTTGGGCGTAGCGGCTGCCACCGCCCGAGTCTTCTTTTGCGCCGCGGCCGGCATCGCTGTCGGGATGGCTAGCAATTGCCCCGCCTCCGGCAGACCGTCGTGGTTCGCAGCGGCGAGTGCGTCCGCGCTCGCGCCATAACGCCGCGCGAGCGTGGCGAATGTATCTCCCGTATCCACCCGCGCCACTCGCCAGGAATCGCGGCGATTGGCCGGAATAATAGCAAAAGCTTCTTCCAGCCGGCTGGCGGTCCCTTTGGGAACATGCATGCGGTAACCGGCGGGAGCTACCGTCTTCAGCATCGCGGGATTCAGATCCTTCAGCGTGCTAAGGGGAGCGTCCACCGCCGCTGCCGCCAACCCGAGACTGGTGGGAGCTTCCAGTTCCACCGAATCGAATTCCAGCGGCGGGTCCGGTGTGAGCTCTTCCAATCCGTAATCGGCGGCGTTCTTGGCGACGATAATCATCGCCAGGATCGCCGGAACGTAGTTCTCGGTCTCCTTGGCAGGCAGCACGCCCGCCCGCCGCAAGGCCCAGAAATCGGCATAGCCGGTGCGTTCGACAGCGCGGTCGATGCATAGAGGCCCGCAATCGTAAGCGGCCATCGCCAGGTACCAGTCGCCCAAGTGGGTGTATAAATCGTGCAGGTGGCGTGCGGCGGCGCGAGTGGCCATTTCCGGGTCCCGCCTCATATCCACCAGGGTATTTACTTCCAGCCCGTATTCTTCGCCCCGGAACTTCGCGAACTGCCAAAGCCCGACGCACAGCTTATTCGAGATCGCCATCGGCAGGAACCCGGATTCGGCTTGGGCCAGAAAGATCAACTCCTGTGGCAGACCCTCTTCCGCCAGGGCCTTCTCGATCATGGCCTTATACCGCCCGGAGCGCCTTAACCCCGCGGCCAGGATCTTTTTCCCTCGCTCAGAAGAGAAGAAGTTGATGAAGCTGATCACCGCGTCGCGTTCCTCCAAGGGAAGCTGGGAGCGGGTGGCCTGGACCTGCTCGCGCACCTTGTTGCGAAGAGTGGGCTCCACGGGGAAGGTCATTTCAAGGATCTCATCGATGGGCCGCTTGTCGTATTGCGGCGGCGCGGCGTTGTCTTCGGGCGAGGAGCCGGCGCCCAATTCCCCCGCGTCATAGCGATAGATCGATTCCACCATTTCTTCCAGCCGCCGTTCGATTCGGGTCCGGTCAACCATGTCTTCCGGTGCGCCCATCAGGATTTCGATGGCGCGGTTGAATTGGCGGCGGGCCTCGTCGCGGCGCCCTTCCTGGACGGCCTGCTTGCCCGAGGCGTAGCGGTCCTCCGCTTGCTTAATCAGAAAGTCGGTGTCGGAGGGACGGGGAATCGAAGGGAGCGCATTAACGAGAGAGGGGGCTTCGCTGGCATAAAAGTCCAGCAGGAGGGGCGGTGGTTCCGGGATGACTTCCTCAGCGGGCGGCACCGGAGGCGACGGTGGAAGGAAGAACGAGCGAAACCGCTGCGAGGGGGTCGTGGCGGCGCAACCCGCCAAAAGTACCATTCCCACGGCTGAGGCCGCTCGCAGAATTGCGCTCTGGTGTACAGGGAGGCGCATGCAAAGATGAATCGTCAATTTTAACAGGATGTTTACCGCGTGAGTCAAGGGGAGGGGGGTCTGCCTTTTGGCATATACGATCCCGCCCCCCGGATCGAGATTTATCTTGTATCCTACCACTGAGCTATACCAGTTCTAGATCCACCCCTCCCACACGGCCAAATTCGGCTCGGATGCGATCTCCGCGCTGGCCCATATAAATGCCTGTGGTGACGCCGGTGGTGATGTATTCACCGGCCCCGAGTGTCGCGCCGCGCGAATGCAGATGACGAACTAGCCATTCCAGAGCTTTCAGCGGATGCCCCAACACCGCGGCGCCGCTTCCTGTCTGAACCACTTCCCCGCTCACTGCCAGCCGCACCTCCTGCACGCCCAAATCGATGCCGCGCCAGTTTCGCTCCAACTTGCCCCTGATCCACGCCGCATGGCACGCATTATCGGCGATCAGCGACTCAGCGCCCACAGTGGTCCAGTCGTCGAAACGGCTATCGACAATCTCTATCCCGGCCAAGACGCCTTCCACGGCCTCCGCGATTTCTTCCGTCGGCACCGGGCGCGAGGCGGGGGGCAGATCGCGAGCCATACGGAACGCAAATTCGGCTTCGATCACGCGCATGAAGAAATGGTCGGTTTCCAGACTTGCCGGGCTTTCAAAGCAGAACGAGGACAGCATTCTGCCCCGGAATGGCTCCTTCATATGCAGCAGTTCCTGCGCGATGGGATTGGTGCAAGCGATCTTGTAGCCGATCGTTTCCCCACTGTAATGCTCCTTCAAGCGAGCGACCAGTGCGTCCTGGCAAGCGTAGGCTTCATCTTCGGTTCGCGGGCGCGCATCGGGGGGAAGCTCGCTCAATCTTCGATGCTGGAATCGGGCTTCCGCCAAAAGCCTCGCTCCGCTATCGCATACCAGTCTCGCGCTGGGAGTCATTCCCCCATGCTACCGGACCCTTCGGCTGGAAACTGATAACTGACAACTGAGGGACTACCTTCCCAGCAGCTTCGCGACATGTTTGGCAAGGATGTCGACCTCCACATTCACTCGCATCCCCACCTTCGCCTCTCGCAGAGCGGTGTTCTGAAAGGTATGTGGAATCAAGGCCACGCTCAGCACTGGCCCCGGATCGAGCGCCGCGATAGTCAAGCTGATTCCGTCCAAAGCGATGGAGCCTTTGTGAACCAGGTAGCGATCCAAATCCGCGGAGAGACGGGCGCTTAGCCACCAGTTTCCGTCTCCCAGAGCGTCCAGAGCCACCACCTGGCCGGTTCCATCCACGTGCCCTTGAACAATGTGCCCGCTCAGCCGTGTGGCGGGCGTTACAGGCCGTTCCAGATTCACCAGCGAGCCCGCCGCCAGATCGCCCAAATTGCTTCGAGTGAGGGTTTCTGGCGCAAGATCCGCTTCGAAAGATGCGCCGGAGATGGCCACCGCGGTCAGGCAGACGCCGTTCACGGCGATACTCGCTCCCTCCCGCAGGTCTTCCAAAACGTCGCGGCAGCAAATTTGAAGACGAGCGCCGCTTTGCCGCGGCTCGAGCACGGCTACGGTTCCCACTTCTTCCACGATCCCGGTGAACATGGTTAAATCCGTTGAGTCCTGGTCGCCAGAATCACGGCTAGCGCGCACAGATACAGGCCCGCCCCGATGAGCAGCGTGGCGCGAAGGCCGAGGTAGAGGGCGAGAAAAACCGCTCCCGCCGAGCCAAGCACGCTGGCCGCCGCGTTCACCGACCAAGCCCACCTCACCCAGGGACCGCGCCGTTTGTCACTCCCTTGTAATTCGCCGCGGCTCAGGCGCCGCAAGCCGCTGGGGAAGGGCATGCCCATCAGGAACGCCGCGGGCGCGATGGACAGCGCGGTCACCGCCATCTTCGCGCCAAGCGGCCAAGCGGCCGCGGCGGAAACCAAAGCCGGGGCGCCGATCGCCAGCGCACTCACCAACAGCGCAATCGCCCCCAGCGCCAGAACCAAACGCGAGTCTTGCTCCCTTACGAACCGGGAGCTGAAGGCGCTTCCCAAACCGCTCCAAACCAGCATCGAAAAGACGATCACCGTAAGCGCATAGGTGGGGTGACCTAGCAGTAGCACGAATTTTTGAATCAGCGCGACCTGGATCAAAATATATCCCACGCCGAGGCAGACAAAATACCACAAGAACGAGACCACGCCTTTTGGCTCGGGCGAGCGGCCTCCCAGCAACCATCGCGGCAGCGCCAGCACCAGCGCGGTCGCGGCCAGGCTGATCCCCATCAACCCAAACAACAAAGGAACGGCTCGATTGATTTTATAGTCGGCATTGGTCTGGTTTGCGCTTCGCATGAAATTCCACAGATCGCGAGGCTGCACGGTGTAGAAGAAGAAGGGCCGGTCATCCGGGACGGGCGAAACGTCGTAACGATAATGGGCGAAGAATGCTCGCGGATCTGGCGTGACCGCGAGTTCGCCGAAAGGATTGGCCGGAGCGTCTCCGGCCGCAGAGTCTCCAGGGAGATACAGCGCGTCCATGCGGCTCTCACGCAGAAGTTCACGCGCTCGCGCCACGTCTTCCTTGGAAAACGGCTGGCGCGAAACCACCACGGTATCCAGCGCTCCCCATCCATGCAGGCGCGCGGTATCTTCCCGGATGGCCATGATATGCCGCGCCACATCCCTTTCGCCGAGCCTATCGAGTGCTTCGCCGGCCAGCGAAATCAGCCGCAGCGACTCCCTGGGCGGATCCAACCCCCAGCGCGTGAACGCCAGAATCCCGTCCTCGGTAAGATGCGTGAGGTAATCGTAAAAGGCGTCGCTGGTGTAGAGATTATTTTCGGAAAGCGCGAACGCTCCGGCCGCCGTAGACGCCCAGGTGTCCACCAGCGTGGCCTGAACCACTTGATATTTCTCGGAGCTCCCGCGCACAAAGGAACGGCCGTCTTCGACGTACACGCGTACTTCCGGCCGTTCGTAAATGCGGTGGCTTTCTTCGAGCAATTTCCCGCGCATGATGGTGTTGGCGATGATGGGGTTGATCTCGACGGCTGTGATATCGCGGCTGCCGCCGGCCAGCGCCCGCGCGACATCGTAGCCTCCACCCGCCCCAATGATCAACGCTTTCGCGCCCGGCCTCAGCGCGTAGGGGAAGCCAGGGCCCTGACGGAGGAGCTTGAGACGTTCCGCTTCACTCAACCCCCGGTCCCAATCGAATCCCGGGATTCCCGTGCCCGCGTCGGCATCGATCTGAATGCTCCAGTTGATCGCAGATTCCCAGGCGATCTCCACCCGCGAAACCCCGATCCGCGAGAAACTGTTCCAGGCGGTGAAGCGCTCCGGCGGAAGGGGCCGACCCTTGGCGGAGACAATATCGAGGACGTGGTATTTGGTGTTGGCGGCGATCAGCGCGGCCAACGCTACCGCGGCCAACGCCGCCGCGGCTCTTAAGCGCACAGCGGATGCGTTGTGCGCGTTAAAAGAAGCTGGCGCGCGGCGAGCCAGAGTAAACCAGAACGCCGCCGCGACGCAATAGAAGATCGCGGCGGCCACCACCGTGTTCGGCCCACCGAACCAATTGAGAAAAGGGATCAGGAGGAGGCAGCCGGTCGAGGCGCCTGCGAGATCGAAAAAGTAGGCGCGGCCAATGCGGTCCACCGCTTCCGAGATCGCGATGGAGACCACCGTCCCGGCCAGAAAGAACGGTAGCGCGCTCGCTATATAAACCAGCGCGAGCGTCCAAGCGCCCGGATCGCCCGTGCGCGACAGGATAAACCACAGTGCCAGCACAACGCAGCCGCCGTTCGTCAGCGCCAACGCTCCCAGCCGGGCGTAGAGATTTCCGGCGCGCTCCGCAAAGGCGTAAGAGAACACGCCGCCCGCTCCCAATCCGAACAGCGCGATGGAGATCGCCAGAAAAGCGAAATGATAGTAAAAGACGACGGAGAAAATGCGTGTGAGGGAGAGCTCGAGAATCAAGGTCGCCAGCGTCGTGAAACCCAAGCCCAAGTAAAGCTGGGTCCAGCGCCTCTCCGGGACCTCAGCCGCGGGAGGAGAGTCCACGCGCGACACAGTTTTTACTCTAGCGCAGGCGTCCTCACGCGCCCGGTCGGGTCTAATTCGGCGATGGCTTCTGAGCCGAGGCGCAGGCGCGTGGTGTGCCGCTATCGGATTACGTTCTGGATTTCATTGTGGAGCACTATCAGGAGGATGCCGACGATCTGCGCGCGGCCCAAGAGCGTCTTTCGGATCCTCAGCCCGGACTCACTTCTCGCCAGTTGCGCAAAAACCTTGGTCTGGACGGTTGAATACGATCCCGGGTTGAAAAAAACCTGAAGGCGATTCCCCTTGTATGTAGTGACAAAAGGCGCTACAGTGATGGATGCAATTTGAATGGGACGATCACAAAGCCGCGCAGAACGTTTTCAAACACGGCGTACCCTTCGAATATGCCGTGCGGGTATTTCTGGACCCGCACCGGCTGGACAACGGAAGGCCAACGAACGCGAACAGAGGCAATACGACGAAGCATTATCGACTTGACCCGAAGAAGCCCCGGCAACTGACCCCGGCAGAAGCGCGGCGGTTAGACGCAACGCCCATCGACTACTCGGACATTCCGCCGCTCGGTGACGAATTTTTCATCAAGGCGACCGAAGCATGGCCTCCTACGAAGCGGCAACTTACCATCCGTCTTGACGCCGATGTACTCAAATGGCTGAAGGCCAACGGCAAAGGGTACCAAACCCGCATCAACCGGATTTTGCGGGCAGTAATGGAAAGCCAGCCGCCGCGCCGATCACGTTCGACGCCCGCGCCGAAAGAGAACACACGATCACGCAGCGCACTGAAACGCGCCTGAAATCCTCGAGATCGGTCCTTTGTGCGACACTGCTTGAGAAGCGTCCTGCGAGGCCAGCGCCTCCATGATTCCTGTCGTTGTCCTTGCGGTGTTGTTCGTCGCGTTCAGCCTGGCTGGACGCCTCGGAGTGCCGTTCATTTGGGGCTGGTGGACGTCCCTGCGCTTCGCTCTTTGCGGCATGTTTCTGCTTACTGCTTCCGCGCACTGGGGCAAGCGCCGCCCGGATCTCGTCCGCATGGTCCCTCCGGTGTTCCCCAAGCCGGCTCTCCTTGTAACGCTCACGGGCATTATCGAAATTCTTGGCGCCTTGGGTCTCCTGATTCCGTACACCGCAAGGCTCGCTGCTCTTGGCTTATGTGTTTTGCTGTTTTGCCTTTTTCCGGCTAACGTTCGCGCTGCCCGTGAAAAATTGACCATCGCTGGACGACCGGTCCCATCTCTCTTGCCGCGTGCGGCCATCCAGGTCGTGTTCGTCGCCGCCACGCTCGCCGTTGTGTTTGGCGCGGACTAAGCCGAGGATAGTGCGGGTCTCAGAAGCCCTGAATTTTTTGCTTCCCAAGCGCTACGTTTCTTGGTATACTTGGTTTTAGTTCGCTCGCGAAACGAACGGGTTTCCAGCGCATTTTGACTGGGACCTCGTTCTGATCCCACCTCTGGCTCTTTGACCGAGCCGCTTCCGAAAAACCAAGTTGTGAGTCCGCCGCCCCTGATTTTTCAGGCCCTGATTTTCAAGGAAGTGTTGCGGCGAAGCTTATCGATTTTTCTCTACGGAAGGAGCCATGGCGGCGCCAACGGCGGATGTGTATCTATCGGGCGAGGCCAGCGAAGCGGCGGAACTGCCGCTCTTCGCCAGCGATTTGGTCTGCGTCATCGCGCCCTCGCGTCGCGCCTTGATTCAGATCGAAGCCGAGCCGCGCCCGTTGATTCCGCAGCGCCCCCTTCAGCCCGGCGAGCAGTACCGCTTCCACTTCGACATGACCAAGTGCATCGGCTGCAAGTGTTGCGTGGTGGCGTGCAATGAGCAGAACGGAAACCCCGCGCCGATCAATTGGCGGCGCGTGGGCGAACTCGAGGGCGGCCATTATCCGAATGTGCAGCGCTATCACCTTTCGATGGGTTGCAATCATTGCCTGGAGCCATCCTGCCTGATCGGCTGCCCGGTAGAGGCGTATCACAAGGATCCCAAGACCGGCGTGGTGATCCATGACGCCGAAGTCTGCATCGGATGCCAATACTGCACCTGGAACTGTTCCTACGGCGTGCCGCGCTACAACCCCGAGCGCGGCGTGGTGGGCAAATGCGATCTCTGCCACAACCGCCTGGCCGACGGCATGGCGCCCGCGTGCGCGTCAGCTTGTCCGGAAGGCGCGATTCAAGTCGAAATCGTCGATATCGAGCAATGGCGGCGCGATTACCTGAGCGCCAACGCGCCGGGGCTGCCCGCCGCCGGCGACAGCGTCTCCACCACTCGCATCACTCTGCCTGACAACCTGTTCCCCGATACGGGTCGTGTAGATACGCAGCGAATCGTTCCCGAGGAGCCGCATTGGCCGCTGGTGTTCATGCTGGTGCTCACTCAGCTTTCGGTGGGTGCGCTCGCCGCGCTCTGGGGTCTGGAGTGGACCAAGACTCCGCTGGTCCTATCCAAACTTGCCGCGCTGGCTCTCGCCGGCGCCGGTCTGGCCATGGCAAGCCTGCATCTCGGCCGGCCGATTTATGCATGGCGAGCCTTAAAAGGGCTACGCCGTTCTTGGCTCAGCCGCGAGGTATTGACCCTCTCCATCTTCGCCGGCCTGGCGGCGATCTACGCCGCGGGGCTGCCGGCGGGGCTGCTCGCGGTGGTTGCCGGATTCGCCGGCGTGCTGTGTTCCGCGCGTATATATATGGTTGCGGCCAGGCCCGCCTGGAACAGCCGTTACACGCTTCTGGATTTCTTCTCCACCGCGCTGATGCTCGGACCGATGCTTGTCCTGTCGCTCGAGGCTCACGGGTTGGATCCTTCCGCGCGGTTGTGGCTCACACGTGCCGCAGCGGCGGGCGCGGCGTGCCAGCTTCTTACGCAAGCGCTGCGATTCCTGTGGCTCGCGCGATCCGAGCAGTTTGAGTTGCGGGCCAGCGCCTTGCTGCTTTCAGGGCGATTGCGTCGAGCCTTCTTGATCCGCCTGGCTCTGCTGATCGCCCTGCTGATCGCCAGCCTGACCAGCTTAAGCTTGTCCTACCCCGTGGCATTCGGTCTTGCCCTGGTGGGCGAATGGATGGGGCGATGGCTGTTCTTCGTTTCGGTGGTTCCGAAAAACATTGCGGCGGCGTTTACGCGCTCCGGGAGGGCGGCGTGAGCATCGCTTATCTCACAAGCGCCTATCTCAAACGCGCCATCGGCCTCGACACGCTCCAACAGGACTACGCCTACGCGCGTGGCGAAACCACCGGCTACACTTCCGCCAAAAAGATTCCCGACCGCTGGGTCTCGACCACCTGCGGATATTGCTCGGTGGGATGCGGCATCGAAATCGGAGTCAAGCACGGCCGCGCCGTCGCTTCCCGTCCGCTCGCTTCCCATCCGGTGAATCGCGGCAAATTGTGCCCCAAGGGGTTAGCCGAGCACTACATCATCGAAGCGGAAACCCGCGCGAAATATCCGCTGCTCCGCAAGAACGGCAAGCTGATGCGCGTCGGATGGGACGAGGCGCTGGGGACGATGGTCGCGCGCTTCCGCGAAATTCAATTGCATCATGGAGCGCAAGCCTTGGGCGTGCTGAGCACCGGCCAATTAGTGACCGAGGAGTTCTACACGCTCGGCAAACTGGTGCAGCTCGGATTCGGGACCAACAACTACGACGGCAATACCACGCTGTGCATGGCCAGCGCCGTTTCGGGCTACAAGATTTCCTTCGGCAGCGACGGTCCTCCCGGTTGCTATGAAGACCTGGAGAAAGCTGACGTGATCCTGCTGGTCGGCGCCAATATCGCGGATAACCACCCCATCCTGTGCCAATATCTGGACGCAAACCCGCGCAAAACCGTGATTGTCGCCGATCCGCGCGTTTCCAAAACCGCGATGATGGCAGATTTACATCTGCCTTTGAAGCCACGTTCGGATCTGGCCTTGGCCAATGGCATTGCGCATATTCTCATTCGCCACGGCCTGATCGATCGCGCCTATATCGACAGGCACACCACCGGCTTCGAAGAACTTGCGCGGTTCCTCGAAGCGTATTCGCCCGATCGCGTCTCGCAAATTACCGGATTGAGCGAGGAACTGCTGTACAAGACGGCGTTTCTGTATGGCCGCGCGCGCGCCGCCTTCATCGGCTGGACCATGGGCGTGAATCACAGCACCCTGGGCACGGCTACGGTGAACGCGCTTTGCAATCTGTCGCTGCTGACCGCTCAAATCGGCCGGCCGGGAGCTGGTCCGTTTTCGATCACTGGCCAATGCAACGCCATGGGCACCCGCGAGGCCGGATTTACTTCCGGCATGCCGGGTTATCGCAAGTTCGACAACGCCGAAGACCGGCGCGAGTTGGCCGGATTGTGGGGAATTGACGAGGCGCGGCTTCCCTGGAAGCGCGGCCTAGCATACCCCGATATTATCGAAGCCGCGCTTGCGGGAAAAATTCGAGGGCTGTGGATCATCGCCACCAACCCGTTGGTTTCCTATCCCAATCAGGACGCCCTGCGGCAGGCGCTTTCGGGCCTGGAATTTTTGGTGGTGCAGGACGGCTATCATCCCACGCCCACCACGGAATTGGCCGATCTTGTTTTACCCGCCGCAATTTGGGGAGAAAAGGAAGGCACGTATACCAATTCCGAGCGCCGCGTCTCAAAGGTGAACCGCGCGGTCGCGCCGCCGGGCGAAGCCCTCGCGGATTTCGATATTTTTCTGGCTCTGGCCCAGGAACTCGGCTGCCGCGAGAAGTTGTATCCGGGCTGGCGGTCGGTTGAGGACGCGTTCAATGAATGGCGCCGCGTCTCCCGAGGGCGGCTTTGCGATTATTCCGGCATCAGCTATGAATCGCTCGCTGAAAAAGGCGCGATCCAGTGGCCCTGCGTAGAGGGAGGGTCGCCCGAGCCACGGCTGTACTCCGATGGCCGCTTCCCGACTCCCGACGGCCGGGCCAAGTTGGTCGCCACGCACTGGGCGCCATTCCCTGAACAGCCCGGCCGCGAATTCCCTCTGATCCTCAACACCGGCCGCACCGTCGAGCACTGGCACACGCGGACTAAGACGCGCGAGGCTCCGATTCTGGAACACTTATCGCCGCGCGCGTGGCTGGAGATGAATCCGCGCGACGCCAAGCTCCTGGGCTTGCGCAGCCACGATCTTGTCGACGTGGTTTCGCAACGCGGACGCGTTCACGCCGTCGAATTGCGCCTGACGGAAATCACCGCGCCAGGGCAGGTTTTCATGCCGTTTCATTTCTTCGAAACCAATGTGAACGAGGTGACGCAAAGCGCCTTCGACCCGGTTTCGCGCGAACCGAATTACAAGCAATGCGCCGTTCGGGTGGAACGCCGGGAAAGACATGCGAGGACAGACGCATGACTCTTTACGACCAACTAGGTGGCGAGGCGGCCGTGAACGCGGGAGTCAGAGTCTCTCGCAAAGCTCGACAAGAGCGCAAGGTTTCTTGCGTCTTTGCGAGAGAAAAAAAAGAATTTCACGCAAAGACGCAAAGAACGCAAAGAAAATCTTGCAAGCCGTTCAAGGCGCTCGCCATCACGCCCTCGGATACGCTCTCGAACAGCCCCGGCCCAGGAGCGCGGACGGGGAGGGCGTTCTGGGTCACTTCAAGCCAGAACACCGCCTGGGCGAAGATGGTTTTTTTTCTTTGCGGCCTTTGCGTCTTTGCGAGAGTGTTTGCGGGGGTGCGCGTGTGAAACGGCTGGTCGTGGTCGGCAATGGAATGGCGGGCGTGGCCTGCGTTGAGCAGATCCTCAAGCGCGGCCACGATTTCGAGATATCCATTTTCGGCGACGAGACTCACGCCAACTACAACCGTATTCTTCTGTCGAGCGTCCTGGCCGGGGAGAAAACAGCCGACGACATCGTTTTGAACGATGTCAATTGGTACCGGCAGAACGGGATCCGTGCGCGGCTGGGAGTGCGGGTGGAATGGGTCGACCGCGAGAGGCGCATCGCCCTTACCGGTGATGGGGCGGAGGAACCTTTCGACAAGCTGATCCTCGCCACGGGCAGCAGCGCCTTCATTCCGCGCATTCAAGGCGTGGACAAGGACAATGTGCATGTCTTCCGCACGCTGGATGACGCTCGCGCGCTCATCGCCAAGGGATGCAAGGGCGTGAGAGCGGTGGTGATTGGCGGAGGATTGCTGGGGTTGGAAGCGGCGCGCGGTTTGCAGTTGCGCGGCTGCGAAGTGACCGTCGTGCATCTGATGGAAACCCTGATGGAGCGCCAGTTGGATCCCATGGGCGGCGCGTATCTCCGCCGCAAAATCGAGAACCTCGGGATTCGCGTGATGTTGCCCGCCGAAACGCGAGCGGTGATCGGCAACGGCCACGTGGACGGGTTGCGCTTCGCCTCGGGCGAGGAGATCGAAGCGGATCTGGTGGTGATCGCGGCGGGAATCAAGCCCAATGCGGACTTGGCGCGCGCAGCGGGTCTGGAAGTTCGCCGCGGCATCGTCGTCGACGATTACCTGCAAACTTCCGATCCCGATATTTTCGCCGTGGGCGAATGCACCGAGCATCGCGGCCAAACTTTCGGATTGGTCGCGCCGCTGATGGAGCAAGGGAAAGTGTTAGCGGCGGCGATTACCGGCAATCGGGATCTGGCGTTCACGGGGGCCGCACCCGCCGCGAAATTGAAGATCATGGGCGTGGAGATTTTCTCCGCGGGAGCGATTGACGAACCGGCCGGAGTGGAGACAGTTTCCTATCAGGATGCCTCACTGGGAATTTATAAGAAAGTTTTCCTCCAGGACAATCGCTTGCGCGGCGTCATCCTGGTGGGCGACGCCTCAGACGAGCGCCGCTACACCAATTGGCTGCGCGATGAGACCGATCTCACGCCGCACCGCAAGCACCTGCTGTTTCCTCCCGCGCCCGCCGACGACGGTTTGGAGGTCGCTCAGATGCCCGATAGCGAAGTGATCTGCGGCTGTAACGGCGTCAATAAGGGAGCGATCATTCACGCGATTCACGAGCACGGGATCCAAACCTTGGCGGATCTCAAGGAACACACCCGCGCTGCCAGCAGTTGCGGAAGCTGCAAGAGACTCTGTCAGCAGCTACTGCGCGCCGTCGCTCCGGAATTTCAGGAAGAAACCAGAACCACCCTGTGTTCCTGCGTGCCTTTCTCTTATGAGCAGCTCCGGCAGATAGTGCGCGGGCAGCAGCTCAAATCCGTGCAGGAAGTGCTGAACGTCTACGGCAATCGCAAGGGTTGCGAGGTCTGCAAACCGGCGCTGAGCTACATGCTCGACATGATCTGGTGCGGCGAGCATGAAGAGGACCGCTCCGCGCGATTCATCAACGATCGCGTCCACGCGAATATTCAAAAGGACGGAACGTTCTCCGTCGTGCCGCGGATGCGCGGCGGCGTGACTTCGCCCGAGGAATTGCGCCGCATCGCCGATGTGGCGGAAAAATATCGAGTGCGCATGGTGAAGGTCACCGGCAGCCAGCGCATCGATCTTCTGGGCGTGAAGAAAGCCGATCTGCCAAAGGTCTGGGCCGATCTGGGCATGCCTTCCGGCCAAGCTTACACCAAGGGCGTCCGCATGGTGAAGACCTGCGTGGGAACGGACTTCTGCCGTTTCGGGGTTCAGGATTCCACGCACGCGGGAATCGAATTGGAGCGGCGTTTGGAAAATCTCTATACGCCGCACAAAGTCAAGATGGGGGCTGTCGGCTGCCCCCGCAATTGCGCGGAAGCGACGGTAAAGGACATCGGAATGGTAGGTCAGGAAGGAAGCTGGCAAGTGGTGGTGGGAGGAGCGGCGGGGAAATCGGTGCGCAAAGCCGATCTGTTGATCACAGTCGAGACCACCGAGCAGGCGCTTGAAGCCTGCGAGCTGTTCTTCCAGTACTATCGCGAAAGCGCCAACTACTTGGAGCGCACCTACGATTTCGCCGAACGCGTGGGGATCGAGACGATTCGCAAGGAAACCGTCTACGCACCCGATGCGGTGAAGGCTGGGCTGCTGGAGCGGCTTCAGCGCTCGAAGGCCATGTCGAAAGACGCATGGCTGGAGCGCGACGCCCCTATTCATCCCACGCAATTTGTTCCGCTGGAGGCGATTGGAACCGCCGCGCTTAGCGAGACTCAAACCGTATGACGCCCATTACGCAAGTCGAAAATATTCCGCTGCTTGAAGGAAGAAGCGTCCGGGTGGGCGAATTGGATCTCGCCATTTTCAATTTGGGCGATCGCTTCGCGGCGATCGAGAACAAGTGCCCGCATCGCGGCGGTCCGCTGTGCGACGGCATCGTTTCCGGCACGGTGGTGGTTTGTCCGCTGCATGGCTGGAGATTCGATCTGAATACCGGAATGCCGGTGCGCGCGTCCGCGCCGGATTGCGTGGCCACGTTTCCCGCGCGCGTCCAAGACGGAATCGTTTTCGTGGATTTAACAGCTCGCACTGTGGAGCAGGCTTCAGCCTCCAACGGGGACTTCAGTCCCCGGGTGTAGGGTCTCGCGCTGCCACGGACCGAGGCTAAGGCCTGCTCCACCACTTCAACACTGCCTCAACGTCGGAGGCGGCCAACAGGAGAACTGTATCGTTATGCACTTTGCCAACAAAGCCGTCCGCCTCCGCCTGGCCGACTTTTCCAGCGCGCCCATGCGTGCGTTCCACATGGCGTGGCTCGGGTTTTTTCTGTGTTTCTTTAGCTGGTTCGGCGTGGCTCCGCTGATGCCCGTGATCCGCGGCGAACTGCATCTCACTAGAGCCCAAACTGGCAACTCGATCATCGCCTCGGTCGCGCTGGCGGTGTTCGGAAGGTTGCTGATGGGCTGGCTATGCGACCGCATCGGCCCGCGCAAGACTCATTCAGCCTTGCTGATTCTGGGTTCGCTGCCGGTGATGTTGATCGGTCTCTCACACGATTATGCGACATTTCTCGCTTTCCGTCTGGCCATCGGGATCGTGGGCTCCTCGTTCGTGGTGACGCAATACCACACCTCGGTGATGTTCGCTCCGAATGTCGTAGGAACGGCGAATGCGGCGGCCGCCGGATGGGGCAACCTCGGCGGCGGAGTCACGCAGATGACCATGCCTCTGCTCTTCGCCGCTTTCGTGAGCCTGGGAACGGGGGCATGGTGGGGGTGGCGCCTGGCGATGTTCGTTCCCGGTGTTGCTATGTTTTTCTGCGGAATTGCTTACTACGCCTTCACGCAGGACACTCCCGACGGGAATTTCCCCGATATGGGGCAAACCGTGGGGTACCAGCGGATTGCCAATCCGCCGCAGCGCAGCCGCATGAGCGAGCCCCGCCCGTCAGGGCGGGGTTTCGGAGCAGCCTTCCGGGATCCACGTGTTTGGGCGCTGTTCTGCCTCTATGCCTGCTGTTTCGGCATGGAATTGACCATCGACAACATCGCGGCTTTGTATTTCGCGGATTATTTCCATCTCGCGCTCGCCGCGGCCGGTTTCGTCGCGGCTTCCTTCGGGATGATGAACATTTTCGCGCGCGCGTTGGGCGGCATCGTGAGCGATCGCTGTAACCGGATCTGGGGATTGCGCGGACGCGTCGCCTTGCTGGGCTGCACCATCTGCGCGGAGGGCCTGGGCCTGATGCTGTTCTCGCGAATGCGCTGGCTGCCGTTGGCCATAGCCTCCATGATGCTCGCTGGGTTGTTCGTCAAGATGTCCAACGGCGCTACTTATTCCATCGTGCCGTTCATCAATAAGCGTGCGTTGGGCGCCGTCGCGGGGATCGTGGGTGCGGGCGGCAATGTCGGCGCGGTCCTGGCCGGATTCCTTTTCAAAAGTTCCAGCATCACTTGGCCCCAAGCGCTGCTCATTTTGGGAGCGCTGGTGACACTGAGCTCGTCGCTCGTATTCGTGGTTCGCTTCTCGGAATCGGACGAGCGCAGCGCGCGCGAAGAAATCGCCGCCCGGCTCGCCGGTCAAATGACGGCTGCCGGTCAAATGATGGCCGCTCCGGCGGCGGCAGGAGATTGATTATGCGCGTATTCATTTACTCATTGATTATTTTTGGTGCCTTAGCCTATGGCGACGACGCGGAGGATTCCAATACTCCGGCCGATTTGCCGCCAGCGGCGCAGGCCACGGGCGGCTCTGCATCCGGAGTTGGTCAGGCCGGTCCCATTCAACTCGGGCCGGTGACCTTCAGTGGCTCGCTGCGCGCGCGCTTCTACGATTGGGATTGGTTCCAGCCCACCACGGGCCAAAACCAATATGAATATTCCGGCAATCTGCTGCGCTTGAATTTCGCCGAAAAGCTGACCGCCTGGGATTGGGACGCCGAATTCGCCGTTCCGTTCTTGCTTGGGCTACCCACCAAAGCGACCGACGCGGCGCCGCAGGGCGCGCTCGGCCTCGGCTCCAATTATTATTCGGCCAACGGCAACCAGCAGAATGCGGCGATGATTTTCCCCAGGCAGCTTTACGTCCGCTTGGACGGCATCGCCGGCGACGAAGGGCAAACGCTCCAACTCGGGCGCTTCATCTTTCTCGACGGAAGCGAAACCACCCCGAAAGATGCGACGCTCGCCACGTTGAAACGCGACCGCATCGCGCAGCGGCTGATCGGCGATTTCGGTTTCTCTGATGTGGGCCGCAGTTTCGACGGGGTGCACTATTCGCTTTCAGGGTCTTCCAGCAATTTCACTTTTGTCGCCGCGGTTCCCACACGTGGCGTCTATCAAGTCGATGGGTGGGGATGGAACGACGTCGCTTTCGGCTACGCCGCTTATACCCGCGAATGGGGCCATGGCCGGCATTCCGCCGACACGCGGTTCTTTGCGATCCAATATGACGACTGGCGTCCCGATCTGAAAACCGATAATCGTCCCACCGCCGTCCGCAAGACCGACACGGAAAACATTCTGATCTACACCTTCGGAGCTCACAGCATCCACGCCATATCGACCACCGCCGGAACCGTCGATTTCGTGGCTTGGGGCGCCGGTCAGACCGGCCGCTGGGGAACTCTGACTCAGCGCGCCTACGCCTTCGATCTCGAAGGCGGCTTTCAACCGAAGATTCTGCCCCCCGGATTAGCAAAGCTCAAGCCGTGGCTTCGCGCGGGATTTACGGACGGCTCGGGCGATTCCAATCCCAACGACAAGATCCACGGAACCTTCTTCCAACTCGTTCCCACGCCCCGCCCTTACGCGCGTTTTCCGTTTTACAACATGATGAACACGCAGGATCTCTACGGCGCCTCGATCCTTCGCCCATACTCCAAGATCACCATTTCCAGCGAATTCCACTCGCTGCGGCTTAGCAATCCCGCCGATCTCTGGTATAGCGGTGGCGGCGTTTATCAGCCTTGGACATTCGGCTATACCGGCCGATCCACTTCCGGCCGCCGGTCGCTGGGCAATCTCTATGACACCAACGTAGAATACCGGGCCAACCGCCACCTGATGTTGACGGCCTATTTCGGCTACACGCAAGGTCTCGCCGCGATGAAGCTCATCTATCCGGACGATAAAGACGGTCGATTTGGTTATTTGGAGCTGTTGTATCGATTCTGAGCGCACAGAGAATGCGTTGTGCGATTAGGTAAGGGTTTCACTCCATACTCGTATTAGGAGGACAAATTCGCGGCGATGCCGTTCGCTGGGCTGCGCGTTCTGAGTTTGGAAAGCCGCCGGGCCAAGGAAATCGAAGGCATGATTCGCCGTCTCGACGGCGACGCCTTCGTGGCGCCCTCGGTACAGGAGCGCGCGCTCGAAGATCACCGCGACGCGATCCGCTTCGTCGAACGCCTCGACCGCGGCGAGTTCGATTTGGTGGTGTGCATGACCGGAGCGGGACTCGCTTTCCTGCGCGACGTGGTCGCGGCGCACATGCCCCTGGAGCGGCTCGCGGAAGGGCTGCGTCGCGCCACCATCGTCGCGCGCGGCCCTAAGCCGGTTCCCATTCTGCGCGCCATGGACGTTCCGGTTCACGTTGTGGTGCCGGAGCCGAATACTTGGAAAGAGATTGTCGAGGCGATCGCGATCAGGCCGGAGCGGCGAATCGCCGTGCAGGAGTACGGCCGTCCCAATCTCGAGATGAATAGCGCGCTCGAGGCGCTCGGCGCCCAAGTCACTCCGGTGGCGATCTATCGGTGGGAATTGCCCTCCGATCGCGAGCCTTTGCGCGAAGCCGCCCGCCGGCTCGCCCGTGGCCAAATCGATGTCGCGATTTTTACGTCTTCCATTCAATTCGACCACCTTCTCGAGATCGCCCGCGAACTCGGCATCGAAGCGCGCGTGCTGGAGACGCTGCGCGAGGAAGTCGCGGTCGCCTCCGTCGGTCCGGTGATGACCGCTACGCTAGCATCCCATGGCATCCCGCCCGATATCATCCCTCTTCACCCCAAGATGGGATCTTTGGTGAAAGCCGCCGCGGATCTTGCCCCTGAAATCGTCTCCTCCAAGCGTTCCAGACACGGGAGTAGTCATCCAACAACCCCCGGATTGATCGACAGGGGCATGCCTCTGTGAGCCAATCCGGCTCGCTTGAGGAATCCCGCTGGGACGTCTGGTTTGTTATTTTATCTAGCGGGATTCAGGCGAGCCGGGAGCGCTCGAGTTGAAGCGACGCGCGCCGGCAAATCCGCTTGTGATCCGGCGCACGGAGGTGCAACTAGGATCCGCTGCCGACAGCCGTGGGGGCCGGTTCCGGAGCGTTCATCAGCTTGATGGTGGTATTGGTGCCGCCCAGATGGATCTCGCGAATCTTGGAATCCACGGATTCAAAGCTCGTGTCGCGGAATTTCTTACCAGCTTTCTCTTCTACGGCGGGCGCCTCGACGGTCTGCTTGGCGCTCGTGAAAACCGCCTCACCGCCTTGCATCTCTACCTTGTAGGAGCCCGGTTTCAGTTCCGTGTTCCCGACCCAGGCGGGATCCGTCAACGTGAGTGAATAAGACGCCGCGCTCGCGATTCCGAGGGCCAGCGTTGCGAAACTAAGAGTCAACTTCGTGAGTGTCATGATAGTAATCTTCCTTCCAGAAAATTTGTCTTAAATAAAACCGGTTCGAAGCGCACAGCGAATGCGTTGTGCGCATCAAGCAAAAGAACCGTTTGAAAGGTCTCCGGGAGGCTGTCTTGGTTCCCTTCTCCGCTTCCGCAAAACAAGACGACGCTTGAATTCAAAAGGTAACGCCGAAGCGACGAGGCTCATTATCTGCCGATCGGCCAACCGCGCCGTAATCTGAAAGCCTCCCGCTGTGTGTTCATACCCCTTGACATTCTAAAGGAGTGCCGCTACACTCTTCATTAGAATATCTATGGGAGGGTCCCATGCGAAAAACGATCGGCGTAATCTTCGCTGCTGTGCTGACCAGAGCCATATTCGCTCAGGGCGCCGATACGCGCCCGGTGTTCGAAATTGCGGATGTGCATGCGAGCGCGAAGACGCTGCATCCGTCCACCACTGGCGGCTTTCGCTCTGGCCGCTATGAGTTGAGAATGGCGACCATGAGTCAGTTGATAGCCGCCGCCTACGGCGTCGAGCCGGAAAAGGTAGACCGAGGGCCGAACTGGCTCGATCTGGACCGTTTTGACGTGATCGCCAAGGCGCCGCCGGCTGCCTCGCCGCAAGATCTGAAGCCGATGCTCCAATCGCTGCTCGCCGAGCGTTTCCAACTCCTTGTTCACTCGGACAGCAGACCCATGCCGGCGTTTGTCCTCTCAGTCGGAAGCACCAAGCCGAAATTGAAGAGGTCCGATAGTTCCGGCCCACCGGGATGCCAGCGTCAGCCGCAAGCCTCCGAGGCGGGCGCAATTCCGACAAGCTGCCATGGCCTCACCATGGAAGCTTTCGCGGCGCAGTTGCGCGTCATGGCGGGAGATTACCTCGAAAGCCCCGTGCTGGACGGCACCAAACTCGAGGGCGCGTGGGATTTCGATTTCAAATGGACGCCGCGAGGCGGGCTCGCGACTGCTGGATCGAGCGGCATCACGATCTTCGACGCCGTCGGCAGTCAGCTTGGGTTAAAGCTCGAATCCAAAGAGATTCCTGCGCCGGTAGTCGTCGTGGATCGCGTGAACCGCAAGCCCACGGACAATCCTCCAGGCGTCGCGGCTATTCTGCCTGCCCTTCAGCCGCCACACTTTGAGGTCGCCACAGTCAAACCCACCGATCCAAATTTTCACGACGTCCGAATTCAAACCCCGCCAAACGGTCAGGTCCTCATCCAAGGATTGACGCTCAGCTACATGATCCAAACCATCTGGTTCCTTACGCCCGACATGGTAGCCGGGGCGCCGAAATGGTTCGACACGGATCGTTGGGATATCGTCGCGAAAGTCGCCCCCGAGCCGGACAGAGTGCCGGGCGGCGCGCCGCGCACGGACATGGATTCCATGATTGCGATGGTTCGCGAGCTCCTTGAGGATCGTTTCAAATTGAGGACGCATATAGAAGACCGGGTTGTCCCAGCCTACACGCTGACCGCGGTATCGCCCAAACTTCAGAAAGCGGATCCCTCCGAGCGCACAGGGTGCAAAGAAGGCCTCGGGGCGGACGGCAAGGACCCCAGGATTTCGAATCCCACGCTTTCGCGGCTGGTCTCTTGCCGCAACATGACCATGGCGCAGTTCGCGGAGTTTCTGCCCGGCATCGCCAACGTTCTGAATCCCTTGAACGGTACGCTTCGCTCGTTCGTGTTGGATTCAACCCGGCTCGATGGAGCCTACGACTTTACGCTGAGTTTCAGCCCTAACGCGGCCCTCGCGCCGGCTCCGTCGCCCGGCGATGGCCTATCGGATCCCAACGGGGCGATCTCCCTCTTCGAAGCGATCGGCAGGCAGCTTGGGTTGAAGCTGGCATTACAGAAGCGCCGCGCACCCGTCCTCGTGATTGATCATGTGGAGCGGAACCCGGCGGACAACTGAGTCCGCGCTTTGAGAAAATGGAGAGCGCACAGGCCGCCGGGCGCGGCGTCAAACGAGTGAGCGACTCGGCGGACTTGGCCGCGCCCGGCGAGTCCGTTGTGCGCGAGTTTCTTTAAAGACGTTCAGAATGTCTAAGGAACCAGAGCGGGAAGCCATCGCCCTTTTCCAGGGCACGCTCGATCTGCTTGTGCTTCGCGTGCTTGCCGCCGGCCCCATGCACGGCTACGCCATCAGCCGCCGCTTAGCGGAACTCTCCGATGACTGGCTGTTAGTTGATGAGGGGTCCCTCTATCCGTGCCTTTACCGGATGGAGAAGAAGGGATGGATACGCTCGGAAAGCGGGCGCTCGGAAAACAACCGGCGCGCGAGGTTCTACTCGCTGACCAGATCCGGCCGCGAACAGCTTGAAACGGAGCAAGACGGATGGCAGCGATTCAAGCGCGTCGTTGAGCGCGTGCTGAGGAAAGCCTGAAAGGATGCTTCGTTTTTTTATCGCGGTTCGAGAATGGATGCAACTGCTCGCCCGGGCTCGCGAGGAGCGCCGGTTCCACTTGGATTGCGCCGCTGCGGACCTGCGCGCGCTCGGACTATCCTCCCGCGCGGCACAGCGCGAGGCGCGATCCCGTTTCGGCGGCCGCGGGAATCTCAAGCTGGCGCTTCGGGAGCTCGGAGGCGACACAGCGGGACTCATTTTTCTTCTTCGCGCTCACCGGGTGACGGCGTCGTTGTGGCTCCAGCCGGCGATCCTGCTCGCCGTGATCGCTCTGATCGTCTCCGTGAGCCCTTCCCCGCGAGAGATCGTGAGGGGCGTCGTCGGGCAGCCGCCGCCTTCGGTAGACCTCGGTGTGGTGTTTGTATCAGCCAACGGCCGCTTCCCATGGGGAATCACGGCGGACGAGTTCGAAGCTCTTCAATCCATGACTACGGTGACAAATCTGGAACGCTATCAGGGAGTCTACGTGCGAGGGCGGCGCGCGCACGGCGCAACATTGGAGGAGATCCAAGCCGAAGCCCGCGCGCGGACCGGCCATCTACGCTTTTGGGCAGTCCCTCTGTCCGGCGGCAGCGAGCTGGAGATGAGTCCAGCCTGGACGGCATGGGTGATCATCGCGCTCTATGGCGTGTTCTTCGTGCTCACTCACACCCGCCGCACGCTTCGAGGCCGATGGCTGCTCTACGGATCTGCGCTCTTCTGCCTGCACGCGTTGACGTCACTCGCGGGATGGGCCCTCGCGATGCAGTTATGGAATCGAATCAAGTGGCCGAATGCCGCGGCACTCGCCTTTCCGATGCTTATATTGGCCTGTTGGGGCGTGGCCGCGCTTCAGTGCCGTTCTTGTTGGAACGACCTTCGGCGGCGCTGCCCCATCTGTCTCGACCGCCTGCTCTTGCCTCTCACCGATGGGACAGCGGACCGTGTCTTACTCGATCCGGCCGTCATGGAATCCGTATGCCCTTACGGCCACGGCGCGCTCCTCGAGAGCCGCTGGACCCGGCGCTTTAGGCAATCGGCGGCGATGGATCACGGGGTTGTGATCGGATAGACCGGTCCTCTGGCAACCTCCGAATGCGTCGATGATTATCTCGTTGTCACCAACTGGCAGGCGGGTTGAAATAGACCAGAGCCATTGGCGCAAACAAACGAGCGGCGGCCGTTCGACTTGGACCTGCCGCCGCTCTCTGCGACAGCCACTTTAATTTAGAGCCACCGCCGCCCCTCCGTCGAGGCGCACAACCTAACCGGATCTTACTCGGCTTCGGCGGATTCGAGATAGATCACTATCACTCGCGCCTCTTCACTCGCCTTCGGGCGCGGCGCGCTGTACTTCCAAGCGCGTCCATCGGCCAGCCGCGCTTGAGTCAGCGTGCATCCGCTCTCGTCTCCGCACGTGAAAATCAAGCTTGGCGGCTTGTTGGCATTGTTGTCTTCCGCAACTCCCATCCCGGCCGAGATCTTCCTGCCCGTATCCGCATTCTGGAGCACAGTCACCACGCCTTGCTGCGCAATGGAGTACTCTCCGGCGGCCTGCACTTGTCCGCCGGCGTAGAAGGCGAACGGAATGTGGGCCACGACCCGATCTTGTCCATAAGCCCCGGCAGCGCTCAACGCGAATCCCGCGGCAATAACCAACAGCGAATTGATTTTCGTTTTCATTTTTTTGTCTCCTAGGCGTCTCTTCCTTTATCCTTTCGGAACGTTCCAAGAGGGTGCACGCGCGCGGCCAAACGGCAAGTGATTGTAAATACGAAAACTCAGGCTTGGCCATTAACCTTTCGGTTCACCGGCTGCTAACCGAGGGGTGAATAGCGTGTTGTAGACGCCCGTTGGGCGATGCGATCTAACGCGGCGCGATCTAACTTACGACGCTCGTGCTGCCGCGAAACGCGTGGACTCTGCGCGCTCGCGATACAAGGCGGCCCCCGCCAGGGCCGCGACGACTGCTTCGACAATGCCGCCGGCCGTGGTCATCACTGTGAGATCCGTCGGGAACAGGCCCAGCATCTGCACAAACGCGACGTTAGGCAATAGAATTCCTATGACCCACACGGCCAGCCCCGCCCACGCGGCAGTTTTCGGACCCGCGCCGTAAATGCGCGCGGATCGCGGCGTAAGGCCACACTGTGAAAATTCCATAGATCAGCCCGATGATCTCGTTCTCCACAATTTGGCCGCTGGAAAGCTCCGTTCGTCCTAAAGCCTTGATAGCGTCCGACCACCGCGAAGCCAGCATGAGGCCGTCCACAAGATAGCCCAGAATGTTGCCGACGATTCCCGCAACAAGGCCGCCCAGGATCACTCGGCCGAGGTTGATTTTTCCCATAGCTCCTCCAAGCCAAACCGAATTATTATACTTCCGCGTCGGGACGGGGACAAGAAAAGCCCTCGACGATTTTCGCTCTGCGATGGACCGGAATATTTCGGATGTTTTTCGTAGTCAGTTGATGTATACTGGCTCGAAACCAAACGGAAGTTTGGTTCAGTCCGACGACGGAGGTCCGAATGGCAACTACACCCCCGACCGTTTCTCTGCGGCAGTTGACCGCCACCGTAAATCAGGCTGTCCAGGCGGCCTTACAAAGGCAGAAGCTCACCGCCACCGCTCCTTTTATCCTGAATCCGGGAGTTCTCGCCGGCCCGATTCTGGATGTCAAGACCAATATCCAAGTAGCCCAACAGCTCGCCAACGAAATTACCGCGCAGGTGCAGGCCGCGCAAGCTGGCGGGGCGGGTGCGGCTGCCACCCCCCTCCAATCGGGTGTCCTGATTACCCCAAATCACATCATCTGCGGGTTCTTCCCGGCTCCGCCCTGGGAGCTGAACGTCGAACAGTAGCTCGGGGCCAGTGATGAACGCTATGCCCGACGGCGAGGCTCCGTTGTGTCCCAGCGCACACCCGGAGATGGCGGCCAGCCGCATCTTTGGCGTGATGGGCGGCAGCGTTGAAGAGCCGCGTCTGGTTTATCTCGAGGAGACTATTCCCGCGGCAGGCGAGATTCTTGCGCTGGACGAGCGGGTGAAACCGATCGAGGTTTTCCGCATCGCGGCAACCTGCGTGGAGAGCGCCTGCCGGCACTTCGACGGTCAGAACTGCCAGCTTGCGGCGAGAATTGTGCGCATTCTGCCAGCCGTCACCGAAGCGCTGCCCCCCTGCCGCATCCGCCACAATTGCCGCTGGTTTCATCAGGAAGGGAGGGTTGCCTGCACCCGTTGTCCGCAGGTGATTACACAGAATTACAGCCCCAGCGACGAGATGCGGCGCGCCGCGACAGCCCCTTAGGGTCCACGCAAAATTAACTTCCACAGATTCTCACAGATTGGGTGCAATGGTGTAGTTCCACCGCGGCAATATCTTGCCGGGTTTGAGAGCGAGCGATGAGATGAGTCGGCGGTTCGGTTTGAGACCGGTGGGAT
>DATDGT010000034.1:0-4345 GCA_036521975.1 Bryobacteraceae bacterium
CACCCATCGTTGCCCGCTGCATTGCGTCTACTGTTCGAACCCGGTGGAGATGCAGAAGCGGTCGGCCGAGTTGGCTGCCGAAGACTGGGCGGAAATTTTTCGTCAGGCGGGCGAGATGGGAGTGTTGCAGTTGCATCTGACGGGCGGCGAGCCGCTGGCCCGCGCCGATATCGCCGAGCTGGTGCGCGCCGGACGCGCCGCCAAACTGTATATCAATCTGATCACCTCCGGCGTGGGACTGGACGAGGCCAAGCTTGACGGTCTGATCGAGGCCGGGCTGGATCACGTCCAGCTCAGTTTTCAGGACACGGAAGAGGCCACCGCCAACGAGTATGCGGGCACGCGCAGCCATGCGCTGAAACTGCGCATCGCGGAGTTGATCCGCTCTCGCCGCGTCGCCTTCACTGTGAATATGGTGGTGCACCGCCGCAACATCGAACATCTGCCGGATATGATCGGCTTCGTCGAGCGCAGCGGCGCCAAACGCATGGAGATCGCCAACGTGCAGTATTACGGCTGGGCGTTCGAAAACCGCGAGAAGCTCCTGCCTACACGCGAGCAGCTCGAACGTTCCGTAGCCGTCGTTGACGCCGCCCGGGAACGTCTGAAGGGAAAGCTGCGCATCGATTTTGTGATGCCGGACTACTACGCCCAATACCCCAAGCCATGCATGAACGGATGGGGCCACCAGCAGATTTTGATCGATCCCGCCGGCCGTGTGCTGCCGTGTCATGCGGCGCCAATTATCCCGGGCCTCGAATTCTT
Organism: Bryobacteraceae bacterium; assembly: GCA_036521975.1. GTDB lineage: Bacteria > Acidobacteriota > Terriglobia > Bryobacterales > Bryobacteraceae > Palsa-187. The sequence goes on from DATDGT010000034.1 coordinate 766, forward strand.
TCGCGCGCCCGAGCACGACCTGCAATGGATCTGGAATGAATCGCCGGTGTTCAACCGGTTCCGCGACGATAGCTGGATGCCGGACCCGTGCCGAGGCTGCGACCGCCGTACCCGGGACTTCGGCGGCTGCCGCTGCCAGGCGTTTTTGCTGACCGGCAACGCTGCCGCCACCGATCCGGTATGCAAATTCTCCCCCCACCGCGCGGTGATTGACGAAACGCTCGCGCGCGTCCAGACCACAACAGGCGGCAACGGCAACTGGCTTTACCGAATCGATCCCCGATAACGCTCTTACGATCTCTTTGCGGAGTTCGCCAAGCCGCGAGTCCGCCTCACCTTCCAAGCGAAGAGACCATCGGAAGTCGCGTCAAATGCACGCCCAGTGCCGCCGGCATGTGTCTGTCTCAGGGCGACGGCGCCGCTCCGGCGTCCCCCTGTCTGACTGCGATTCGGCGCACGATTGTTATCAAACCAACGCCGAGCAGACCGGCCACAAAGAGCGCCATCGAAGAGGGCTCAGGGACGATCTGGACGACGGCAGTCGTCTCAGAGAATGCCGGACTTGGGAAGGCTCCATCGGGCAGCGAATCTGGACCGCCTTTCACCACTATTGTGATCTGGTCGCCCGCAAGGTGTGTGCCGAGCACCAGATCTCCCAAGTCGAACGTCGGGTCTGTCGAGCCCGCGGGTATATCGATGGGATCGGGCGAAGTAACGAAAAGGTTCTGAACAAAGCAGTCGACGCCAGGGCCGCACGTCCCATTACCGACTACATTGCCCTCGAGATCAACGGTTATACCCTGCCCATCTCCGAAATCACTGAAAAAGATGTCCTGCGATAAATTGTTGAAGAACGTAATCTGGAAGTCGATCGTTTCATTCGAGGTGGCCTGCGCGGACTGGGGACTTATCGTCATCGACCAATCGGCGCTTCCCCGCGAAGTCCCAATCAGAGCGAGGGTCAACAATAACACCCTTTCGGCTCTCAAAATTCCGCGTCTCATCGCTTTTCCCTCCCGTTTCCCGGCTTCCTGTTTCCCTGATGGATCCCATCGGGCTGAACCCCATCGGTAGCGTCAGCAACGCCGGCGCTTGGGCTATGGCACCTGCACCCCGCGAACCGAACTGTACTGGAAACTATTTCCGGCGCTGTCCTGAAACGACCCATTAATCTGAAACCGCGCGATCGATCCGGAAGCCAACCCAGCCACGTTGATCTGGATATTCTGTGACACCGTTGTTCCGGCCGTGATGTTGCCAACCGTCACCGGAAGCGCGGGCCCAATGTAGGTCGCTGGTGAGATCGGTTTGATGCTGCTGATCGTGACGCCGCTCGCGTCGATGCCTCCGGTGTTATTCAGGCTCACCGGGATTGTCAGCACACCCTGCCCGGACGGATTTCCGGTTGTGACCGCGATATCCGGTTGAACAGGAGCCGTGAAACAGTAGGTGCCGCCACTTGGCAGGAACAGCGCATTGAGACCCGGAAGATTGGTGAAGGGGCTTCCTGGCCCGGGGGGCGGTTGGCTTCCATAGTTCATCGACTGCAGAACTGCGATGGGCGTGACCAGGAATCCGGCGTTGGACAACGTTTCCGCTGCCGCCGTATTATTGGACAAGCACAATAGGGGAGCCGCGTTCGTCGTATAGGGTTTCTCAAACCACTGTCCGACAGTGTTGCCGGCGGCTGTTACCTCGGCGAATACAGTCACGAAGTCGACCTTGGGTCCGGTCAGTCCGGGACCGGAAACGGACAGGCTTGGCAGAGGCATGTCCGGAGTGTTGGTCCAGTATTGCGCTAGCACCTCCAGCGTGGGGCACGTGGTACCGGGACAGGACTCTACTATGGCGTCCACTCCGAAATGGGGGTTGTTGTTGCATGACGTGGGTCCGTTGTAGCAATAAGTTTCGGCGCCCGTGAGGGAGGGGCCTCCAGCGATGACGCCGAAGGTGACCACCGTATTACCGTTGGCATCGAGGCTCGATGAGGCGGTCGCTTGATCTCCGAACTGGTAAAAAAATGCATTAACGGTAGGATCATGGGCCATTAATCCTATATCGAAGAAACCCCCAACGTCTCCTGCGTAAACAATTACAAATCCGTTACTCGGATCGGGTGGCGGGATGAATTCGTTCATGAAATCAGGGCATGGCCCCAGCACCTTGCAGATCGCTGGGGGAAAAGGAGGCGGCGGTAAGACAGGTTCATCACCTCCAAAGCCGTTGATGTATGCGATCTGTTGCATTTGCAGGGTCAGGGCGCCGGCCACTGCAGAGCCGCCGGGGAAAAATGCCCCACCGGTCTGTCCGAGCTGGATCTGCGTGGGAGGTGGACCAGAGGGGGCGGACTCCCCCACAGTTTCCGTCGTGGTAGGCGTCATAAAGCCGCCCACCACGACAGGTATGTTACAGTTGGCGCCGGGGATATCGGGTCCAGGCCCGTCGATGGAGAAGCTCAACCCGACAAGCTCGGTGGTTGAGTCATTGCATGTGCCGTTGACCTGCAGGTTGGAACTGATCGTATCGAAGGACGCAGCCGGGACTGGGATATCGTAGCCCTGTTGCACATTTATTTCGACGGTCGTTGGGTTAGCCAACACTGGTGTGAGCACCACGACCGTTGCGATAAAGGCCAGACTGGAGTTAAACCCCGGCGGCGAGGGTGCGGGTTCGGGGGCGATTGAGTTGCTCGCGAAAATCGAGCCGTACACCTGGAACGTTGCGCCCGAAACAGAAACGGTGCAATTGAAGAAGTCTATCTGGAGGGTCGGCATGGCCGGAAGGGTCGTACCGAGCGGAAGTGGGTCCGGTATGGGCATTTTACCTAGTAAGGGACACGGAACCACAGTCGCCGTACCGGGGGGTAAATTAGCGCCACTGATACTAACAACAAGATTCTCCGCATGTATCGGCATTAGGCCACCCAACATAAGGACCACACCCAGCCGGAGATATCCAAAACTGATAAGAGTCGCCCTGTTCATGTTGCTTCCTCGAAGCGCGTCCCCGGGAGGGAGCACGCTTCTTTCTCATGATTTCTTCGAGCGTACAGTGGAACTCGTCCTTCAGCCCGGGATTCCTGTGCCGTCGTCCCGGATTGGCCCAGAACAAACGAAGTATATGCCCGACGGCTCTCGCCGTCAAGCGGGCGTTTGGCGGGCGTTTGGCGGGCGTTTGGCGCGTTTGGCAGCGCGCGTTTGGCAGTGCGCGCGTTTGACGTTTTGGCGTTTGGCGGCAGGTCCAGCGACGATCTTTGTCGCATATCCTCACTACGGCACAGAAATCACGAATTGCCACTGAAAAGTGGGCTTTCGTTGAATGCAGAGAATTCTTACCCGATCTGACGTCGTCGCCATGCTGACGCGGCTCGCGGAGCGTGGCGCGTTGGAATACGTATGAAGTACCTACTATGCATTACCAACCCAGGGCGCTGATCGCTGAAATCACCCATCGTTGCCCGCTGCATTGCGTCTACTGTTCGAACCCGGTGGAGATGCAGAAGCGGTCGGCCGAGTTGGCTGCCGAAGACTGGGCGGAAATTTTTCGTCAGGCGGGCGAGATGGGAGTGTTGCAGTTGCAT
>DATDGT010000035.1:0-37450 GCA_036521975.1 Bryobacteraceae bacterium
CACCCATCGTTGCCCGCTGCATTGCGTCTACTGTTCGAACCCGGTGGAGATGCAGAAGCGGTCGGCCGAGTTGGCTGCCGAAGACTGGGCGGAAATTTTTCGTCAGGCGGGCGAGATGGGAGTGTTGCAGTTGCATCTGACCGGCGGCGAGCCGCTGGCTAGGGCCGATATCGCCGCACTGGTCCGCGCCGGACGCGCCGCCAAGCTGTATATCAATCTGATCACCTCCGGCGTGGGACTGGACGAGGCCAAGCTTGACGGTCTGATCGAGGCCGGGCTGGATCACGTCCAGCTCAGTTTTCAGGACACCGAAGAGGCCACCGCCAACGAGTATGCGGGCACGCGCAGCCATGCGCTGAAACTGCGCATCGCAGAGATGATCCGCTCTCGCCGCGTCGCCTTCACTGTGAATATGGTGGTGCACCGCCGCAACATCGAACATCTGCCGGATATGATCGGCTTCGTCGAGCGCAGCGGCGCCAAACGTACGGAGATCGCCAACGTGCAGTATTACGGCTGGGCGTTCGAAAACCGCGAGAAGCTCCTGCCCACGCGCGAGCAGCTCGAACGCTCCGTGGCCGTCGCCGAAGCCGCCCGGGAACGTCTGAAGGGAAAGCTGCGCATCGACTTTGTGATGCCGGACTACTACGCCCAATACCCCAAGCCATGCATGAACGGATGGGGCCACCAGCAGATTCTGATCGATCCCGCCGGCCGTGTGCTGCCGTGCCATGCGGCGCCAATTATCCCGGGCCTCGAGTTCTTTCGCGCTCCCGAGCACGATCTGCAGTGGATCTGGAACGACTCGCCGGTGTTCAACCGCTTCCGCGACGAGAGCTGGATGCCGGACCCGTGCCGAGGCTGTGACCGTCGTACCCGGGACTTCGGCGGCTGCCGCTGCCAGGCGTTTCTGCTGACCGGCAACGCTCGCGCCACTGATCCGGTGTGCAAATTCTCTCCCCACCGCGCGGTGATTGACGAGACGCTTGCGCGCGTCCAAACCATAACAGGCTGGAACGGGAACTGGCTTTACCGAATCGATCCCCGATAACGCGGATCGGAGTCCGAGCGTCGCTGCTGAATCCTCCGAGCTTGCGTAAGGATCACGGACGTCGTGGCGGCGGCCATCTTTGTTATGCATGAAGCCGCTCGCGACCCCGGGGTGATCGGCCCTGGCCGGCATCGAGGCGATGTTAAAGGTAGCCACGAAGGTCAGCTTGCCGGGCGCGGAACGCTCTCCCCTCGTTTCGTTATTGGCAATTCGATCGGGGATTAACCGCCGGCCTTCACGGCCATCGGCAGGTCTTGGAGATAGATGTTGGCGCCGTCCGGCGCGCGTACATATTCCGTCAGGCGCTGGTCTTGAAACTCCAGCCGCATGAAGCCATTCGGAGCGAACTGCGCTTCGTAACCGGCGATATAAACGTTGGGGCTGTCCACAATCCTTGCGCCAGGTGCATTGTCCGTTTTCGAAAGAATGCGCCATTGGTCGCTGTCGGGCGTTCGCGGCGCGTTGCTCAAGTCCGGGCGGTCTTGCGGGAATCCGCCGTGCCCCACGCATCGTCCGAAGCACTTGTAGGTTTCGTGAACGTCGTAAAGCAGGCAGCGATGCTCGTGTCCCCAATACCACGCAAAGATCTTGCCCGCCGTCAAAAATTCGCCCAGCTTGTCTGTCAAGGCAGTTCCGGCCGTTTCGTACAAAGAGTATGGCTCATGATGAGTGAACAACACGACCCTGCGATTCTCCGCGCCCTGGATGATTTTTCGCAGCCAATCGATTTGGTTTTGATTCAGATCGCCCGTTTGCCCGCCGAAGGGCTGATTGTATGCCGTATCCAGTCCCACAAGAATCCAACAGTCGTTTTGAAGGGCGAAATAACTGGCTTTCTGCTGAAAGGCCGGCAAGATTTGTTCAAAATAGGCGTGCCCACCGCTGTACATTTCGTGGTTGCCATTGAGGTAGCGGCTCGTGACGCCGGGAAGCGAAGGCCAAATGGGCGGCAGGAACCGCTCGGTCATTTCTTCTGGCAGTCCGGAATAATACGTGTCGCCCAGATGAAGTAAGAGGTCCCACCCCTGAGGATCGTTCTTGACGCTGTCCGCCACATGAGGCGCGCCATACAGATTCGTTCCCCAATCTCCGATCACGGCCATCCGGAAATTATTTGGAATCGGCTCAGGCTCGTCGGGAGCTGTAAGAAAATTCGCCGGCACAATGTCGTCGATCCAGGTGAAGAAACTCAGTATCCACTCGAACCAATCGGCCTGGCTGAACCTCACCTCGAATCCTTCGAAAATGAACGAAAGTCCCTTCAGAAGGAATTGTTGCAATTTGTTGTTTTGAGCCGCCTGCCTTGCGATGTGGGATTGCAGAAGCGATCCCACCTGGTCGCGCGGCGTATGCATCACTTTTGGATATTTCCCCTGCGAGGTTTGCATGGCTTGCAAGGCCGCGGCGATGCTCGCCACCCGCGCATCCGCTTTGGCAGGATCGGAGATCTTTTGCCCCGCCGCTTCTCTGGTTTTGGCCAGCAGCGTTTGCACGTCCGGAAAAGGAGCCGTAATGTTGTCGTAACTCACCAGAATGTTTGCAGCCATGGTTCCTCCAAGGATTTCCCTAGTCTACATCAGCCGTCGCTGATATACTCGGTAAAAGTTTCTTTGGAGAAAATCGCACAACGACTCGCCGGGCGCGGCCACTTCGCCCAAGTTTCCCGCTCGTTTGAGGCCGCGCCCGGCGGCTTGTCAGCTCAGGAGGAGCCATGCCCACTTTTTCGCTCACTGATAATTTAGGGAATCCAGTCCAAAACGTGAAGGTGGATTGGACGTCGTTATCGTCGCTCTTTAACTACGTAAAGGCCGAAGTGCTGCACCTCATTGTGGCCCCAGACTTCCTGGCTCGGAGGGATGAGACGCTCACCCAAGCCGCTCCCAAACCGCTTCAATTCCAATTCAGCGCCGGACCAGGATTTCAATTGGGCAGCACCGTTCCCGAGATCACCATCACTCCAGGAGCCGCAGTCCTGGTCGTGGTAAACACCACGGCGAAAAGCGGCTTGATCGCGGGCGACCCCTTCCACGCTCCAGCAACGGTTCCCGCGAACACAGGATACGTCGGGATGTCGATCACTGGCAGCCTCGATCCGGGCGTTAGCGAAACGGTGGGGGACCTCACGTTCGGCATGGATAAGAGCGTGAGCCTTTCGCTCGCATTTTATAAGGCTTTTCCCACCGATAGTAGTCAGCCCACATTGGGCCCCACATTGGGCAATGCCACGGGCCAGATGCTTTCGGCCTTCGTCATTCCCGCCCATCTTTCCGATCTCGATCAGTTGCAATTGAACGACGTATGCTCCGTCTCCGGCCAGGGGACATTGACGGTTTCGGGAAGTTTCGATGTGTCGCTTGCAACAAACCCGCTCGCTGCGGTGAATTTACCGCTGGACATCGGAACCATCGATATTCAGGATGGCGTGGTGGCCGGTGTTTCCGCATCGTTCGCGCTGAGCGGGTCTTACCAGATCCGCGCTCGAAGGACCGCTCCGGATGTCATCGAACTCAGCTATTTGCAGGAACGCGGGACCAGCTTGCGGACGGACTTTTCAGTCTCGGCCGGAGCGTCCGCCACGCTGGGCACTACCGACCTGCTTGCAACGCTGCTCGGGGCTATCGCCACGGGCAAGCCGGACAAGACCATGCTCGATGGGTTGAGCGATGACGAAATCTCCGACTTCAATGACGCGATTAAGGACGGCGTGAATCACAGCTTGCAGGCCTCCGTGGATCTAGCGCTGTCGTCGACAACAGACGATCAGCCCACCTTCCAATATGAGATCCGCCCCAGCCTTCTTGAACCGGCCGGCCGTAGCGCCCTGGAACGAGCGTTCAAAGGCGACCTTGCCCAATTGACCGTATTGGAAGCCTCCGCCCAAGCGGATGGAACAATTGCGCCGGGGATTCGGTTGTTGAATAGCGTATTCACGAGAACGCGCAGCTCGGGCGTGGCGCTCAAGGTGAATCTGCTGGGCATTGTGAACCTGATATCGCTCTCAAAATTAATTCGCCAATGCGAATTCCTTACCGAACCGGCGAGTGGAGATCTCGTCATAAAAGAAACGGTTCAGAGCGAGCGCATCAGCGCGATTACGAAACCTTTCGATCGCCAGCAGGCGCTGCTCAAGGCGCTGTTCGATTCCTCGATGGTCACGACTACTTATATCGCGAGTAAAGCCGTTTCCATGCCATCGCTGGAATGCGAATCGATGCACTTCGCTGCGAACGAAAACACCGCGAAACAGACGTTTGCCGATTATTTGAATTGGTTCGTCGCGGTGAATCTCGCCGGGCAGGATTGGAGGGCCCAGGTTGTCAATCAATTTACGGCCGGGGGCCGGTCCACTTGTCTGGTGCGGGCGAAATTCGACGATGCGGCATGCGAAGCCCTGTTTTTCGATGCGGGGGGAAATTTGCGCGCGCGTCCCGAATACCTGGAGATTGGCCGGGAGGCGATGATGGCTCTGCTGGACCCTGCTTCCAGCGACATCGACGGTCTTCGGCGCAATCTTCTCGCGGATCCGCACACTTGGAGCAGCGCGCTCTCGATTGGGCCCAGCCCCGAATTGAGCGGCTTGCTGCCGCTCTCTTCTTCCGACCCGCGCCTCCAAGTGATTTTACAAGATGTCATCGGCGATATCTACGATATTGTCTGGTGGGCAGACGCGATGGTGAAGGCCGGCCAGGGCCTGCGGCAGGTTCGGACCTTTCTTGCGAACCGCGATCCCGCCACGCTCGCCAGCGACGAGGCGTTTGCTCAGCAGCGCGCGAATTTGCAGAATCTCATGGCTGGTGTGGTCAAGGACAGCAAAGCCCGATTCAGCGAGCCCTGGGGTTTGGTTTGCTTGTTTTCGGCGGCGGGATCGCGGCAATCGTATGGGAAACTCGTCGCCGGCAAATTGACCCTGGAGCTGACGCATGGCGCGCCGGTGAGAGCAGCGGTCCATTAGCGCACAGCGCGGCTTCGCCGCAAACGGAATGACGCTTCCAATCCGTATCAGGGCACGACTTCAGTCGTGCCGACGATCATGGCTGATATCAAGGGCTTTAGCCCCTGGTGCCTTTTCTGTCCAAAATCGTCGCGGCACGCAAAGATTTGTATGGTTAGTAGCACAGCCCGCTCGTGGCGTTGTGCGCGGTAAAGAATGACAGGTATATTCCACTAGAGGAGGGCGGCTTCCGATGGCCGACATTGTCGTCACCAATTGGTTTGGGGACCTGGTTTCTCACGCTCAAGCCGTGGCTGAGGCGGCTTCCGCCGATGACGTGCTCAACGTCTTGAAGAATCCCACACAGTATCCGTCTCCCGTGCGCGCGGTGGGAGCTAACCATTCCACCGCTCCCTGCGCTGTGGTGAATGGCGGGACCATCCTCAAGATGTCCGGCATGAACAAGATTCTAGATATCTCGAACGGCACGGTGACAGCAGAAGCCGGCGCTCTTTATATCGATGTGGCCAAGGAGCTTGAAAAACAGAAGTTGCAATTCTACGTCAACACCGAGATCGGCAATCTCTCGGTGGGCAGCGCGGCGTGTGGCGGAACCAAGGATTCGTCGATGCCGGGCGAGTTCGGCCAGGTCGGCTCTTATGTCACCCGAATCAAAATGGCGCTGCCTTCCGGCGACTTTCTCGAAGTTGCCGACGATCAGCCGGAGTTGATGCAGAAGGTGCGGTCCAGTTATGGAACTTTCGGAATTATCACGGAAGCTACTTTTCGCGTCCGCCCGATCCTGCCGATGGCAGTGCATCACCAGACTTTCACTCTTGACGATTTCATCCAGAAGCTGCCGTCCCTGAAAGCCGGCGGCGAATCGCTGATGTTTTACATTTTCCCTTTCGACAACCTGATTACCGTGGAATTCCGCAAGTACGATCCGGCCGCCTCCGGCGATCCGAACTGCTTTATATGGCCGTTGAGGAATTACCTGTGGGCCAGCGCCGGACCGCTGGTTTGCGCCAATGCCGTTGCCGATATCGCCGATAAGACCGTGCGTTATCAGTTGATCGATGCATTTAACAAGTTGTGGCGCTGGAAGCTCGAAAATCTGATTCAAAGCGGCAACACGGTCGCCACCGATCAGATCATCCGTTATCCGCCAACCGGCGGACCGAGCCGCTACACCTTCACTTTCTGGGCCTTTCCCGAACAAACTTATCCGGCGGTCCTGCGAGCCTTCTTCCAGTTTTGCCAGCAGTATTATCAACAGAACGAATATCGCGTCAACATGCTTTGCGTGGGATACTACGTTGCGCAGGATCAAAACTCCCTGCTCTCTTATTCCTACGATGGGAACATGATGACCATCGATCCGGTGTCTACGGCCAATCCTGGGTGGGGCCAGTTTCTGACGGCTTACAACCAGTTTTCGAGCGACCAAGGCGGCATCCCGATGTTCAACCAGACTTATGGCATCACCCCCGCGCAGGGGCAAAAGGCGTGGGGAGATAAGTTGAAGGTGTTCGCTGCCGCGCGCCAGAATTACGATCCGAATGGCCGTCTTCTCAACGATTATTTTCGCGATCTGCTCGGTAGTTGAAGCGGGAAGCGCACAGCGCATGCGTTGTGCGCGTTATGAAGCGGGAAGCGCACAGCGGGATGCGTTGTGCGTGTTAGGAGGATCTCTATGTTATCTACGCCCTGGGAACAGCGCAAAAGCGCCTACGACATCGTAGTAATCGGATCGGGCTACGGAGGCGCCATTACGGCGGCCCGGCTAGCCACGGCCGATCTGAATCCGAAGCCGTCGATCTGCATTCTGGAGCGCGGCAAGGAATGGCAACCCGGAGAATATCCGGAAGCTCCTCTGGATGTGGCGGGGCAGTTGCGCAGCGATCTTAATCCCTTGGGATTATATGAGCTGCTCAACCATCCCGACATCTCGGTCATCAAAGGGTCGGGGTTAGGCGGCACCTCGCTGATTAACGCCAATGTCGCTATCATTCCCGACGAGGAAGTTTTCGAACAGTTCAACTGGCCCTCCGGCATACAATACGAGGCGCTGCAACCTTATTACGAGCGAGCCCGGGCGGTGTTAGCGGCCACGCCGCACCCCGATGCTCTCAAGCTCGCCAAGGTGCAGGCGCTCAATCGGCGGGCGGTGGAAATCGGGACCACCGTGCAACCGCTTAATATCACCGTCAATTTCAGAATCAACGGCGAAAACCCCTACGGCGTTCCGCAGAAGCCGTGCGTCAACTGCGGCAACTGCGCTACGGGCTGCAACGTGGGAGCCAAGAACACGCTCTATATGAATTACCTTCCGATAGCACATCGGGCTGGGGCGACGATTCTGACGCAGGCCAAAGTGGAGTGGCTTGAAAAAAATGCTTCCGGAGGGTGGATCATTCACGGGCTCTACGTGAAGACGGGCGGCGGCAGCGAAAATTTCACCATGAATGCGGGCGAGGTGGTTCTTTCGGCCGGCTCTCTCAATTCCACAGAGATCCTGCTGCGCTCGGAAATGCACGGCCTCTCCGTGGCGCCGGCCTTGGGGACCAAGTTCAGCGGCAACGGCGATTTCTTCGGCCTGGCTTACAACGGCGCATACGAGACGGACGTGCTCGGCTATAACTATCAGCAGAAGCCGGGCCCGGGCGATTCGCCAGAGCCTGGGCCGAACATCGTCGGGCTGGTTCGCTACAATGGCGCGCTGCCCGAAGCAAAGCGCATCGCCATCGAAGATTTTTCGTTTCCCATCGCCTCGGTCGCGGCCTCCAAGGCGGTCTTCGGCGCCATTCAGGGCCAGGACACCGTTACGGGAAACGAAGCCGATCAGCACGCGCGCCTGCTTCGCGACCTGGATCCGGCTGATCCTGTGCACGATCCCAATGCCGCGCTGAACCACACCATGCTCTACCTCGTTATGGGCCACGACAATGCGCGCGGTCTGATCCTGTTCAAGAAGCCTCTTACCGAGCCCGATGGCCTCATTGAGATTTCCTGGGACCAGGCGGGTCAGCAGCAGATCTTTACGCGCATGAACGAAGAGATCCGCCGCAATGCGCGCGCACTCAGCGCCAGCTTCATTTCCAACCCCACCTGGAGTTTTTTCAAGCTTCGCCACTTGATAACCGCGCATCCTCTAGGCGGATGCCCGATGGGCGACGATTACCTGCAAGGCGCGGTGGATGTGTACGGACGCGTTTTCGCAGGGGATGGCAGCGTGCATCAAGGATTATATGTTACCGATGGCTCGATTATTCCGAGCGCGCTCGGGGTCAATCCCTTGCTGACGATCTCGGCGCTAACCGAGCGCTTTGTCGAGCGCAAGATCCAACAGCTTCAGGGCTCTGCCTACCCGCAACCGTCCAAGCCTGTCAGCATGGCGGGCATCAGTGCGCTGGACGCCCCGGATTACAACGAGGGCCAGGTTGAAGCGCTTTTCCGCCGCTGCCCGACCATGGGTATGGATACTTTGGTTAATCATGGCGGCAATCCGGTGATCGACATTCAGAAGCAAACGATTCACAACGACCGCTATTGGAAGGGCTTTTTCCCGCAGGGAAACGTCCTCAATGCCATGTCCTCGGCGATTTTCACGGGCTTCAAAAAGCAATTCTCCAAGCAGCCAAATGGGCAGTACGGAGGCGTCACCGGCGACACCGATGGCCGGATTCAAGCCCGTAACACCCTGGAGGACGTCACCATCGAGGTAGGCAAAAGCGACGGCACCCTGGAGCCTGGCAATTACATCCTGGTCCGCTATCTCGACCCGCCGTGGCAGGGTTTTTACGATGTTCTCAAAGTCATCAACGAAGATCTTCTGATTGGCCGCGCATATCTGGGCAAGTATCCCAACGGCGCCCGCATTTTCACCTTTCCCATGACGCGGCTTTACCGGTTCGACCAGATGACCGTAGACGATCATGAGGCCCTCTATGCCGCCGGCGCCTCGCCGGATGCCGCCGGCGTGAACGGCGTCTGGCGGTTGGACGTCATCTCCAATGCCAACCATGCGGGCGGGATCGCCTATTTGCAGTTCAGTAACTTGCCGGATGGGCGGTTCGAGGCGCGCTATCAACTAATGGGCCTGTTCGAGGGGCTGGTAACTCCGAGTTTCCTGAAAGACCATTTCCAGTTAAACGACTTCACGCCGTTTCATGACGAGATTCGCACGGTAACCGCGGATTTCATGGTGGGAAAGTACATCACCACCCTTCCGGGGATTGCCGCGGAGCTGGCGGCTAACTCGTCGTTGGGGCTATTCCACACGCAGGCCAATGGGCAATTCGGTTTCTACTACATGCTCACCCGCGTAGCCGGAAAACAACTGCCTACGAACACCCTATGGCGGCCGTTCCTCGACACGCAGTTGCCGGATGGCGTGGGCATGACTTTCACCGAGCAACTGGTCGGTTGGTATTTCCCCGGCGAAGGAACCCCCGCGCCGGGGAAAGCTGGGGACCTCACCATGTTGCAGCGCATTCCCGCCGCGGGCGTCCCGCCTGGCGCGGTTTCATGCAGCTTCACTGCCGCCATGACGATCCGCGATATCAACGAGTTCGTGGATGGCTACGAGCATGAGGCTCAGATGGCCGGGACCATCTCCTTCGGACAATTCGCCGGTCAGAACCCTGCTTCCTTTGCCTTCGATGCGGCTAACAGCAACTTCCGTTATCTTCGCGTGAACCCGGCGACTGGCGAGGCCGAGATGGATTACCACATCGAATTCCTCTCCGGCGCGAGCCGCTTTGTTTTCGAAGGGGTGAAATACATGGAGAGGGATGTAGGCGACGTGCTCCATGATTACATCACCTTGTTCTGCCATGTTTACGAGCAGCAGCCCGGCGGCGCGGCCAAGGAAACCGGCACGGCCTTGCTAATATTCCAAACCTTCAAAAATTGCGCCGCCCTGGAAAGTCTGGCCGCGTTCCTGGGTTCCTTTCAGATCACCGGGACCAGCGACCCCGCGATTCAATTCCAGGCGCGCATGCGCTTCCTGGCGTTCACGGCGCAGTTCGTGCAGCGCGAATTCGATCCGTTGGCTCCGCCCTCCGCTTGATCGGAACCGACGCATGGCGCGCCGGTGAGGCGATCCATTGATGGCGAAGATTTGGGGAAATGAAGGCAGATGAAACCAGATGAAAGGTTCCGCGAGCGCAAAAAGCTTCAAAGTACTTTGTCATTAAGAGAACATTGCATCGTTAGTGCACAGGCTTTGGATAGAGGCGAGCTCCAACACGCTGAGAGAAGCGGGCTTGTTCGGGCTGCTATAGCTCAACTGGTCGGCCCAGAACCGAGGTTCCGCGGGCGATTCAATCCCGGATTGCGGGCCGGCGCGGTGAGCGTTCGCTATGGACCCGCCATGATCAAGACAGCGGCTCCGGGCGCGGTCGCGGCAGATGGCTGATTGTGAGCATCCAGTTGACTCACGATGATGGGATAGATATCCTGTGCGGCGTTCTTTCCAATGAAGCAATCCATATGGGAATAGTTCGGAACCGTGATCAACTCATAAAGCCGCGGCCCATTTTTGGAGCACAGCAGTTGGAAGCTTTCTTGCGTCCCTTGCGGAAGGAACAGGTGATTCCTGGCGGCTTGGAGAAACGTTAAAGGAATCTTCAGCCGGTCCATGTGCGGCATGTACACGTCGTTGCCGTTGTGGTCCACGATATGACCCGTGCGGATCATAAGGAGAAGGTGATCGAACGCGGTGATGCCGGCGATGCCGAACATTTCGTGGATCGCGTCGTGTGTCGCTTCGTTCAGTTGATCGTGCCCGTAGACCTCGCCGTAGATGGTCCAAATCCGGCGGCAGACGGCGCTGTTACACGGCGGACCGTTGACGTTCAACTTAAGGACCGCGTCTGTAATCCAATCCTTCCAATTGTCGCTAGTCACATTCGTGGTGACGGTCTGCTGCCCAAGCAACTGAAGGAAGTTTCCGACGTTGAACGCCGCCTTCACATTGTTCTCCGGCGGAGACACGGGATAAAAAGAAAGTTGCGAACATACCGCGGACCGGATTCCTTGCACCTCGCCCGAAAGCATGCCCATCAGGAAGGTCATCGATCCCACGCAATGCACCATCACCTGAATGTCCGGCGCGCCGGAGACCTCCCGCATCTGGGCCACTGCCGCGGGATAATCCTTAGTCGCGATATCGTCCAGCGTGAAGGCTGTTTTGGCTGAGGGCAAAGCTGGACTGGCGCGATAATCGAACAGCCAGACGTCGTACTTGTTGGCGTAGAGATACTCAGGGAAATTGGTATCGACCGTGTCAATGGTGTAGGCGAGAGTCGACGTCCCATAGCCGGGCGATAGCAACACCGGGCCTTTCGTGCCGCCCTTGTATCGTGTGAGCCGCAGCATGGTCCCGTCGCTTGCGGGAAAATCGTAGACCTCCGGAGCGCACAAACGAAGCGGCCGCCTCTTACGTGGCGCGGGATCGGGCTTGAACTCGTTCGCGATGGAAAGGGCGGAGCCGTAAATGTCGAAAAGTACGCCGGCGAAGAATTCTCCGAATTTCGTCGCGCCAGTCAGTTGATCGATTGGCGTGGCGGCGTTGGTGACCTCCATCGTGGTCATTTGCGTGGCGAAATCCTCCGGCTCAATGATCAGCATCCCCTTCCCCAGAACTTTCCCCGGTACGGGGCCCGACGAATCCGAAATGGTGATGAACAAGGTGGATGTATCGCGCCAGATGTTCTGGAGTCCGTCGTTCCTGATGACCTTAAATCCGTGAAACGTGAAAACCTTACCTTCCTGCGAGGTCATCTTCATGTCGTACGTCATCAGCCGCGTGTCGACAGCGTTAGGGTCGGTGATAAACAGGTGAAATTGGCCGTCGCTCGCCGTTAGTGGATTGGGTGAAAGAGCGGGAGCCACGCAAACGCCCATCATTCGGGCGCTGTGGCTCGCGTCTGTCACCATCTGGTTTAAATCGTCGGAAATGATGGTCAACGTGAACTGGAACGACGAGCCGTCTTTTTCCCCTTGTGTCTCACCCTTCTGATAATCATCCGTGACCTTGGTCGAGAAAAAGCCCTTCATCGTTTCGGTGAAACGAAGGCCCATGGGCTCGGAACGCAGGGGAGGGACTGGTGGTGTCGCAGCAAAGTTGTAATCGATTGTCCACCCGCGATCTTGGGCCATTAGCGCGCAGCAGCGCTCCGCGACGGCGGAAATGGTGAACAGTGGATTGACTCCCAAAGAGCGCGGAATCACCGACCCGTCACTCACGTACAGGTTTTCGTACACCGCCGTTCCGCTTGCCAAAGAGAAGACCTGGCCTTTATGATTTACCACGCCGTTCGCGGCGTCCTCGGCCATCACACAGCCTCCTATAGGATGGACGCTCACACGCTGGAAGATCGGCTCGTCGCCGACGCCTGGCCAATGAATACGCAGGCGATCATTTTCCAGAGTCATGTGGCCGGCGGAACCGTCGTGCGTCATCACCAAATACGTTTGCGTATTCTCCACTGCGCCGTGATAGGGGCCGCAGAGCAGACTTTCGACTTCGCGAGTCCTTTCGTCGACCCATTGGGCCGGCGTGTGGGCCATATCCTGTCCGGCCCACGGCGTGATGGCCGCAAGAGCAGCGGGCAGGAACCCGCCTAGCGCGCCGGGAATGGAACCTTCCTCGATCACCATGCCGTCGTCGAGCACGGGCGTTTGCCGCTCATCGATAATCCCGGTTATGCACGGACCCACGGGAGTGCGTATCGACCTGACTTTCGGCGATCACCTCCAGCGGCGTATCCGGGTATTCACCCGGTTGGAATTCGCGGCCGCGCTCCAGCACGCAGACCTGCTGTCCCGCGCGCGTCAATCGCGAAGCGGCGATGGCGCCCCCATAACCCGATCCGATCACCACGGCGAAGTAATGGGATTTGAGATTCTGGATGGAAGAAGAAAGCCGAGCCATTGAACCCTCAATTCGATCAGGACGATAGTATCATCTGAAATTGCGCTGCGCGAGAGATGCCGTTAGCGAGGCCGCTCCCTTGCGGTCGCGACTCAGCGTAACCGATGTTGCCGGCCGGTCACGTGAACGCCCGTTACAGGCGACCCAATTTGGCCGTATTCGCCTGGAAACGACGCGTCCTTGGTCAGGCATTTCCTATCCTTTCTTTCCGTTTCCTTGCCGTGCGGCTCAATTGCTCGGGTCTGAAATGTGATAAAGTCGCAAATAATCCCAGGAAAGGAAGATAGGAATGCCCGCAGATCCGCCTGAAACACCGGAATCGCCATCGACTCCGGATCAAGCCCGGCAGGAGGCGCGGCGTGAATCCACCGCGGAAGAGAGCAGGCTCGCCAGGGAAGATCAATTAAAGAAGACCGAGGACGTCCGGCTCGACATGATGCGTTCCATCGTGACGGAGCCTCTGCTCTCCCGAGTCGCGAGCGCTATGCGTGAAGACCCCGAGCGCCAATTCGAGGTCATCATCGCACTGAACGAAACGTTTCGGGGGGGGATTGAGGGCGCGATGCACTGGATAAAGGAGCGCGCTAAGGATTGGAATGTGACCGGCTACCAAACCGTATCGCATTACGTGTTCGCGACCATTCCGGCGCGTCGCATCATGGACCTTGCAGCGGAGGCTCGCGAGCTCACGAAGAAGTATGGCAAGACCGGCACCCTGGTCTACCGCATCTGGGAAGACACGGAGGTGAGCACCACTCTGACGCATTCGCTCACTACCGTGAAGGCTGACGCCGCCCAACGCGCATTCCGGGCGCTGGGCGACGGAGTCGTGTGGGCGGTGCTCGATTCCGGCATTAAAGGGGACCACCCGCATTTCAAGGGCACACACCCGTTGTATGGCCCCTTCGATACGCTCGACATCACCTCTCCGTTGGCCCATCGCGATTTCACTCCCGACGGGAGGGTGAGCAATCCGCCCGATTCC
Source organism: Bryobacteraceae bacterium (assembly GCA_036521975.1). GTDB lineage: Bacteria > Acidobacteriota > Terriglobia > Bryobacterales > Bryobacteraceae > Palsa-187. The sequence continues at coordinate 13,910 of DATDGT010000035.1, forward strand.
GGCGACCCCGGCCAGCCGCTGGCGACGCATGCGACGGCGCGGATGGATCGGTTCGGCCATGGATCGCATGTGGCCGGCATTATCGCGGGCTTTTGGCAATCGGCTAAGCCCGATGGGGAGCCGGTGGTGGGGTCCGAACTGCGCGATGAAACCACTGACCAGCCCATCCCGCAGCGCGAGTCCCTGCGCGAAATTTCCGGAGTGGCGCCGAGGGCCAAGCTGGTCAGCCTGAAGGTCATCGCCGATGTGACGCGCTCCGATCAGGTCAAACAAACCGCCGGCCAAGGCAAAGTAAGCTGGATCCTGGTCGCCATCGACCAGATCCAGCAGTGGAATCAAAACGGTAAGCGCCAACTCATCCACGGCGTGAACATGAGCCTGGGCTACGATTTCGACCCCCGCTGGTTCGCTTGCGGCCAGAGCCCGCTGTGCGTGGAAGTAAACCGGCTGGTGCGAAACGGCGTTTGTGTAGTGGTGTCGGCGGGCAACGGCGGGTACACCGCTTACGTGAACCCGGCCGGTCAGGTGCTTTCGCAGTACACCAGCCTGAGCATTACCGATCCTGGCAACGCGGATCTCGCGATCACCGTCGGTTCGACTCATCGGGAAATGCCGCACACCTATGGCGTCTCGTATTTTTCTTCGCGGGGCCCAACCGGCGACGGGCGCCTGAAACCCGATCTGCTCGCGCCAGGCGAGCGCATCATCTCCTGCGCAGCCGGCCGGGAGATCCCGAAGTATCCGGTAAAGGATGAACAGGGCGCCGATCTGGGCGAGGTGCTGTATTGCGAACAGACCGGGACCAGCATGGCCGCGCCGCACGTCTCGGGCGCGGTGGCCGCATTTCTCTCTGTCCGTTCCGAGTTCAAGGGCGAACCAGAAAAGGTGAAGGAGATCTTTCTGGCCAACGCCATCGATTTACACCGGGAGTCCTGCTTTCAGGGCGCTGGACTGCTCGATCTCATGAAAGTATTGCAAGCCGTATAGCCTAAGGAGAACTCGCATGTCATCGATTGAGGGATTCGATTTTTTCCCATTGCATTTCGACAAAAACGGGGTGTTGCAGGGCGCGCTGGACGAACTTCAACAGCGCGCCGGCGCGGCCACTGACGTCATTTTTATCGCACACGGTTTCCGGAATAGCGAAGACGATGCAACCGGGCTGTACACCAAATTCCTTCACAACTTCCAGGCGAACCTGGGCCGGCCGGAACTGAAAGCCCTGGCGCAACGCAACTATGCCGTTGCCGGCGTGTATTGGCCCTCGCTGGCGTTCCAGGAAACTTTCCAGCAGCCGAGTGGCGGGGGCGTACAGGCATTCGGCGACGATTCCAGCGCGCAGCAACAGGCGACTGTGGAACAGCAGATCGAGGACCTGAAGGCGGAGGTGGGACCTGAAGAGCGCGGCAAGCTAGACCAGGCGAAACAATTGTTGGCGGCGCTCGATAGCGATTCGGATGCGCAGGATCGGTTCGTAAGTCTGGTGTTGTCGGTGCTCGGCGAGAGCGATCTGGGCGCCGGAGAGGGTGTAGAGGAGGTGCGGGCGCAGGAGGGAACAAAGGTGCTGGGCAAGCTGCGATTGCCCATCATAGTTTCGACGCAGCAGGCTGCCGGCACGGCCGACGCAGTGGGCAGTGTTGCGGGGGTTGGTTCGACTTTCGCATCGACCTTTGCCACAGGGGGCGATTCCTCCGCGGAAGGCGGCACACAGGGGCTGGGCTCATTCTTCGGATCGGTGCTCGGCGCGGCGGGGCGCTTTCTGAATTTCACCACCTGGTGGGTGATGAAGGAGCGATCGGGCGTGGTGGGCGCGAATGGCGTGGCCCAGGCGGTTCGCGACCTCAAGTCGAAGCATGCAGGCCTGAAGGTGCATCTGGTTGGACACAGCTTGGGGGGCAGGTTGATGGCTAGCTGTGCGAAGTCGCTGTGCGCAAATCCGCCACTCCAACCCGACTCGGTTACGCTGCTAGAGGCCGCCTTCTCGCATTATGGCTTCAGTGCGGATGCAGGCTTGAGTGACGATCCCGCAAAGAATGTGGGGTTCTTCCGCGACGTTATCACCGCCAAAATTTGCAAGGGTCCTCTGGTGGCGACTTTCTCGGCCATGGACACCGTGGTCGGCCACGTTTATGCGCTGGCGTCGCGCGTTGCCGGCGACAACGTGAAGGCTGTCGGCGATGCGAACGATCCATTTGGTGGGATCGGACGCAACGGTGCTCAGAAAACGCAAGAGTCGATCACCGCGGAGCTTCATGACGTGGGAGACCCGTACAAATATCAGATCGGCGTAGTGAATAATCTCGATGGCTCCAACCACCTGATCGTCGACCACAGCGATGTGACAAACGAACGGGTGACGTATGCGTTTGCATCGTCCGTGGCCGCGACGTAGGCGATCTCAGCCTGGCTGCAAACAACTCGCCGAGTATCCATGAAAATCGTTGCGAAGTGAAGAACGTGGATGTATAATTCAACCTAAAGAGAGAGAGCTTTCCGTTCATTTGCGAGCCGAGCTGCATACAGGCGGCGATGTTTTGTGCTTCGAGGTTATCGTGCCGGTCCTGGGCCAGGAACAGATCCGGAGACGATTTGGCAGTCATGCTCTACGGCTCCGATTATCGCGTTCTCCTGCGCGACTATCGTCGGCGGTGGACGCTAATTTCCGCCTTGAACCAGCCCGCGGCCAACGGGAGCCACTGCGGTGATTGTGTCTTTTGGATGATTTCTAAACGGGGGTGCCCATGGAAAACGACATCATCTTTCAGCCCTTAAAATTCCGGAATCTCACAGTTAAGAACCGTCTTTTTCGGTCCAACATCTCCGGCCGATGGGACAATTACAACGGGTCGGGGAGCCAGACGCGAATCAACTGGGAGGAAAGCTTTGCGCGTGGCGGCGTGGGCGCCATCATTTCCTCCTTTTGTCCCGTACATATCCGCGGCCGCATCCTGCCGAACTACGCCATGATGGACAACGACGACAAGATCCCGTTTTGGCGCAAGGTCGGCGAAGCCGTCCACCAGCACGACTGCAAATTCCTAATCCAGCTTAGCCACTCCGGCCGGCAGCGCGACGTCCCCGGAGTGGAGAACTTCATGCAACCAGCCCTGTCCTCCACCAGCAAGAACGACAGCTTCCACGGACTTCTGTGCCAGGCGATGACAGTGGAGCAGATTCACGAGATAGTCGGGTATTTTGCACAAGCCGCGCGCCGGGTCCGCGAAGCCGGTTTGGACGGCGTCGAATTGCACGCTTCTCATGGATACCTTTTCACCCAGTTCCTCAGTTCCGGGATCAACGACCGAAAGGACGAGTACGGCGGCTCTCTCGAGAACCGGGCCCGCTTTCTGATCGACGTGATCAAGGCGATCCGCGCGGAGGTCGGCAGCGATTTTCACCTGCAGGCCAAACTCAACGCGGTAGACTTCGGCGATGCGCTCTACCCGTGGGAGAAGAAGGGCAACACGCTAGAAGAAAGCATCCAGATCATGAAATGGGCCGAAGCCGCCGGCGTCGACGCCATTCACGTCTCCATCGGAAGCATCTTCCCGCACCCTCTGCTTCCACCGGGAGGCTTTCCGCCCGACGAGTTGAACTGGTGGTATGGAGGCATGGCTTCCAGCGGCGTTCGCGGTTACTTGAATTACACGATGTTCCACTTCAAGGTTCTGCGCCCAATCTTCCTGTACTTTTGGAACCGCACCAAGAAGAGCCACCCCATCGAGGCGGTCAGCTCCGAGTATTGCCGCGAGGCCAAGAAGCAACTGACCGTGCCGGTGATCAACACGGGCGGCTATCAGGACGCCAGCGTGATCCGAAGGGTGCTTTCCGAAGGCATTACCGACGCTGTCTCCATGGCCCGCCCGCTTATCGCCAACCGCAACCTGCCGCAGGTGCTCGCCTCCGGCAAAGACCTGCCCGAAAAGCCGTGTTCGTTTTGTAATCGTTGCCTGGTGAACGCCATTGCAAACCCTCTTGGCTGTTACGACGTCCGGCGCTACAACGGCGACCATGACGCGATGGTCCAGGAGGTCATGAAAGTTTACGATCCACCGCCGTTCCCGATGGAGCTTCTCACTAGCGGAGCAAGGCCGTAATTATGAGCAAGCTTAAGGTTACGTTCACTCAAGGCGTTCTGGTCGACAATGTCCTCGCCAGTCCCGTCGATCGCTACGAATATCGCTCTCGCCTGCGCTGGATTTTGGGAATTGCGATAGTCGTTGTGGCGCTGGCGCTATTTCTGTGGTGGTATTTCTCACGCGATAACCCGGTTGCATACAGTGATATCGAGGATCACTACAAGTACGGCTCGATCGGCTCGGAGCCTGGAGGCAGTATCTTCGAGCCCGTGGGTGGCACGCTTCCGCCATACTGGATCTTCAAAACCCTGCCGAAGATTTGCCCCGATAAGCTTCCAGGCGGATACGCTGCCTACGGTTTCGAATACGAGCCTGGGCACGACCTGCCAATCGGCGTATCGCGGCGTTTCCGCCTGGGAATGGATCAGGTCGGGCTAAACTGCGCCTTCTGCCACACGGGAATTGTCCGCGGCTCACCTAATGAGCAGGCCAAAATCGTCCTGGGAATGCCCGCGCACCAATTGGACCTGCAGGGCTTCCTCAAAGGCTTGGTGAGTTGCAGCCTCGACCCGAGGCTTACGGCAGGCAATGTGGTCGCGAAGGCCAAGGAATCCGGCGACAGTATCGGGCTGCTGGACCGCTTGTTCTTGCCGGCGGCGGTCGGACAGGTGAAGACCACGGTTCAGGACCTTGCCAACAGAATTAGCATTCTTCTCGATACTCCAACGCCCTGGGGCAGGGGGCGCGTCGATACTTTTAACCCTTACAAGGCTATCCAACTTCATTGGGATCTTACGAAGCTTCCGCCCGACGAGTTGATTGGAGCAGCGGATTATCCGCAACTTTGGAACCAGGCGCCCAGGGAAGGCATGCATCTGCATTTCGACGGCAATAATACGTCCGTCGCGGAACGCAATCTCAGCGCGGCGTTAGGCGCCGGCGTGGTTCCCACTACTGTAGACTACGACGCCCTGTATCGTATCCGCGACTGGATTTTGAAGCTTCCGCCGCCGAAATATCCGTGGGAAATCAACCAGGCGATGGCCGACCGCGGCAAGCCCATTTACGACAAAGAGTGCGCTTCCTGCCACGCGTTCGGCGGAGCCCAGGTGGGAATGGTGGAACCGATCGAAAGCGTCAACACGGACCCCTACCGCTTAAATGCCTATACTTATGTCTTCTCCACCAACCAGTGGGCGCTGTACCCGGGGCCGAACCACTTCACTCATTTCCGCAAGACCTACGGATACGCTAACCAGCCGCTGGACGGGGCTTGGGCTCGCGCCCCGTATCTTCACAACGGCTCGGTGCCCACCATGTGGGACCTGCTGTTGGATCCCAAGGATCGGCCCAAGAGTTTCTACCGCGGCTACGACGTTTACGACAAGAAGAACATGGGCTTCATCACTGCCGGCGCTGAGGCGGAAAGGGCCGGCAGCTCCTACGACACGAGCCTTAAAGGCAACGGCAACGGCGGACATTTGTGGGGCGTGAAGCTGACCAACGATCAGAAGTACGATTTGATCGAGTACATGAAGACCCTGTAGAGGAGACCACCGATGGTGCAACTAGAACATCCCAAAAAACGCTGGCCCAAGGTGGTGGCCGTGCTCGTGGTGATTGTGGCGTTCCTTGCCTGGGGCACATGGTATAAGCTGTTCCGGCAAGTAGATACTTATTATGCCAATGACCTCGACAACTGGCATCACGGCTCGATTGGGACGGAAAGCCAGCAGGGGCTGCCGCTGTGGATCTTCCAGGTTCTTCCACGAATGTTTCCCGAATATCTTCCACGCCCGGGGGGGTGGGGTGCGCTAGGTTTGGCCACGGCGAACGCCGACGATTTGCCCATTGGTTTCACTAAAGTCACGGTGGGCATCGAGCGCGTCGGCATCAACTGCGCGTTTTGCCACACCGGGACGTACCGACTGTCGCCGGGACCTCCCAGCGGAGCGCCCGGTCCCGATGCGGAGGTGAAGACGAACATCGTGGATGGCGGGCCGGGGCACCAGTTCCGCGTGCAATCCTACCAGCGGTTCTTGTGGAACGCCGCCCAGGATCCTCGCTTCAATTCCAAGGAAATAATGGCGGAGATCGCCCGGATCTACGATATGCCGTTCGTAGACCGGATGCTGTATCGCTTCGTCTTGATTCCCGCGACACGGCACGCTCTCAAGCAACAGCAGGAGCAGTTTTCCTGGGGCCAGTCCCGTCCGGATTGGCTTTCCGGACGCGTCGACCCCTTCAACCCGGTCAAGTACGACACGCTGAAGCTTCCGAAAGACGATACCGTAGGCAACTCCGACATCCCTTCGGTGTGGAACCTGAAAATGCGTCCCCCTCCGTTCGTCTTTCATTGGGACGGTCTTAATACGGACTTGAAAGAGGTGATTATCAACTCCGCGATCGGGGATGGCGCCACCTTGAAATGGATCGACAACGATTTGAAGAAATGGGACGGAACGGGAGAAAACCGTGCGCACTATCGCCGCATCTTCGACTGGCTTCTGGATGCACCCGTACCAAAGTATCCGCTACCTATCGACCAGGCGCTCGCGGGCAAGGGGAAGCCGGTCTACGATCGGGAATGCGCGAACTGCCACGCTTTCGGCGGGGCGAAGACGGGAACGCTGATCCCGGCGGGCGAGGTCGGCACCGATACGAACCGGCTGGCCATGTGGACGCAGGCCGCTGTCGTCGCTTACACGAATCTGGCAGCGGATTATTCCTGGAAGCTGGTGCATTTCCAAAAAGTCGACGCGTGGGAAGCGTGCGGGCTAGATGGGGTCTGGGTGCGGGGACCGTACCTGCATAACGGCTCCGTTCCCTCGCTCGAGGACTTGTTAAAGCCAGTTGATCAGCGCCCCAAGAAGTTCTACCGAGGCTATGACGTTATTGATCATCAGCACGTCGGGTTTGTCAGTTCCGGTCCGGAAGCCGAGAAATACGGCCAACTCTATGACATTTCGGTCCGGGGCAACAGCAATTCCGGCCACTTGTGGGGCGTGAACCTGCCTGAGGATCAAAAGAAGGCGCTGGTCGAATACATGAAGACTCTATAGGAGCAACGGGGAGGATCGAAGATCGTGTCAGAACGGATATTGCGCTGCGGCGGCCTTCTATTTTGCATTGTGCTGGTGGCGTGCGTCTCATCCTGCAACCGGGCGCCAGAGCCTGGAACGGTGAAGGATGAGGCGTTACTGAATGGGCGGAACGCCGATTCCCTTCCGGCCGCCGATGAGGATTATTTTCATGATATGGACCGCGGCCAGCAACTCGATGCGAATGAAATAAAGGGGCGCAACAATTGGGTCATATGGTCGGGGGGCAACGACCGCTTCTGGGATTACCTGGCGAACAACAGTTTTGGCGCGATGGATCTTCTCAAGACTATTTCGTCGAGTCCCGGCCTACCCTCGAATCGCAGCAACCGCTTCCAAAAGCTGGGACTCATTAACGAACCATGCTTCGAACAGGCAGCCGGGCCAGATCCGAAGTATGGCTTGTGGCTGGATCGGCGCAAGACAAATTGCCCGTCCGATCCGTTCGAGAACGAGGCCAAGTATCCAGGGATCAAGTTCGGGGCGCGGGGCAAGAACATGCCCCTGGGTACGTACTATGGCATGGCGTCCGGCGTGGTTGGGCTGCGGCTATTTCCCAATCCTGCCTTCGACGAAGCAGCGCAGAAAAAATGGGATCCGAAGCGATATTACAACGATCCCAGCTACTACAACGATAAGGATCTGGTACGGCCCTTTCGTGTGGGGATGTCCTGCGGCTTCTGCCACATAGGGCCGAACCCCATAAACCCGCCCGCGGATCCGGCCAATCCGGAATGGGCCAATTTGTCGTCGAATCCCGGAGCTCAGTACTTCTGGTCCGATGGCATCATGTTCTGGCAAGGCGACACGGCCAAACAGAATTTCGTATGGCAGTTGCTCCATGCCTATCTCCCGGGCTCCCTGGACACCTCGTTCGTATCGTCGGACAACATCGTTAATCCCCGAACCATGAACGCGGTCTACAATGTGATGCCGAGGCTAAATGCCGCCAAACCGTGGAAGGAAGAGCTCACTGGAGGGGGGCTGCTCAACAAACAATTCCAAGATTTCGACCGCACCAAGGTATTGTCGGCATGGTTCATTCCCCCTTCCACTGTTTTCACGCCCCGCGTACTCAAGGATGGCTCCGATTCGGTGGGTGTACTGGGAGCTCTCAATCGCGTCTACATCAACATCGGATTGTTCAGCGAGGAATGGGTGCTCCATTTCCAGCCGCTGGTGGGCGGGAAGAAGTATTCACCCATCAAAATCGAGGACCTGAACAAGAACTCGTCCTACTGGAACGCCACTCAGCAGCAGACGCCGGACGTAGCGCTGTTCTTCCTGGCGACCGCGAAGCCCGATCATCTGGCAGACGCTCCCGGCGGCAAAGATTATCTCAAAGCGGACGCTGCTACCCTAAATCGCGGCAAAGTCGCCTTCGCGGAGAACTGCGCACGGTGTCACTCCAGCAAGCAGCCGCCGAACCTGTGCGTACTAGGGACCGAGTGCAAACCGGGCGACATCCTCGAGAATACAGCGGCGTATTTCGATTGGATGCGCACCGAAGTGCAGAAGTCCGATTTCCTGGATGGCAATTACCTCTCGACGGAGAGACGGGTCCCGGTTACCGAGCTGGGAACGAACGCGTGCAGCCCGTTGGCGACCAACGCGATCCGCGACAACATCTGGGACAATTTCTCATCCGAGACTTACAAGACCCTGCCCCCGGTCGGGTCGATAACAGTTTACAATCCGATCGACGGTACGCCGTGGACCTATAATCTCCCCGCGGGCGGACGCGGCTATACGCGGCCGCCGTCGCTGATCTCGGTGTGGAGTTCCGCGCCGTTCCTGCTGAATAACTCCGTGGGTAAGTTCAATGGAGATCCCTCCGTCAAGGGCCGGATGGACGCGTTCAACGACGCTATCCACAAGATGCTGTGGCCCGAAACACGCGATAAGGACCCGCTCATCGGAGACAAGATACCCGGGCCAAGCTTGATTCAGCGCACCACCGAGACGTCGTATTTGTATGTAGATGTGGGCTACCTGCCCGACGCCCTAAAACCCCTGATGGGATTCTTTGACAGACAACTGGAGATTGGCCCCATTCCCAAGGGCACCCCGATTGGCCTGCTCGGCAATCTGGACGTCACCCCCAGCGGCGATCTACAGGCCGACGCACAGAAAGGCGTGAAACTATTAGCCATGCTGAAGACCCTCATCCCCAAGCTGAAAGAGGTGAAGGGCAAGAGCGACGAAGAAGCCGCTGCGATCTTCAAGGATGGCAATCTGGTTTCGCAGATGCTCGCGGTGAGTAAGTGCCCGGATTTTGTCATTAACAAGGGCCATTACTTCGGCACAAACCTGGCTGACAACGATAAGCAGGCTCTGATCGAATTTCTCAAGACCTTCTAACGAGATGACGGTCGAATACGAGTACATCGTAGTCGGCTCCGGAGCCGGCGGCGGTGTGGTCGCGGCCCGTCTCGCCTTGGCGGGATGCAAAGTGTTGGTCCTGGAGGCGGGGGGAGATCCTCTCCAGGAGAATGCCGATCGCCTTCCCGAGGATTATCAGGTTCCTTGCTTTCACGCCTTCTCCACGGAAAATCCAGAGATGAGGTGGGATTTCTGGGTCCGGCACTATGCCGATGACCAGCTTCAAATGCGGGATCCGAAATTCTGCCGCGAGCACAATGGGATTCTGTATCCCCGAGCGGGAGTTTTGGGCGGCTGCACTGCCCACAATGCAATGGTCACGGTCTATCCCCACAACGACGACTGGGATCACCTGGCGGCGCTCACGGGCGATTCCTCCTGGAGCGCCAGAAACATGCGCAAATATTTCGAGCGCATGGAGGACTGCCGGTATCGCCCGTTGCACCGCCTCCTCAAGAAGACTCTTGGACTGAACTTGCCCCGCCACGGCTTCGACGGGTGGCTCGCCACGCAAGAGTCGCTCCCGATCAATGCACTCGGCGATAAGGCGCTCGTAAAGAGCTTGAAGGATTCCATCGACACGGCGTTTAAGGAAATCGGCCAACCCGTGAAGCGCTTGCTCTGGGGCTTGGAATCGTCCGGGGATCCAAACGATTGGCGGCTGGTAATGGACAATGCTGTTGGCCTACGCACTCTGCCGTTGGCTACGACTCGCCATCGCCGCAATGGAACGCGCGAGTTTCTTTTGGACGTTGCGAAGAAACACCCGGACCGCCTGACGATCGAGCTGCACGCATTGGCCACAAAAGTCAAGTTCGACGACGAGAACCGGGCGACTGGTGTCGAGTATCTCAAGGGGCGGCGGCTGTTCCGGGCGTATGCTAACCCCAGCGGCGAATCGGGAGAGAAACGGGAGGTCAGCGCCTCGCGGGAGGTTATCCTCTGCGGCGGCGCCTTCAACACGCCGCAGCTTTTAATGCTCTCCGGAATCGGCCCAAGCGGTGAACTGAGGGAACACGGAATCCAGGAGCGAGTAAACCTGCCCGGCGTAGGCAGGAATCTTCAGGATCGCTACGAAGTGGGCGTGGTCAACCGGATGAAGGAGAATTGGCGAATTCTGGCTGGAGCGAAATACGACAACACCGATCCGATCTTCAAACAGTGGGCCGCGCGGCGGAAAGGCGTTTACACAACCAACGGCGGTGTGATGGCGGTGATCCGCAAATCGGAGCCCGCGCGTCCGCTGCCGGACCTGTTCATGTTTGCGCTGATGAGCAAGTTTTACGGCTATTTCCCTGGATATTCGGCCTTGATTCCAAAGAGCCTGAACTATCTCACCTGGGCCATTTTGAAGGCTCACACCAACAATACGGCTGGAACGGTGACGCTACAGTCGTCCGATCCGAGGGACCCGCCGGCGGTGAATTTCCATTACTTCGACGAGGGAAACGACGGGTCGCAGCAGGACCTGGAGTCGGTGGTCGATGGCATTCAGTTCGTGCGCACGATGACGAAGGGGCTTGGCGATTTGGCGGAGAAAGAAGAACTCCCGGGCAAAGATGTGGTTGGCAGGCCGGCGCTTCGGCAGTTTATAAAAGATAACGCCTGGGGCCATCACGCTTCGTGCACTTGTCCCATCGGGTCGCTGGAGAATAACGGCGTCCTTGACGGTAACTTCCAGGTTCATGGCGTAACGAACCTGCGTGTAGTTGACGCTTCTGTATTCCCCCGAATCCCTGGGTTTTTCATCGCGACGTCGGTGTATATGGTGGGCGAAAAGGCCAGCGACGTAATTCTATCCGCGAAACGCGAAGATTTGGGATCCCAGGAAGGATCGCCCGACCTAGCTAGAGGCGCGCATACCTAGAAACACAAGGGTGGGCCCGTTCACAGCTTCCGCATGGGCGAGGCTGGATCCAGTGGTGAATGTATTCGATCCCTGGGCTCGGGCCCGCGGCGAGTATTACAGTCTCGCCTGGACGCCGCGTCCCGGTCCTGAATCGGACGACGCGTTTCAGCAGTGATATGATCTAGCAGTTAATATCATCTAAATGGGAGCAGGGAGATGAGCAAACGAATCGCATTTTGCGCGGACGGCACGTGGGACACATCCGATAACAACACGAACGTCTACAAGATTTTCAAAGGGATGTTATCGATTCCCGGCGTGCAGCTTCCCCGCTACGACGATGGAGTTGGGTCGAGCGGAACTTCGATCCAAAAACTTCTCGGCGGATCGATGGGCCAGGGACTCTTTCAAAAAATAAAAGACGGGTACACGCGAATCGCCGACGATTACGAGGCGGGAGACGACATTTTCATCTTCGGCTTCAGCCGGGGAGCGTATACGGCTCGCAGCCTGGCTGGAATGATCGCCGTATGCGGTCTGCCCACCAAGCCCCACGACCCAGTTTTAGTGGAAACGGCGTTTAACGCGTATCGCCACAAAGACAAGAGGGACGAATTGCTGAAGAGTTTGGCGCCCTACGGGATGTTTGACGCCAAAATCAAGATGGTGGGCGTTTGGGATACCGTCGGCTCGCTGGGCATCCCTGCGCTTGTCGGAGGCGTCGATCCGTTGCTCTATGGCTTTCTCGATACGAGTCTTCATCCCGACGTGCAGAACGCCTATCACGCGCTTGCGATTGACGAGAAGCGGGCGGAGTTTCCGGCGAGTCTCTGGGGTCCCGCGGCGCCGGGTCAGACCCTGGAACAGGTGTACTTCTGCGGAGTTCATTGCGACGTGGGAGGCGGATACGACGACGATCCTTCTACCCAGAGCGCGCTCTCGGACATCACCCTAAGCTGGATGGTCAGCAAGGCGCAGGCGGCTGGACTGGTTTTCGACCCGGAGTTTATCGCAAAATTTCCGAGCGTTAACGACCCGAAATACGCCCTGGATACGGTGCACGAATCCTGGAATCCGAAGTGGCTGTTTCCGAAATCCAGAACCATCGCACCGAACGCCGCGATGGCCAATAGCGTGGGAATCCGCTGCCAGGAGATCCTATCCTATCGCCCTCGCAACCTTACCCTCGCCAACGGCATGCCACATCCGCAGTACGGGGTCACAACGGTAGTGGCGGAACCGCAGGCGGACGATGCGAGAACGGCCACGAACGCTCCGTCTTCATGAATCACGGACCGCTCCCTGGCGGTCGCGGCTCGGAATCGATGCTTGTGGGAAGACGCTCAAACTGAGCCGCGACCGCAGGGAGCGGTCCGATCGATCCCTCACCGCTGGCAAGAAAAACTGGCGGCGTCTTCCATGTTGCCTGTGCCGTTGTATCGGGGCTGAGACGGATACGGGCACAAGGGACGAGTGCGGCCGGGCCAAGGGGAAACGGGACCCGCGGCGGCGATAATTTTTTCGGGCGCGGCGCCTTTCTCGACCCAATTCACGAGCGCGGCGAAGGCGTCGAAGCGATCGGTGGCCGGCCCGCCCGAGCAGTGATTCATTCCGGGAACGGCGAAGAGGCGCACAAAGTCGGCGGCGCGTCCGCCGTTGGCCTGATTCACCTGATTCCACCAACCAATCGTGTCATTGATGGAAAAGACAGGGTCGCTGGCGCCGTGGACGATGATGAGCTTTCCGCCGCGCCGCTGGTAGGCCGATAGATCGGTGGAGCTGGCCATCATGAAATCCCAGGAAGATTTTGTGTAAAGGCCCGATTCGGCGTAGATCTTTCCCGCGTCCCGATTCAGATCGATGCCCATCAGGAATGCCATCGGAGCAGCGCCCGAAGAGGGAACGGCAACCGGCGGCGTGCTGAAGATAGCGGAGACCGCGCCGCTACCCAATCCCACGATGATCGCCGAATTCAGCGGCGAGTCATAAGCGCCCATTTTCCAAATGCGCCAACCTTGGTTGTAGTTGTCGCCGATCTTGCCGCCGATGCCGCGATCCCACGGCCAATCCGCGTAGAGCAATTCGCCTTTGGAATCCCTCGCTCCGCTCATTATTTTTTTGAGCGCCGCGACTTGCACGCCCGAAAGGCAGGTGACGCGTTTTGGGCCTTTGCACGTGGCCGCATCGAGTTTCGCCGACACCACCGCGGCGGTGCAGGCGGGAAAGTTCAGGATCATTCCATCCTTCAATCCGTCGAGCTCGTCGCAGGCGTCCAGGATCTGCTGCGCCGCCACATCGAGGTCTTCGTCGGTGAAGGTCTTGTTGAGAAGGGGCTGGCCGAAACGGTCGTAAATCCCGGCCGCTTTCGCGACCTCGGCGAGTGTCTGCGCGTCCCAGGCGTGGCCATAAAGCGCCGCTTTCGGCAACTTGAATCCGGGCGAACACGCGAGGATACCGTCGAAATAATCGGGGAAACGCTGCGACATCATCATGCCCTCGCGCCCGCCTTCGGAACAGCCCACGAAGTAGGAGCGTTCCGGCGCGCGGCCGTAGTAGGCGCGAATCAGAGCCTTGGCGGTTTGCGTCACCTGATCGTAGGAGTTGTAGCCGAAATCGAGGCGCGCTTGGGGATCGAAGCCGAAAGTCGTCGAGCCGTTGCGCTCCGGATCGTTGTTTTCGCGATTGTCGTGGCCGGAATCCTGCGACACCACGGCGTAACCCAGGCTCAACGCATTGCCGCGCTGCTGCCCCTGCAGGTTCCCGAGAGCGTTGCCGAGGTTGCCGTTGGATCCTCCGCCGCCCTCGAAGAAAAAGCCGCCGTTCCAGTTCGAGGGAAGACGCAAATGAAACTTGATCGCGTAACGCTGATTGTTGACGCCGCTGCGCTCGTTGATCCTGCCCAGGACTTCGCAGTGCTCGGGCTGGGCGCCGGAGGGATTGAGCGCCGCAGACGCGACGACGGTCGAGGCATTGGGAAGATTCCTGACGGAAGTAAGGCCGGAGCATTTGGAGGCCGCATCCTGTGCCGCTGCAAAACCCGCGCCCAGAAGGGCAATAGCAATCGTGATCCGCATCTCTCGCGGATCATATCACAAGGTTTTCAGATTGACGCTTTCGTCGGCGGTCGTGGCGGGCCGCTTGCTGGCGTATAGCCCTTCCAGGAAACTTAGATCGCGAGCTCTGAGGAAAAGGGCGACTCAGGCTGGGCTGGTTTCAAAGGCCACCCGGAATGTGTCCGGCGCCGCAGCCGAGAAGTTAAGCTTCTCGAACCCGATCACCTTCCCAGCCGCGTCTTTCATCAAAACCACCTCTTCCCCGGTTTCTTCGCAAACGTACTCTTCGCGTGCGCCAGTGAACCACACTGTTAGCGTGTTTCCCTCACGGTCGTAGAATACCCTCACATCGGCCATACTCTCGCTCCTTCCTTAGATCGCGTCCGTGGGATACGTCGTAATCAAGAATCCGCCGCTGCCCTCCTGTTTTGAGCCCGCGCACACCCAGCGTCCTCTTCGCTGGAGCTTGCAAAACAAGAACACCGACGAATCCGTTTGGCTTTGGCGGACTTCATCGGGCATTTCCAAAGCAGCCCTCACCTCCAATTCGCGTCCCGCCATTGTGGGGTGCTTCTCAGCGATAATCAACTGCCACCGCCGCCGAGTAACTCGAACCGAAAAAGCCAACGGCGTGCGCGCCTCTAAGAGCGGGTCATCGCCCGTGGCCACGCGCCCATTCTATCGCGACCGGCGACCGGTTCCGGCATGCCGGGAAGATCGACATGCAGCGGCGTCGCGCCACGCCCGGGCGCGGTTGAGCTGCCATTTATTCTCAGCGATAGCTTGGGGGGACAGCGCCCGAGCGCGCAGATCGGGGGCGAGAGCTTTGTAAATTCTGGGTTGCACGTGATGGGCCGACCGTGTCCACCACGGTAAGTAGGTGTTCATGGCGAGGCGCTTTCGGCCAATAGCGCCTTCAGATTGACGCTTTCGTCGGCGGCCTCGCGGGGAGTGAGCGCGGAGCCCGCGCCGATCAGCTTACGGGCGGCCATGTGTTCGGCGGGACGATTGATGGAATCGACCGCGCAGAGCCGCCCGTTGCGGAAATAGAAGACCGAGAATTTGCCGTCTTCCGGCTCCCCTCGCACCGCGGTGGAATCGAAGCCCGTGGGCAAGCCGGCCATTTGCAAGCGGATTTCGAACTGATCCGACCAAAACCAGGGCGTGGCGCGATAGGGCGCGCCTTTTCCGACCACGGATTTGGCGACGCTGGCGGCTTGATCGACGGCGTTCTGGACCGATTCCAGCCGCACGCGCGAACCCGCGAAGGGATTCGGATATTCCGCACAATCGCCGATGGCATGAATGCGTTGGTCACCGGTCTTGAGGCATTCGTCCACAGAGATTCCATTGTTGACTGCGAGGCCGGCCAATTGGGCCAACTCTGTGTTGGGCGCGATGCCGATTCCTACCACGAACAGATCGGCAGGGTGGAGCGAATCGTCTTCCAGAACGGCTTCGCGCGCCTGGCCTTGACTTCCGCGAATCTCGCGGAGGCGGGCGTTCAGCAGCACTTCCACGCCACGGCTGCGATGCGCGCGGAGGAAGAACTCGGAGACCACTGGCGCCACCACGCGGGCCATTAAGCGCGGCAGCATCTCGATGATGGTCACTTCTTTGCCCAGCGTGCGCGCGGAGGCCGCGATTTCCAGGCCGATAAAGCCTCCTCCGATGACGGCGATGCGCTGGGCCGCCTGGATGCGCTGCTTGATCTCGATGGCTTCGGGCAGAGTCCGCAAATAGCAAACGCCTTCCAAGTTCGATCCAGGTATGGGGAGGGTGCGATTGCGGGCTCCGGAGGCGAGCGCCAGAGTGTCGTAGGGAACGGGGACGCCAGAGGCCAGCAGCACGCGATGTTCGGGTGTTTCGATGGCTGCGGCACGCTCTCCGGCAAGGAACCGGATGGCGTGATCGCGATAATAGCTTTCCGGCCGCAGAAGAATCTGGGTGAGATTCTGCTTACCGAGAACGAAGGCTTTGGAGAGAGGAGGGCGCTGGTAGGGCGCATGCGGCTCTTCGCCCAGGAGGGTGATGGGGCCTTCGTAGCCTTCGGCGCGCAGCGAGGAAGCGATCTGAAAGCCAGCCTGCCCTCCACCGACGATCACGACTCCGTTGGACACTCAATCCATATCTAACACTTCAAATGGAAAGTTGTCAGTCGTCAGTTATCAGTTATCAGTTATCAGTTCCGGGGTTAGGAGAAGCTGATAACTGATAACTGACAAATGAAAACTGGTTGGGGCGGTCGCGCTACAATCCAGGCATGCGCGCAACGGTTTTCCTGGCGCTGATTTTGGCGCTGGCCGGCTGCACGAAATCCGGGGAAAAGCGGCGCATTCGGGTCGGCTCGAAGAATTTCACCGAACAAGTGGTGCTGGGGGAAATCATCGCTCAACATCTGGAGCACCGGTTGGGGCGGGCGCCGGAGGGGTACGCGGTGGAGCGGCGGCTGAATCTCGGCGGGACACTTTTGGCGCACGAAGCTCTGCGGAACCACGAAATCGATCTGTATCCCGAGTACACCGGGACAGCTTTGGCGGCGGTGCTGAAAGCTCCGCTTGAGGGCGACCCGGCCGCGATTCTGGCACGCGTGCGCAGCGATTACGCCCGCAATTTTCAGATTGATTGGATGGACCCGCTGGGTATTGACGACAGCTTCGCGATGGTGGTGGAGGGACCCAAGGCGCGGGCGCAGCATCTGGCCACGCTCTCGGATGCGGCGAAAGAATTATGGACTCTGGGGGTGGGCTACGAGTTCGAACAACGCACCGACGGGTTGGCCGCTTTGGATCGCGCGTATCACTTGCACTGGAAGGGATCGCCAAAAACCATGGATCTGGGGTTGCTTTATCCCGCGCTCCAGCAGGGGCAGGTGACGATGATTGCGGCTAACGCCACGGATGGCTTGCTTTCAAAGATGGATCTGGAAGTTCTGGCCGACGACCGGCATGCTTTTCCGCCGTACCAGGTGTGCATCGCGGCGCGTCAGGATACGCTGCGCTCGACGCCCGGCCTGCGTGAGGCTTTGCAGGAGCTTTCCGGCAAGTTCAGCAATCGCACGATGCAGGAATTGAATTATCAGGTGGATGGAAGGCATCGCGCGGTGGCGGAGGTGGCGGCGGATTTCCTGAAGCAGGCTGGGCTCGACTAATTTGCGCCGGCGATAGACTGGGACGTGTGCGGAAACCTTTCGCGGTTCTTTTCCAACGCGCACAACGCATCCGCTGTGCGCTTGGTTTCCAACGTGCACAACCCATCCGCTGTGCGCTTGGTTTACCGGCGCTGCTCGCGCCCATGGTTCTCATGAGTTGCTCGAGATCCACGCCGCCGGACTTCGACAAGATGAGCCACGACCTGATCTATGGCAGCCTGGCTCTGTCGCCCGTCTCGGCCACGCAAGCCGGCTTGCACGACTACAACAACGTTCCGCTGGACGAATTGCTGGACGATTACAGCGCCGCGGGCATCGAACAATCGCGGAAGTTTTACCAGGAATTTCAGAGCCGGTTCGCGGCGCTGGATCAGAACGCCCTGGACAAGGAGCAAAAGGCCGATCTTCAGATCATCAACGACAATATAGGGCTCCAGTTGCTGGAGTTCGACACGATTCAAAGCTATAAACATAATCCGACGGTTTATGTGGAGCTGGCCGGCAACGCGGTTTTCGTCCCCTACATGTTGAAATACGCGCCGAAAGAAAAGCGATACCACCAAATCGCCAAGCGGCTGGAAAAAATGCCCGCGCTGTTTGAGCAAGCCAAAGCCAACCTAGTGGACGCGCCGGAAGTTTGGAATCGCGTGGCGCGGGAGGAAAACGACGGCAACATCGACATGATCGATAAAACCCTTCGAGCGGAGGTCCCGGATTCGGAAAAAGACGATTACAACAAAGCGGCGGATCAGGCGCTCGCGGCGCTGAAGGGGTTCAATTCGTGGCTGGAAACCACGCTTTCGAAAAAGACCAGCGACTGGCGGCTGGGCAAGGAGAAGTACGCCAAGAAATTCCAATACGTGTTGGACGCGGGCAAGACTCCCGAAGAGCTGCTGGCGGGAGCGGAGGCCGATCTGAAAGCCACACGCGATGAGATGGCCAAGCTGGCGGCGCCGAAAACGGTAAAGCAGGCTCTAGATGAGATCGCCGCGCGCCATCCCACGCCCGAGAACTACGTGGCCGAAGCGCGCAAGGATTTGGATGAGGCGCGGGAATTCGTGCGCATGAAGGATCTGCTGACATTGCCCACGCGCGGCAATCTGGAAGTGACCGAAACTCCCGAATTCATGCGCGGAATTTACGCCGTGGGCGGTTTTGTTCCGGCCCCGCCGCTGGAGCCACAATTGGGCGCGTTTTACTGGATCACTCCCATTCCCAAGAATTGGCCGGCCGACCGTGTGCTATCCAAGCTGCACGAATACAACAATTACGGCCTTCAGCAATTGACCATCCACGAGGCCATGCCGGGGCATTACGTGCAATTCGAATACGCCAACGACGTCCTGCCGGAATCGCGGCGCCTGTTGCGCAGTTTGTGGAGCAATGGCGCCTATGTGGAAGGATGGGCTTTCTACACGCAGCAAATGATGTCGGACGAGGGGTACCTCAATAACAGTAAAGAGTTGAGGTTGACATTTTATAAGCAGGCTCTGCGTGCGCTGGCCAACACGATCCTCGATGTTCGCCTGCAGACGATGGGGATGACCGATCAGCAGGCGCTCGATCTGATGATCAACGACACGTTCCAAGAGAAAGAAGAAGCCACCGCGAAACTTCAGCGCGCGCAGCTTTCCTCGTGCCAGTTGCCGACCTATTACGCGGGATGGAAAGGATGGCTCGCGGCGCGTGACCGGTATAAGCAGGCGCAGGGTTCGAGCTTTTCGCTGCGCACCTTCCACGACCGCGCGTTGCGGGAGAGCGCAGTGCCCGTGCCGGTGCTGCAGACGCTGCTGCAATAGGGGGGCGGGCTCGCGCCTGGGCTGTGTCGTTGCGGATATGTTAATCTCGCCCCATGCCGAAATGCTTCGTCGTCATGGGTTTCGGGAAGAAAACCGATTACCCTACCGGTCGAGTACTCGACCTCGACAAATCCTACAGATACATCATTAAACCCGCTGCCGAAGCTGCAGGGTACGAGTGCACGCGCGCTGACGAAATCCAACACGCCGGCAACATCAACGTCCCTATGTACCAGCAGTTGCTTAACGCGGATGTAGTCATAGCCGATGTTTCCACCTATAATCCGAACGCGTTTTATGAGCTTGGCGTTCGGCATGCGCTCAAGCCTTACACGACGATTACCATTGCCGAAGATAAGCTCGTGTTTCCATTCGACGTGGGGCAAATCGCCATCCGCACATACCACCACCTCGGCGAGGGAATCGATTTCGGCGAGGTCGAGCGCATGCGCGGCGAGCTCGAGAAGGCCATCAGGGTTGTGGGTCAGCAAGCCGCATGCGACAGTCCTGTCTACACCTTCCTTCGGGACCTTCGGCCCCCCGCTCTGGCGAAAGAGGAGGTAGAGCGGGCGATGGCATCCAATCCCGAAAGCGAGCCGGCATCACAGCCGACCGTAAGAGCGCTTATGGATCAGGTCGACGCAGCCTTTGACAAATCGGATTTCATTACTGCCAAAAGCCTGCTTGCGGTTGTGAGAACGATGATGCCCAAAGACAATTACATTGCCCAGAGGCTGGCGCTCGCAACGTATAAGAGTAAGATGCCCACTGCGGAAGGCGCGCTGAACGAAGCCGCGGCCATTCTTGAGACATTGGAACCTGGCAGGTCCAACGACACCGAAACGCTGGGCCTTTACGGAGCGGTACACAAGCGGCTCTGGGATGCCACCAGCGCACAGGCGCATCTGGACAAGGCCATATGGGCGCATGAGAAGGGCTTTTATGTCAAGAACGACTACTACAACGGAATCAACCTCGCGTTCCTGCTCAATGTACGTTCGTCGCTGAATGCGAACTCAGAGCCGGCCGAGGCGATAGCCGATTTTGTTACGGCCCAGCGGGTCCGCCGGCGGGTGCTCGCTTTGTGCCAAACACTGCTGGTTTCTACGCCTGCACCGAAGGGGCCCGATCGGTACTGGATAGAGGCCACAATGGCGGAAGCTTATCGGGGCTTGGGCGACGATGCCAAAGCGCAGGAGGTGTTGGCCCGAGCTAAGGGCCAACCCGACGTCGTCGGCTGGATGATCCAGAGCACGGAGGAACAGCTTAAGAAGCTGAGTGGTTTTTTGGCGAATTCGCCTTTGAACCGGATCAGCTCGAAAGCGAACGCGTAACCTTCGTTTTACGCACGACTCTCAAAAGTGGATCAACAAACGATTGCGGCCGCGCGCATTAGAATGATGGGACAGACTTAAAAGGACGCGTCAAAACAACCCTGCACCGGATATCACCGTGAGTTCTCGGGCCCGTGGGTTTTCCTGCAACGTGTAGTAGATCGGCTGAAACGATGTCGCGATCACAGCGATCTCGCGCATGTGTTCCTGCGCTTTCGGATCCTTCATCATCGTGTCCAGATCTTCTTGGCTGCGCCACTGTGCGTAGTTGGCGACGTGTCGTTTGTCGGCGCTGATGTGAAGGTTAGCCGACACGAACCCAGGCCGCTGGCGCATCCCGTGCTCGGTCGCCCGGGATAGAGCGGCGACCAGCTCCTCGGCTCTCTCGGGCTCGACTGTGAACGTGTTGATGAGCACCAGGTAACCTCTGGAGGGATCGAGCATGGTCATTGTGGTCTCCTCGGTCGGGTTGCAATCGTCCGTGATATAAGGACCCTCTCATTGTAGTGTGTGAGATCCTGATTTGGCCAGCTCCGATACTAGCCGAGCTTGCGCCAATCGCGCCAATCTTCGAGCGTCGATTCAACCATCTGCTGGGCGGCGAAATGCAGCCAGGTGGAAGGGCGGAGCAGGACATCTTTCAACAACACGCCGGCTTTCACCGAGCCGAGATGAATGTTGGCCGTCTCCCATCCCATGGCGTGCAATAGGCGAACGGCGTCATGCTTAGCCGGAAGCGAAGAAAGCTCAATGCGCGAGCAATCGGGCGCCAGCCGTCGAATAATCCAGCGCCCGCGAACGCGCACGAACGGGTCGGGCACGCGGATCGCGCGGTCCAAAATTTCCTGGTAGAAAATTCGGGATTTGGAGCCCCTGGCCCAGCACCAAGCCGAAATGGTGAGTTCCTTGGCCTCGCGCGCGATGTTGCCGCTGTGCCACTTGGCCAGCGCCAGATATCGGCGGCGTCCCAGGCTGCCGGTTCCCGCGATACGGTGACACAACCGGCAGTCAAGGCCTTTCTCGGGAAGCATGCGTCTCAATCCTTTCAGCGCGCTGGAAGGAGGAGGCTGGCGGACATCGCGGAAGGAGTTGAGCTTTTGCCAGAATTTTTCGGGTTCCTTGAGCCGCTCGACTGCGGCTTGGCGAAGGGCGGGATGATGCTCGGCCAATATGAAAGGCTTTCCGCCCGCGCGCAGCGCCGCGATGTACCCGTCGAGGATGGCTTTGCAGGCGCCCGGTTTCGCAAGACTCAGATGGCCCTCCTCGATTCCCAGGTGCGCGCTGGCCGCCAGCCGCACCAGATCCACCGTATAAGGGAGGCGGCAAACCTCGTCGAAATCGTTGATGCCCCAAATCAAGCGGCCTTCGATGTCGCGCCACGTGCCGAAATTCTCCACGTGCAAATCGCCGATGCCGAGCACTCGCGTTGCGCTCATCAAAGGTTCGCAGACGCTGGGAAAAACCTGCGCCCAACGATAAAATGTCCCCCGCAGAAAGCGCAGGGCGTTCTCGCGCATGGCCCGATGCTTCAGCGCGAGATCGGCGCGCAGCAACGGCATCTGCTCACCGAGCCAGGCTTCGTAATTCCGGGTGGCTACGTGGATGTTCAATTTTCTGTGGGCGTCTTTTGCGCGCGATCGACGACGATGACGTCGAGCCTGGCTTTGCCGGGTGTGAGCTTCAGTCCGAGCTGTTTTTCGATGGTGGAAGAGAAGTTTGAGCCGGGATCGCTTGGGACGTCCGGGGCTTTCGGTGGAAGTCCCGGGGGTGGTGGGAGGCCCGACAGATCCATCGTATATTCGACGGTGAAATCGTATCTCCCGGTGAGACCCGTCTTATCGATCACAGGATGGCGCTGCTGCTGGCCAAATTTGGTGGCAATTTCCGGCATCGTCAAGCCCTTCGCGACCATGTGCGCCGATCCGCCGTCGGGACCTGCAGTAACAAGGATGATAAGCCCTGTGCCACTGAAATCCGGCCCGTTCTTGCCGGGCTTTACGGACCCAGGCGTGAAGGGCTCCGCATCGGCCGGCAACTCCGACTCCTTCATTTTCAGACCACCCTTGGCGACGGTCAATTCTTCGACTTGAAACTCCTTCGAGTCGCGGTGCACCACCATCCCGAAGCGCTCCCTCAGGAGATTCTGCCACATCACCGCGACCTGTTCCTTGGTGGCGCCTTCGGGAACCTTCGCGATGATGTCATACCTCTCGTTGGAGAGCCAATCCGGGGCCGTTACTTGATACGTCTGCATGTCATATGCGGTCATGACGACGTTTCGCAGGGCGGCGTTCGACCACGTGATTTGTCCCGGATCGTGGGTTCCTGGGCCTCCCATGGGAGGGCCGAAGAAGACTGGCCCGTTGGGATTCGGCGGGGGCGAGGGCTTTACGGAAGCGACCTCGAACGTCAGGTTCTGCGCGGTCTGCCCGAAGGCAGCGGTGCAGACGAGAACCACACCGGCAGTCCAGAAAAATTGCCGCGTCATGTACGAATTATAGTGAATTTCGCATTCGATCCTGGCAAGGCCCCGTGAATGCCCAAAGGCAGCAGGGGCTAAAGCCCCTTGATTCCAGCGGTTATCGTCGGCACGACTGAAATAGCATGAAGGAGCCCTTCACCCACGGGCTAGAAAATAAACGCGAGCACCGAAAGCGGAATGGCGTATGATCTGACAGGCGTGGTCGAGCGAAGGCCGCCATTCGACATTGGTGGGCAAACCCCGTTACTGAAACTGGCCCGGCTGGCGGACTCGGACCCAGGACTGGAGCATCGTAGCCCGAGAGGCAAAGT
>DATDGT010000036.1:0-19907 GCA_036521975.1 Bryobacteraceae bacterium
CCAGCGCGCGCTCGATATGGTGCGCCCTCTGTTAGTCCACTTCCGGCGAGCCGGCAACTGGGATATTACCGGCGAACTGCTCCTGAATTTGATCGGACTGGATAGCAGCGACGATCCTCTGTTCGCGGCTAACATGCAGGCGCTTTGTTCTGCCCAATGGCATGACGGCGCCGTGCCCGGACCGCACTACTCGCCTTCCGATTCCCAAGCCGCCGGCGGCGACTACATCTTCAAGAACTGCTAGCACACCACACTCGTATCCATGATGTTGTGGGCAGCTTATCTTCACCGTGCGACCGCCAATAACTGATATCAACCGCACGGAAATACATTCCGCCCGAGGGGAGTGTGAGTGGCTCGCCAGGATACCGTCAAACCCATGGAGGCATTGTGGAGTTTAACCGAACTCACCTCTCGCGGCATCCTTGTCCGCTCCCGCGACGTCTTTCCACTATTCGGTCAAGGCGCGGCGGCCAACTGATAGATCGCGAGAAAAAGTCAAGGCCGGCGACTCGCACCGGCCTTCGCGGCGATGGAAATGCCCAGGCTACCAACCCACCGAGCTTAGAGCCCGGCGCACTGCCCTAGCGTTTTCTTCGCTGTGTTTCCGCCTCCCGTGAGGATCGCGTTGTCAGTGCACTGCAGGTTGCCGCCGGCATTGTCCGAGAAGACCGCTGCCGACGCGTTGCTCTGCACCAGCAGGTTTCCGCTGACCGTGTTGCCGTAGATCGACGTCGGCGCTGTATTGTTCTGCACCTGCAGGTTTCCGCCAACGACGTTCCCCAGGCACGACGGTGAACCCACCACAATAGCGACACCGTTGTTCTGCACCAGCACGTTGCCATGGATTTGCGAATCGCAGATTTGATTCTGCCCCATGCTCATCGGCAAGTTCTGTACTTGCAGGTTCCCGTTAATCACCGTGGCCGGGCCGATGGAGAACGTCCCTCCGCCCAGAATCTGCACATTGCCGCCCACGGAGACATTCGAGAGCGACAGGTTCCCGCCGCTTACCTTTACATTCCCGGTGATGGAGCCGCCCACAAAAACGCAGTTCTGGCCCGCTGACACGTTGATGTTGCCGTTGAACGTGCCGTTATAGACGCCGTTGCAGGCATTGCCCGACGTTGGATTGGATGTGGGCTGCCCCGGCGCAAAGCTGACGCCGCGCAGCACTTCCCCTGCATTGGCCGTCCGCAGCACCTGAAATTGCTCCGTTCCCGGCGTAGTGGCGGCCAGTTCGTCGGTGATGAAGACCAGTTGGTTCGGGTCGGCGCCCTGGTCCCCGCCTCCGCTCACCGTCGAGGTGATGGCCCAAATGTTCACCGTGCCGTCCCGGTTCACCCGGCCGGTCATGTTCCGCAGGCCGTCCGGCGCGGGCGCCCAGGGCAATCCACCGGGGAAAAGAGTGTCGGTATGGGCGGAATTGTTCCCCGTCGGATAGCCAGGAACAGTGTACGGTTCACCCAACCCCAATCCAGCTGTCAAAGTATAAAGGAGTGTCCACGATGTTCCGTTGAAAAGCCATTTCTGTAGTCCCGCAGAAGGGTTGTTCTGGGGCGTGGCGTCGACATAGGGATTACTGCTAGAGAGAGTCCCGATGTTGCCATTGCCTTCGTCCGCAACGTACAGGGTGTTGGCGTTGGCAAAAAAAATGCCGAACGGATACATCACCGGCGTCGTGGCTCCCGCCTGGTTCATTCCACTTGCCAGGGAAGTGGGGAATCCCGGCAGGATCGAAATCGGCACATTCAGCAGCGCTGCGGACGTACCGGAGGGCATGTTGCGGAAGCATTGGCTACCGTCGGCAATTCCCCCGTGCAACCCACTTGATACACCGTATTAATCCCATTGCCGCCGCTGCCCTTGGTCACGTAAAGCGTGTTGTTGAATATCCTCAGGCCGCGGAAATTATTATCTTTTCCGCCTTTGTCCGCGGTTGTATAACCCTCCTGGAGGATCGAGAAGTCTCCGATTTGGTTGATGTTCGGAGGCACGGCCGGCGGCGTTTGCCCGGGCACCAACAGCTCCGCGCCCGTCGAGGTGATGAGATTCACCCCCAGCGTGGTTTCGGGGAGCTGAGTTTTCGACAGTCCGCCATTGTTGCCGTTTCCCGTCAGGTAATACATCCCGTTGAGAGCCTTGACTGCGGCGCGGCCATTGTTGCCGCTGTAGGCGTTGTCCTCCGTGATGGAAACCAGGGACCCTAGCTCGTTCACTTCCGCAACCGAACGGTAGTACGCTGTCCCTTCCCCCGAGAGGCCTGATAAGCTTGAGACAGCCGGGTTGGTTGGGTCACAGACGCCCGGCGTATTCGAGTTCGAAACGTCCAGCAGGTTCGCCTCCGTGGGCGATAACGCGTCGGCAACCCCGCCGCCGGGCAAGGGAAAATACGGCTTGCAGCCGGGCCCGCCCACGTATCCCACAAAAGTAATCGAGCTGCCGTCCTGCGACAAGTTCAGCGCCACTTCCGACTTGGAGCTGAAACTGGTCACGATCTGGTTGGAGGGGATCGTGATTATGCCGACTACTGTCCCATTGGTCGTCATTTGGTCCAGGAAGATAGGCGAAGTTATCCCAAAGCTGCCGTCAACCAAGGCGTTGTTGAAGACGGTCGGATACGTCCCGTCGTAGGTTGCCGCTGTGCACCCGGAGCTGCCTGTTGTAACCTTTACGGTTGTTGTTCCAGGTGGCGTCGTCGTCGTCGGCAGAGTAACGGTACCAGTGAGGCAACCCGGTGGCAGCGTCTGCCCCACCGTAACCGTGCTCGAGTTGCCCGCATAGACACTTCGCGATACCACCAGGTTGTTCGGGCTGAAGCTGTCGTTTTGAGCCCACAAGTTTCCGGGACCTGTCAAAAGCAGCGGCGCGGCTGCAATCCACCCGGCCAGGACGCGAAAATACTCCTTAGGCATGAATTCTCTCCTTTTCAAAAATGGAAGGTTTTTCGGACCATCCTCGGCCGTTCCTCTGGGAGGCCCTCTGGGATGGTCGCGCACTATCCTAAATGGGCGGTATTGCAGGTTCGTGAATTCTCAGTGAACTAACTAATTGCCAAAAACCCAGGTTTGAAAGCGGGCCGGCGGCGATCGGTTACGACAGGTTTGCCCGGCTCGAAAGCTCGAAATATCTTTTGCGGGTGCTCCGGCTTGCCGCCCTCACTGGGCCACCGAGGAATTGCCGCGGACGAAAGCCTGGTAAGGCAATCGGTCGAGGAGGTGCCCCGTTGCCAGGAATGCAGCGGCAAACGCCACCATCGCGGAAAGGCAATAGCCATAGCCGTAGTACGCAAACCCCAATTTCAGAGTCGCCAAGGTGAAAATACAGTTCGTAACCAAAAACAGTCCCCCGATGGCTAAGGTAATGCGGCGAAGATCGAAATAACTTAGCACGATCAGCAGAAATAACAATCCGCTGTGGAAAAAAGCCCCCAGCAGCCCAAGGCGGAAAATCCCTAGCTCGAGGTAGCTGATCCTCAAAAAATCAAAGATCTGTGGCGCGAGCAGAATTCCCACGAACACGACCGAACCCTCCAGAATAATAAAGTTGCGGGCGCCTTCCATCAGCGATTGGATCAGGTCCCGGTGGTTCGCGTCGATCTTGCCATAACTGACATGGCGCAGGATATCGTCGTAGAACCTCGTGTACTTCTCGAAGAAGCTGGTTTCGATAGTCAAGGTAAAGGCTGCGAGCGAGGGCACTACCGCAAGATACGCCAGAAACGTGGCGCTCTCGTACTCCGGGAATGAGACAAATCCGATCGGGAGGGTCTGGTGTTCGGGCGCCAGCCACATGAGCCATTTATCTGCCCAGATGGCGATGCTGTAGGCCAGCGCGGCCAAGGCCAGGTCCCAGTACTTGCGGAAATAGGGCATAAAGATAAAAGGCCGGCTCGCGCGCGTGGGATATTCGGCGAAAATGCGGGCGATCAAGCTGAACAAGGTAACCGCCAGACCGATATTGAAACCCTGCAGCATGCCCGGCGCGCCCCATGGGCCTGCGAGGAGAGCAGCCGAGACGATGCCCAGCGCCATCCCCAAACCAAACGACAGCACCAGAGCCCGATAGTTCTTGAGGGCCGTCAGGAACACGCTCACGGTCCAGATACCCGCGATCAGGAGAAAATCCACAAACGCTGCGAGAAACGTCAGGCGACCGAGGTGCGCATACCACGCATAAAGCGCGCCGGCGGCCGGGGCCGCGGCGGCATAAGTGATCAGCAATCCGCCCAGTAGCGCCGCCGGGGCCTGTTCGACGTCTTTGGCATGGATGGAATCCGCCAGATAGCGGGTCATCACGATGCCCACCGGGGCGGTTAACACCAGCGAAAAGGAAAAATTGTAGACAATGATCAGGCGGAAGACCGCCAGTTCGGAAGGCGGCGCGTTAGGCGCCCCTAGCGCTAGAATTGCGCTCAGAGCCAAGATGGTGAAAAGCCATGGGCCACTGGTGGCGATCGCCGCATGACCATATCCTTCGGCAATACCGATCAGATCGTCGCGGGCCAGGAGCTTGCGTAATTCGAAGCCGATTCCCGCCATCAGGCTGCATCCTTGCTAGAGATCGCCTCGGCCGGCGCGCGGTCCGGCACTCCGCGCCAGTACTCGTACAACTCGCGATAGGAGCGATCGAGCGAGGGCTTGTCGTAATACAGCCGGACACGCTCCCGGACGGCCTGGCTGGCCCGCTTCCAATAGTCCGGGTCGAACAGCAGGCGCGCTACCGCATCCGCGGTGGCCGTCGGGTTGGCGAGCGGTGTCACTGCTCCACCGGGCCCCAGCGGAGGTTCTTCCTGGGGGCCACCAAGGATCATTTCCCGGCAGGCGCCGATATCCGTGGCCACGCTGGGAACCCCAGACGCGCCCGCCTCCAGGATCACCAGCGGCTGCGCTTCGCTGATACTGGTCAGCACCAGGACATCCACTCGCGGCAGGTAGTCGGAAACAGAAATGGGACCGGTGAATTCCACACACTCCTCCAGGCCCAGGTAGGTCACCAGAGCCTGGCACTCTGCGAAGTATTGCGGATCCTCATCGGCCGGCCCGAGCACCAGCGCCTGGACTTCGGGCACGAGTTCGCGCACGATGGCGGCGGCCCTTATGAAGGTCTTCACATCCTTAATGGGAACCACTCTGCCAATCAGAGCCATGGTGGGCAGGTGCTCCGCGCGTTGGTGCGCTAAGATCGAGAACCGCTGATAATCGACGCCGTTGGGAATGATGGCGAGCTTCTCTTGTGGCGCACCATCGGCAAGCTGAAAGTGCTGATTGCCCGAATGCAACGTGACGATGCGCGCGGCTGCCTCATAGCAAGCGCGGGAATAGGCCGCGAAAGCTTGAAACCACATGAGTCTCAAATCGCGTGCAGACTTCCGCAGCGTCAAGCCGCTTTCTGCAGGACGGTACAGCCAGTCGGCCATGGCAATCTCGATCCGCCGCTCGTTGGTATAGATGCCGTGTTCGGTCAGCAGCACGGGCCGGCCCGTTTGGAGATGCGCCCGGGCGGCATAAAGCCCGGCGTAGCCAGTGGACACAGGGTGATACACGCGGGCGGAGGGCAGGGGCGCCAGCAGCATGGAAAAAATCCCTCCCAGAATGGCCCGCCAGCTCCAGAAATAATCCAGGAACGGACTTTCCGGATAGGTCGCCTGGTACATGCGCAGAATCAGTTCCCACGCCTCGGGCGAGTTCAGCAGGGCGCGGCGTCCGAGGTTCGAACCAAATGGCAAGAGCTCGGCCATGATGGACTCAATCTCCGGCAAACCGCCGCCGGATTGGAGACGGAGCAGAGGTTTTTCGAGCCGTTCGCAAAGAGCTTTGAGGCCGCGCGGCTTCGCTCCGGCAGGAAGCGAGCCGACGCGCACAGTAGTGATTCCCGCAACGTTGGGCGGTACCTGGTAGCGCGGTTCCAGTTCCGCGCGCTCGGGCACCAGGCATACCAGCTCGAATGACAGGTGAGATTGCGCCTCGATCATATGATGGGTCCAGATGGAGACGCCCCCGGTAACGTAAGGATAAGTTCCTTCGAGCACCAGGCAGACGTCGGCTGTAGGGCGCTGGTTCATACAGGTTCACCAATCCCCGCCCACAGCCGAACTGCTTCCATTACTTCGGGGGGATACTCGGCGGAGGATGCCCGGCGGGACGCCCAGTCCCGGGCGAGGCGGCGGATTTCCCCAAATCGGCCCAACTGGAACAGGCTTTCCATGTACCACAGCGCGGCCTGGGCGAGCCCCAAGTCCGGATCAGCCGCCTCGTGAAAATACTTGGCTGCGTCGCCGAAGCGCTTACTGCGCAGGAGCAGGCGCCCCGCGGCAAGCTTGGTAGCCAGATCGCCCGGCTCGCGGGTAAGGCACTCCCGATAAACTGCTAATGCATCGGCGAGGAGGTCCTCCTCGCGCCGGGCATCGAGGATGCCGCAAAACAGGCAGCCATCATAATGTTGCGCAAGCGCCCGCAGCTCTTCCGTGTCGCCCGGGTTGGCGCGAACCCGGCGAGTCAACTCCATGGTCCGTTGGAGGATGGTGTTTTCCAGCTTGCTCATGGCGGTGGCGGCCTGTACCCGGATCGCACTGTGGTCGTCCTGCAAGGCTCGTTTCAGCACGGGACCGAAGGCCGGCCGGAACTGGCTGCTCACCAGCGCAATCAAATCCTGCTTCTGCTGTAGGCTGCCAAACGACAGAACATCGGAGAAGGCCGTTACGGCCTCAGTCTCCCTCCCTTCAGACGCCGCGATCCGATCGACCACCTTGCGGTTTTCGGTCTCCCGCGTATCCGGAAATATCGAGGCGTACCATTCTTCGAAAGGCAAGGCGCGGCGCATGTAGTGCCTGGCTAAAACGAGTGTCACCAGGCTCCCCACGGCTCCGATTGGGCCGAGTGCCGCCGTGCTGCAAGCGAGGAGGATCGGCAGCCGAACGTCCTCAGCTCGCGGGCGCCGAGTCGCCAGCGCGATGGCTGCGACTACCGCGGAGTGGGCCACGAGGGCAACCGGCGTGGACACTTTCCACTGGAGCCACAGATAAGCGAGGGCGCATTCCATAACGGCAGCCGCCGCCGCGGCCGCTGCTACGGTTGGGGCATTGGCAAAAATCCGTCCTTCAGACATGTTGTAACTCGCCACTGGGTAGCTCTTCCGCCCGTGCATCGGCCTCGCCTTCTCGTGCGGCGTTGCCGGTATCGTGAATCGCCTGCACGCGGAACACGAATCGGGCTTGCGGCGCTTCCGTTGTGAGTTCCTCGCGTAAGGCCTCCGCGAGCTTCGCGATCACGAGCCTGGCGCCTTCGAGGGGCGTAGCGGGCAGCACCAGCGCGAACTCCTGCCCGGGGCGGCGATAGTCGAAGGCCAGATCGCTGCGCCGCAGGACTGTCTTCACTGTGCGGTTGAGCGCCACTGGCACCCGGGTTTGCTGCTCCGCGGTCAAATCTTCCGGATTTTCGAGGCGCATCACGATCATGGTCACGTCGAACCCGATCCGTCTGGCCAGTAGCTCCAACATGGCTAACTGGCGCGACAGAAAGCCGTAGGCGAACAATTCCGTCTCGGAATTCACGACGGCATCCGCGCGTGCCGCCTGGTAGCGGAGTGCGTTTTCATAAGCTGTCCCGATCCAGCGGCACAGCACCTGAAAGGTCTGCACGTTGCTGAAATTCAAATCGAGGAATCCAAGCTTTTCGATCTTCAGCATGCCGACCACGCGCCCCGAGGATGTTGCCACCAGCGGCGCTGCAATCATTCCATCCCCCTCCAGCACATCTTCATCCTCGGGATTGGCGACCGACAGCACGCGCTGGCGGCCAACTATTTCCTGAAACAGGCGCGTCTCCAGATGGTAAAAGCGGGGAAGAGCATCCTCGGCTGTCCCGCCCTCCGCCAGGACGAGTTCCAGGGAACCGTTCTGCAGCAGGTAGAGCGAGAACCGCTCCGGATTCATCACGGATCGCACCAGGGTGGACACCCCCAAGAGGACCTCGGCGGGATCGAGCTTCTCGATTCCTCTCGCGGCTTCGTACATCGCGAGAGCGGTTCGCAACTGGCCGGCTACGCGGGTTTCCAAGGCCTCCTTGGCTGCTTCCAGGCGTTTATAGGCCTCCACCAAAAGGCTTTCGCGCCGGGATGCTTCGCCAAGATCACGGCGGGCCTGCTCGCTCTCCCGAAGCTGGCGCGTGCGGAGCTCGCCGAGCACGACACTCGCGGCAAACCACAGCAGCGGCAAACGCGAAGTTTCAAACAGCCACACGAACCGATCCTCTAAAAGGCCCTGCGGAGGAAGATTTCCGGCCAAGAGCGCGAGGGTCGAAGCGATCGCCGCCAGCAATCCGGCATTGGTCCCGTATTGGACGCTCAGCAGAAGCACGGGAATCCAAAACGGGTGAAGTGCGACGGAACGGAAGCGGGTGCCGTCGAAGAAAAACCGGTCCACTGCCAGCGCTAAGCCCAGCAACAGGCCGAGTTCGACGAGTGCCGTATTGCGGAGGCCGAAAATGGTTCCGCGGATCAGGCTGGTCTTGCTCCAGGCGGAGACGCCGCGTCCGGCGGGTTTGGCTTCACGTGTGTTCATCACGATCTCTTAGAAGCGGAACGAGAGGTGTCCTCCGAAAGTGGTTACCGTTTGCGCGGTATTGAGGAAGTAGAGTCTGCGGTCGAAGTCGATGCCGCCTCCGAACCGGCCGCGGTTTTTATAATTCAGGTTCGCGCTCACGAAGGGGGCGCGGCCGCCAAAGCGATCGATCGCATATCCGGCCGCCGCGCTCGCCTCGACATTCCGCAGCGGCTGCCCCGCAACGGACACGCCCGCGGAATGGACTTCGCGGTTCACCAGAGGCAAAGGGCGGAATTCCGATCCATCCGCCGCCTCGCGAGTGGCCACCGATAGCTTGTGTTCGGCGTCCAGATTGTATTCGAGGCTCAGTCGCGGATGCGATAAGAGGCGGTAAGTAACGCGGCCCTGAGCCGCCGCGCTCGATGCGGCATCGGAAACCTGGCGGAGATTATAGCGGTTCAGCGCTGCCGTCAGGCTGGCGGATAAGCGGGGGCTGAGAACGGTTTCGCGGTTTACCTCGACGCGGCTGCGGGCCCCGTCTCCGGCCAGGGATTGCGTGAATTCCCAGTAGGGCCGGTTGAGATCCAGGCGCACGGTGCTCGTTCCTCGTGCGTCGGGGATCATCACGGCCCCCCCGGCTCCGGGTCCGGCATCGCTCGCGTAGGCAGCGCCTTCCACACGCAACCCGCTTTCGGTTTCGTATTGGACGGCAGCCTCGCCCCGCCGCAGCACGCCGCGGAACGGCGCGGCAACACCATTCGGTGAGGTTACACTGTTTACCGAAGCGGCATCCTGGTCGTACTCCTCGTGCAGATGAAAAGCGCCGCCGAGGACCTGATTCGCGGTGATGCGAATCAGACTCTCCCCCTGCTCGCCCTGAATCGTACGTCGCGTGAAGGTGGTCTCGGTTTGGGGCTCCTGCTCTCGCTCGAGGTCCACGAGCGCATTGCGGAAATCCTCATTCGATGGTTCGAGACCTGCCGCTTGAACCAGCAGCGCCTGTGCCTGGCGATTCCGCATTGCGCCTTCGTCGAGGAGCGCCAGGCCGGCTAAGGCGCTTGCGGCATCGGGATGAAGATCGGTAAAGTCTCCCAGCAAATCCAGAGCTTCCTTTCTTTGAGCCGTATCGGCCAACAATTGAGCGCGCAGTTCGACGAGGCGGCTCCCGTCGGAGCTGGCAGCCGCGCTCAGCACGTGCTGCGCTTCTCTGTATCGCTCGTATTGGAGCAGCACGGCAGCGAAATCGGCCCTTACGTTCTGATCACCGGGCGAGGCGGCAAGCAAGGCACGGAATTCCTCTAGAGATCGCTCGAGGAAACCGCAGCGCGCGAGCGATTGGGCATGCTGCACGCGGGCATCCGGCGGTGCATCCGGAATCTGCTCGATGGCTCGCAAAGCGCGCGCGTAATAGATGCGTGCCGCCGAGCGATCCCCTTTGCGCCACAGGATCTCCGCGTAGTAAAAATTGTCGTCATAGGCGCCTTCGGTTACGCGGAGTAACACACGCAGGCGCTCTTCGGCCACGGAGTAATTCGCGCGGGAGTAGGCGTACATTCCCAGCCGATGGAGGGCTTCGGGGTCCTGCGGTTCGAGCGTCCACAGGCGGGAGTAGGCGGTTTCCGCGGCCGCATCGAAGCCGGAATCGCGGGCCAGGCGAGCGAGCGCGCGGACCTGATCCGGATGCTGCAATCGGGGCAGCTCGCGTGCGACTGTGTCCGCGAACCGCCGCCTTTCTCCAAGCTGGGCCAGAGCACGAAGATAGACTTCGAGCAGCACGCCGCCCTCGCCGGCAGGCGGCAGGCTGTCGGGTCCCATAGCTGCCACGCGAACCGCCTCGCCGGCTTCCAACAGGTGATTCCACCACGCGCCACGTTCCGCGCCGGTGGATTCGCGGGCGCGCCGCTCCAGCCACGCGGCCGCATCAGCTCCCGGTTTTGGCCCCCACAAAAACAGCAGATCGGCAACATCGGCCGAGTCGGGCTTGGCCGTTCGCGCCAGATCCCGAAAGATCGGCAAAGCCCATTCCTTGCGGCCGGCATCGAGCAGGTTGAAGGCGAGAGATCGTCTCTCTTCGGCGGACGCGCCCGGCAACTCCGCGCGGCTTTTCCAAAACTCGGCCAGCTCAGAAGTGCGATTGAGCTTCCGCAGCGCGTCTTCATAAGCCGCGACCCAAGGGCCCTGGGAAGCCCCAGCCAACTGGCGGATGTACGGCAACGATACTTCATAACCGCCATGTTCGATCAGGGCGTACAGCAATGCCTCCCGATCGGACGCCGCGAGGCCGGTCCGGTTGAGTTCCGCTTGGAGAAAGGCAACCGCATCCTGTTTGCGCCCGGCTGCGACAGCGTTATCGATGTAAAGCGGCGCCAGTTCCGGATGCTGGCGCGCCAAATCGGCCAGCGGCGGGAGGGCCTCATTCCACGCCTGAATCTCCAGCAGTCCGTAAATCAAATCCAGGCGCTGTTTTTCGTCGAGGCTCGGGCGCTTCAATCTCGCGGTCCAGAACCCGCGAAGCTCCGCGCGGAACTGGGATGCTGCCGCCGGCCCGGATTGCTGAGCAGCCGCGCGCAGCGCAGCGGTATAGGTTTCCTCCAGTGCCTCGATACCGGTTTGGGGCTGCCCCGATCTTCCAAGCAAGGCTCGCAGATGGGGTAGGGCATCTGCGGGTTGGCCGCCATCAGATAAAGCTGTCGCCAAGAGCACGCGATTGGCGTCGGTGGGGCGCTGCTGGTAAAGCCGCCGGGCGCACACGATCGCCAGCGGAAAATCCTTGTTATCGCTCGCCGCGTAATACAGGTCCTTGAGAACATCCTCGGAGACAGCGGTTTCGGGAGATTGGAGCCAGGCCGCAACCTCGCGGCCGCGCCCCGAACTCGCCGCGAGCAAAGCCCACCCCGCGGCAGCCTCTCCGCCACGCGACCGGAACACTGCGAAGCGCGAAACGGCTTCGCCGGATTTCCCGAGATTCTCCCCGAGATTCAAAAAGACGCGCGCGGCTTCGAGTAGCTGCTCCGCAGAAAGATTCTCCAGGCGTACCTCGGAGACCTGAGCGAGCGCCTCGCGGCCGCGGCCGAGTTGCAGGTAGTATTCGGTAATCGCGAGGCGGTCGGCGTCGGGAATGTGGGGGTCGGCTGCAGCCTGCCCGAGCCAGTTTTCGGCATCGCCACGATCGCCGCGGGCCAGCGCGAGCCGGGCGGCCAGAAGAGGCTCGGTTCGTAGAAATGCCGGTTTCAGACTGGCGCCCACCCGGCGCACCAAGTCCTCTCGGTTTTCCGCCAGAGCCGCTTCCGCCATATTCGCGAGCAGGCGGCCCGGCAGCCGCTCAAGACCTCGTTCTTCCGCCGCCCGTATCGCCATCTCCGTATCCCGGCGGGCGAGCGCCAGATCGAGAAAGGTCTCCGTCATCTCATCGGGAAGCCGTTTGGCGGCGCGCAAGCCGTTCAAGCGTTCGAAAACCGCGTCGGAGGCGCCCATCCTCATCTGCAGGTCAACCCACTCCGCGAGCAGCGCTGGATTGGTGTCGATCGTCGCCGCCCACGGCTCCAGCAGCTTCAAACCTAGAGCGGGTTTGCCCCGCGAATCGAGCACACCCGCTAACCGGATCGCTTCGTCGGGCGCGGGATGCTGAGCCAGCCACCGGCCAGCGAGCTCTAATGCCCGGCCGCCTTGTTCAGCATCGAGTAACACGCTCATCAGAAACTCCACGGTTCCGCCGCTGACCGCCTCGGAATAGCGCTTCTCCAACTGTTCGAGCGTGCTTGCCGCCGGGGCAAATTGTCCGCCGATGGCTTCGAGGTTCGCCAGTTCCATCAACTCGTCCGAACTGGGGTCATAACGGCTGGCCAATGCCTGTAAAGTCGCCGCCAGCGGCCCGACCTGGTTGAGATACCGGTACAGGCCGGCTAACTCGCGCAGAGTCGCGGCGGAGCTTTTCATGCGGTTGATCTGTTCCAAGGTATGCAGGTATTGCCCCGTGAGCTGTCCGTACCGTTCGAATTGTCCGATCGTTTCCGCCAGAGCGATCTTTTGGTCGGGCCGGGCCGGAAAGTGCTCGAGCAGCGCCAAGGCGTGGTCCACGTCGCCGGACTGAATATAAAGGTCCGCGAGAGGAATCACTACATCGATAGAGCGCTGACCGGACCGAAGCCGTTGCTCGAGTACGGACTGCGCCTCGGAATTCCTGCGGGCTTTGAAATACAGCAGTCCCAGTTCGTCGCGACCGGGCACCAGCACCAAGCTTCCGGCGAAACCGATACCCAGGACGGCGAGGAATACCGCGTAGTGAAGCCGTTTCATGGCCCCGCCTGTGTCACCGTGACGTCCACGGGGCTAGAATCCCCTGCCGGTTGTCCATCGGTGAGGGAGAACCGCAGTACCCCGTCGCGGCCGGCAGCCGCCTGGATTTGGCGAGGTGGGCGATCGTGGCTAGACACTCGGATGGTGAAGCGGGCCGCGGGCCTGGCCTGCCACTCCATCTCTGCGGGCCCGAATCCGTAAGCCGAGAATGAAAATCCCGAGGGACTCGTCTGAAGATGAGAAACCAGCCAGCGGCTCTGGATCAAATACGGCCGGACGCGGCTTTGTGCGACACTGACGTTCGTTTCGGCCAGCGCCACAATGGGCGACTCGTCGGCCGGGTCGAGCGCCACGTAGAGACTGCCCTGATAGTGGCGTTGCCCAATAACTCCCCGCGAGTTACCCCAGTCCACGCCTTGCGTTTCGGCATGGTCGAATCGTATGGTGTTCAGTCCGTCGCGATGCTCGACCCGCCAGCGCCGGTCGCCCATCTCGGTGAACGCCACCGAAAAGAAGCCGTCAACGATGGATGCATATTGGCTGGCGGTGATGGGGGCCAGTTGCTGCGACCGGGCATAGGCCAGGTTGCCGAGAACGGCTTCGAGACCGGGTTCCTTTTCGCCGGAGAACATGTGGTAGTACAGGTTGAACGGTTTCACGCGGATCGGCGATTCGGTGTTGCGCAGGGTTTGGACGAGGTAGCGGAAACCGAAGTAGCGCTCGTTCCAAAGATTGGTGTACGTGTTTTCGTTGCTTTCCGAGCTGTAAACCTGCTGGTAGCGGCCCACTTGCCGGCCGAGCGGGGAGACCCATGCGTAGGAATCGAATTCTGGATCGAACCGTGTATCGCCTCCATTAATGTTGCGCACACCGGCCCTCCGGGTCGCTTCCATTACCGATTCGGATTCCAGCGTGGTACCCGACCATTGCAGCAACTGGACGCGTTTGCCCGCGGGTAACAGGCGATTGATAAAGTCTATGGAGCCGCCGATCTCCTGATTCATGTCGAAGGGGTAGAGATCGTAGCTGCGGAGCCGCGATTGACCGCGACGGAATTTCGGTCTCTGATCGGAGGACTTGTCTTCGCCCGTGTATTTATCCGACCACTGCTCGGCGACCCTCGCCCAAAGCGGCCACGGGGTTCGCTGCCACCAGGCCCAGAGTCCTCCAGGCGCGGCGGTTGCGTCTTCTTTGGCCTTGAGCGACAGAGTTTCCCAGTCCAGAGGATGGCTGTAGGTATGACTTCCCGCTTCCACCCACGGAATCGCCAGGATCTGGCGCGCAACACGTAACGATTCCTCGTTGCCGAACCAGTGCGGGTCCAGATCCCCGGCGATGGGTCCCACGGTAACCGGCAGATCCGGAAACGGCCGGATGGTTTCGCGCAGGATGACCTCGGCAGAGGAGAGGCGCTGTGCGCGATAGCGAGCGACTTCGGTCTGGTTTCTCCAGCCGTCGCCATCGATATGGCTGTAATAAATTCTGCGGCCCACAACCGTGGTTGTATCCGGCTTCGGCAGTGCGTCGGTGGCAAATGCCAACCGAAAAAACTCGAACGGATTCAAGTACCACTGCAAGTGAGCTTCACCGGTTTGCGAATTGTCTTCCGGAGCAGCATAAGTCGCGAAATGGGTGTAGCCATTGGCCGCATACGCGCCGTGCGGGCCGGTGACCACGAGGGAGCTGTCGGTTTTGGGGTCGTTCCCCTTGCGGACCAGCAAATGCATCCGCGCACCTCGATCAATCACCTTGACCGAGTCGAAAGGCGGGAGAGCGGCTGGTAGCGGCCGCTCGAAATCCATCATCAGTGGGTCCTTATAGACAATTCGCACGTCGTAAGTGACCGGTATCCAGTTATCGGTGCGCAGGCCCAGTTTCGCCAAGAAACGGTTGATACGCTCAGTTTGGGTTGCCTGACCCTGGAGATTTCTGGCTACGCTGAGATCGCCCAGGACGACGAAGCGCGTTCCGGCATCGATGGCTGTTTCGGCCCAGGCCAGGAACTCCTCCGGGTCTTGCATGGAATCCGATTGGAACCAAGTGATGATGCCGCGCACATCCCGCATGCGCTCCGGGGGTGGAAGGCCGGCATTGCGATCCTGATAACGCACTATCAGCCCGAGATGATTTAAAGGCATCTCCAGCAGGCGGTGAATCCGCGTATCCCTGACATCCTTCTGGTAACGGCTGTCGTAAATGGCCAGAATCACCCGCGGCAGCGGGGCGGCAGGAAGCCCGCCAAACAATGCGCCGCCAGACCATGTCATCGCCAGCGCCGTCATTAGAAGGCGATAGGGTTTCATGGCGCCCGCACGATTCGATCCAACTCACGAGTGGCCACGTAGGGGGCAAATCCGTTGGCGCGTTCGACCTGATAAATGTGCCGGATTTCCCGTATGTCGGAGGGATCCCAATAATCGAGCGAACAAATCCGCAACCTGGGATTCCATCGCAATGCTTCCCGCATCAAACGGACTTGTTCCTGGTATTGGGGAGCCTGGACCCGGACGTAGCTCTTAGATTGCGGGTCGTAGGTGGTGTAGACGGACTCTCCTAGAAGGATGTCGATGAGAGGCGCGATTTGAGGCAAAAGTTCATATCCGCGGTTGACCATAATGCGGATTTGCGGAAATGCCTGCCGCAAGGAGCGAACGAGATCCGTGGCCGCCTCGATCATGCCGCGGTATTTCTGGGGATCGGCGCGCTCTAATGCCGCCGCATCGTCGAGCGTATCCAGAAAAATGCCGTTGAAGCCCGAGGCCAGGATGGCGGGAACGAGATCTTGCATGACACGCCGGCGCCAGCGTGGATTGCGAAAATCGACGGAGAAGCTGCCCGGCCAGGCCGGATTTTCGCGCAGGAGGAGGCCCTCCGCTTTTGCGGCCTCGAAGTACGTGCGATGACTCTCGATTTCTCCGAGGCTGAGATAGCCCAGCAGGTCCCGGCCGTGCCCGCGGAGCAAATCGAGCGGAGGGTGAGTGTCACTATCCAGGACGATCAGATGAAAAGTATGGAGTTGCTCGGGCGAAACATTGCCGGTGTAACAAACCGCCCACGGAAAGGCCGCGGAAGCCGAGGCGGCGAGGAGAAAGGCGAGAAAGGACACGAGGAGTAATCGCATGCGGAGGGCGGGAGACACCGCCGTGTATTAAGCTGA
Source organism: Bryobacteraceae bacterium (assembly GCA_036521975.1). Classification (GTDB taxonomy): domain Bacteria; phylum Acidobacteriota; class Terriglobia; order Bryobacterales; family Bryobacteraceae; genus Palsa-187. The sequence goes on from DATDGT010000036.1 coordinate 15,996, forward strand.
TCGGCAAAACCTGCGGGTTTCTTATAGGGTGAAGCCCCCTGGCAGAGCCGCGACCGTCAGGGAGCGGTCCCGGTCGGTGCGCGAGACTGTCCAGTAAATTCTGGGAGGGTACAAGCTAGTGCCGACTTAAAATCAAGGACATCGGCGCACCGGGCAGTTGCGTCAGCTCGTTCTGGCTGAAGCCGGCTTCGCGGAACATGGCATCGAGCTCGGAGAAGGTGTACGCATCGCCCGCGGGCGTGCTGGCCAGCATCATCATGCTAAATGCAGCCGGGAACGGAGGCGAAATTCTGTCCTCATTGGGAACCATATCAAGGGTCGCCACGAGCGCGCTGGGTGCCATGGCCGCCCGAATCTTTTTGAGCAGCCTCACAATGGTGGGCGGATCGAAGTGATGCAAGAAGTTGGGTAGCATCACCAAATCGTACCCGCCGCCGAAATCGACTTCAAAGGCGCTTCCCGGCAGAGTATGATAGCGATCCGCGACGCCGAATTTCGCGGCGTTTTCTTGTGCTACCTGTAGAACGTTCGCCCAATCCACCGCGAAAACCTCCGCCGCCGGGTTGTACTGTGCGAAAAAAATTCCGTACATGCCCGGCCCCGCCGCGATATCCAATACCTTCATAGAACGGCCGGGCACGGCGAGGAGAGGCACAATGTCGCGCGCAGACATCGCGATGGGACTCATATGGCGGGCGAACTCCACCCAGATCGGATCGTCGGGGCCCATGTTCCCCTCGCTCAGCGATCCTCCTTTTCGCACTACTGCCGCGATGTCGCGAAAGTGATCGATGTGGTATCCGTGCGCCAGGAAAAGCGCCACAGAACCCATATAAGCCGGCGACTGCTTGCTCAAGAAGGCGCTCGATTCGGGAGTGAGTCCATATTCCCCCCCACTTTTGGTGAGGAAACCGCACACGGCAAGAAAGTCGCACAGGATGCGCATCCCCCGCTCCGACGCATTTGCGCGCGTTGCGATTTCCGCGGCCGTGGCGGCTCCATCGGCGATGTGCGTGAACACTTCCAATTCAACGGCGCCCTTTAATGCGAGCGAGATCTGATAAGCATCCAGAGCTTCGATAATCCCTATCGGATTGAGCGGCGCGGGTGAGTTTGCAGTCATGGACTGCATTGTCCCATAGAGGTTCGATTTTCGCGCCCTGTGAGAGGCGGTTTGCCATCCCGGCGCCTGAGCACAGCGAGATTATTGTCTGCGCAACGACGGCTCGCTTACGCGGGCGGCTCCGAACAGAGCCGCGACCGTCAGGGAGCGCTTGCCCAAGCACTTATGACCCTCTAGTTCGGATCAGGCGGCGAGATCTGGTCGATGACGAGCATCTCCACAGGGAGCCGGCGTCCGGATTCGATTTTGAGGCCCAAGGCCTTGGCGAGATCTTCCATAAGGCTCGCGCTCGCCTCAGATACGGGGACATTGGCGTCGAGCACCTTTTCGGTGTCGATTTCGTAGTCCACGGAGAAATCGTAGACGCCTTTAAGTCCCGTGGCATCGACTATGAGGCGACCACGGTGGTGGGTGGAAAGATAGTTGGCCAAACCCGGCAGCGATATGGCGTGGCCTTCAACGGCCACATGATGGGGGAGTTTGCCCGCATGGAGAACGAAGCCGCGAGGGTCGGGGTCGGTCACGTCACTGGCTTGGAGTTTGGGGGATTTGCCAACGACGAGGGCATCGACGGAGAGTTCGGAGGTTTCGCGATGGAGCCGAAGACCGAAGCGGTTGGCGAGCAGGGATTGGAGCATCAGGCGGAGCTCCGCGCGGGTGTTGGCTCCTTCGGCTTTGGCTTCAACGTCAAAGCGTGTGCCGGGAACCTCCCCGGCGATCACCAAGGGAGAGACGTCGTATGCATACCCGATTAGTTGCTTACTATCGACGTACTCGGCCCTGAGGCGGCCGGGGTCGGTGGTGATTTTGGATAGACCGAGATCGCCTGGTACGTGGGGCTTTATTGAGGCGACTTCGAATTGAGCCGTTTGGGCGAAGCCGGCCAAGGTGAGCAGAAAGCCTGTGAGCGTCCACATGCCGGTATGATCGCAGAGTCAATTCGGCGCGGCAAGCCTCAAAATGCGCTTCACATGGTGGCAGATGGGCTCGACTTCTGTTATAAATATGCGAATGGTGAGAATGTCTGCGATTGTATTGGCCTTGTGCTGCACCGCCATCTGCCAGGCGGCGCAGCCGATAATCGACAATGAGCGAGTCAGAATCTGGGACGTGACGTGGAGCAAAACTGAACCCGATCCAATCCCACGGCACGATCTGGACTTCGTGACGATCTACCTTAGCTCGGCAGTGAACGGTTCACATAAAAAGGGCGACGTCGTGTTCGCGCATCAAGGCGATTCGAAATTGAATCCCGGTGAGCGGACGGTCGTCATTGAGTTGAAGAGCCATCCGGTTGCACCCATAGAGAACAAATCCGGCTTCCCTCTCGCATTTCCACGCCCGCGAGTTAAGAAGGTGCTGGAAAACGATCGGCTCATTGTCTGGAGCTATGCCTGGAAACCCGGTGAGCCAACCCCGATGCATTTCCACGACAAGGATGTCGTGGTGGTTTACATGGAAGACACGGCGTTGAAGTCCACGACGCCGGACGGCAAGAGCACCATAAACGAATATTCAGCTTTCCAAACGAAATTCAATTTGCGGGACCGCACCCACAGCGAACTACTGACCAGGGGAACGGGAAGTGCGATCATGACGGAACTCAAATGAAGAAGTGGAAAGTCGAAATACAACTCTTCCCGCAGTCGCATTCCTGCGACCGAAGCTCTGGAGAAAGTCGCGCACAACGGACTCACCGGGCGTGGCCACTTCGCCCAAGTTTCTCATTCATTTGACGTGCGCCCGGCGGCCTATGCGCTCGTCACCGAATAGAGTAATCGTGTGAGGACAAAACCTCGTTAGCGATTCGCAGTTACGCCCTGACAGTCGCGGCCGTGGTTGGGGATTCCCGACGAATTCCGTATTTCAAGACAAAAAAGGCCGGATTGAAAGCCGCGAGAGGCTCCCGCAGTTTCGCCAACTCATCTTCAGTGCCATGGACCTCCAAGCGAATAACTTGGGCCAGAGTCAAAGCCTCGTCAAGCAGCAGCTTTACGTTGTCCAAATGCGCGAGAAGACCGTCGGCATCCTCGTAGCCCTCACGGCAATGAACTTCTCCTCCGTTGAAGCTGAAGCCATAGCAGAGACATTTGGGCTCAGTGCTCGTTTGGGCCACGAACTTCTCGCAGAGCAGCTTAAATGCATCGAGATTGTTCCCCGGCACGGCGAAGTGAGGATGAAGGCTGACGCACTGGTCTCTAGTCGCCATTGGACGATTGTACACTAGCCGGAACGTTTCCCAGTCGGTGCCACACTCGGGATACGGTTACTACAATAGCCGGAAGTTTACTTCCACGCTGGCGATGACGGGCACGGCCTTGCCGTCCTTGGTGCCCGGCTTGAACCGCCATTTCTGGACGGCTTCGATAGCCTTTTCATCCAGCCCCAAGCCGAGCGATTTGGTGACCTTAATGCCGACTGCCTTGCCGGACTCATCCACTACCAACGAAAGCATTACGGTGCCTTGCCATTTCGCTTTGCGGGCTTCTTCCGAATATTCGGGTTCAGGCTGGAAGATCGGTATGGGCGCGGAAACGCCACCGCCGATCCGGTACGCGCCGCCGCCAAATCCGCCGCCAGAGCCCGGACCAAAGCCTGGTCCAGTGCCCGGTCCGACGCCTCCGCCTTTGCCGTTTCCGATCCCGCCGCCGGAGCCGACGCCATTCGACAATTGGCCCAGCTTGCTTAGCGGATCGCCGTAGTTATTCGCCTGAATATTGGGGAGCGGCTGATCCGCCACTATGGTCGGCAGAACGGGCAGCTTGGGATCCGGCGGAGGATCCACGCGC
>DATDGT010000037.1:0-1970 GCA_036521975.1 Bryobacteraceae bacterium
CAGAGGCCACGAGACGATTGTCGGGATCAATAGCTTCGTACCGGCGACACGCAAGGCGCGCCTCGTACCTTGACTGCTCGAGTTCCAGTTCCAGAACCCGGTTGCGCTCTCCTTGCTGCTCTATCTTCTGCTCGCCCGCCCGAAGAGCTGCCTCGATGGCGACCGGCTGGACAACTTTCAGTATTTCCTCCGAAACGGCCTGATCGACACGCACCCCACCAAATGAAATACATTTCGGAACACCTTGATTAATGTGCCCGTTGATGCATACGTATCGCATCTCCTTCCTGTTCTTGCCTAGCAGCCCGTGGCAGAAGTAGGTTTTTCCCAGGCGGGCAGCTCCAAACAAATCACTTGATATATGCCTGAATCAGACGGCGGCACGGGCATCGTACAGCCACTTTGCGCGCAAAAGTATTCCTCCTCCGGTTCCAGTGTCGCGGAGGCCACCCAAAGCCACCAGAAGATGCGTGCAAACAGCATAAAAGGCTGCAAAGAAAGCCCCTGTAACCTCCGGGGCTTTCCCACTCCCATGGTCTGGCGCAAGATCAACGAGAGATTGAACGCGGCTCCGTGCACCAGCAGTCGCTTCAGAATGTTCTTTCGACCTTGGAGGTGGACCCGCCTCATTCCGCCGGTCTCATACAGGTGTGCGAAGCTCCGCTCGGTCAGTTCGCTCCGCAGCTTCTGCAGTCGCTTGTTGCGGTCGCCGCGCACGCGCCGCCGATTCTCATACGTCCGCTTCTGCTCTTCCGCCTTCCCATCACCTTGCCAGTTCCGCCGCCCACGCTCCGGTTCGGGGATGTAACTGCGGAGTTGCTGCTCATGTACGTCCCTCAGCACGGCGCCGCTGTGATAGCCCTTGTCCGCTACCACCTCTTCGACTCCCTGTTCATTGATCTCGCGCGCCGCAGCCTGCGCTTCTTCCAGGGTTTTGCGGATCGTAGTAGTATCGCCCTCATTGGCCGGTTGCAGCGTCACCGCCAGCAGCGCTCCACTGGTCAAATCTACAGCGTGCTCGGCCTTGTGGGCCAGATGCGTCCGTCCATCTTTCATCTTGGTGATTCGCGCGTCTGGGTCGCTGGGACTCATCCATTCCTGGTTCGATCCCTTCTTCTTTCGCTTACGGTCCAGTCGTGCCAGCTGTTCGCGCGTCGGGTTCTCGATCCCCGCGGCCTTTGCCAGATCCTTCAGATAGTCGTTGTAGCTTTGCCCGTTATCCCGCCGCACTATACTCTTCAGAGCCGCATTCGCTTCCAGAGTAGTGGCATCTATGGATACCGTCCGTCCGCTGACCAGCCCCTCTCCGTCCAGAATCTTCAGTACCCAGCGGAAAACTGCCTTGTGCGTCTCCAGCCAATACAATCGGCGCGTGCGCGAAATCGTGGAATGGTCCGGCGTTGCCTCATCCAGCGCATAGCCCAGGAATTTCCTTAACGACAGCGAGTCGGCCGTCCGCCACGCGATTCCTCGCTCCGAATCCAGGCCCTCAAAAAACCCGATCAACAGCGAGCGAAAGTAGATACCTGGAGCCATGCTGGGCCGGCCGTAGGGGCTTTTCTTATAGAACTTCTGGCACAACCTCTCGACCCTGGCATCGAACTTGTGCTCATCCAGAATCTGATTCAGGCGGTCGTAAAAGATGTTAGCTGGGGTCTCGACCACATCGCTGGTTGCGATCCACAGATCCTGCTGCCGTTCGCGCTTCCGACGGGTTCCCATTGCCATGTCGTTTAGACGCTCAGAACATTTCCGAGGTCACATGGTTTGAAGCGGAATCTGACTATTACCACGGGCTGCTAGCCGTGCGATGCCACGAGGGAGGCCGGAATGCAACTGCTTTGACGCACTCCAACGCTTTGAAGCTCTTGACCGTCGCTTTCAAGCTCGGTCAGGGATCGCCTCGTCGCACATGAACGGAAATTCGCGGAGCCGAAAAGGATCCAACTCCCCGCTATCGCCCTCAGTGC
>DATDGT010000038.1:0-3142 GCA_036521975.1 Bryobacteraceae bacterium
ACAATCTCGCACTACCGCATCATTGAGAAGCTCGGCGGCGGCGGGATGGGAGTCGTGTACAAGGCCGAGGACACTCGGCTTGAGCGTTTGGTTGCACTCAAGTTCCTTCCTGAAAATGTGGCGCAGGACCGGCAAGCGCTCGAGCGATTCCGCCGGGAGGCGAGAGCTGCCTCGGCGCTCAACCATCCGAATATCTGCACCATCTACGACGTTGGTGAGCAGGACGGCAAGGCGTTCATCGTCATGGAATACCTCGACGGGACGACGATGAAACATGTCATTAACTACCGTCCGATGGAGCTGGACACGCTGCTTTCGCTGGGCATTGAGATTGCCGATGCACTCGACGCGGCCCACGCGCAGGGCATCGTGCATCGCGACATCAAGCCGGCGAATATTTTTGTGACCAAGCGCGGGCACGCGAAGATCCTGGATTTTGGCCTGGCAAAAGTCACACCGCCTGCCACGCGGCAATCGGATTCGTCCGGTGTGACGGTGGGGGCGACAATCGCGGAGGAACAGCTCACCAGCGCCGGTTCCACAATGGGAACGGTGGCCTACATGTCTCCGGAGCAGGCGAAGGGAAAGGAACTGGACGCGCGCACCGACCTGTTTTCGTTCGGAGCGGTGCTCTATGAAATGGCTACCGGCATGATGCCGTTTCGCGGAGACACATCGGCGCTGGTTTTTCAGGCGATCCTCGATCGAGCGCCAACATCGCCGATCCGTCTGAACCCAGATCTGCCGCCGAAGCTCGAAGACATCATCAACAAGGCACTGGAGAAAGATCGTGACGTGCGCTATCAGGTTGCCTCGGAAATGCGGGCCGACCTGAAGCGGCTGAAGCGCGACACCGAATCGGGAAAATCCGCGCCGGCAGAGACCTACGGCCTCCCCAGAGCGAGCGGAGCTCTGGCAGGGCTGCGATGGCGGCGCATAGCTATCGTGCTGGCCCTTTCGAGTCTCGCGCCGGTCTTGATCTGGGTCGGCGTTTACGGATTCATGGGCCGGAAGAAGACCGTCGCCCCTTTTCAAACCATGACCATCGAACGGCTCACTACCACCGGGACTGCGCGCAAAGTCACCATCTCGCCGGATGGCAAGTACGTCGCTTACGTCACTGGAGAAGCGGGAGAGCAGAGCCTTTGGGTGCGACAGACGGCCACCCGCAGCGATATCCGGATAATCCCGCCGACCGCAGAATATTACGTTGGGCTTACCTTTTCGCCGGATGGAAACTATGTCTACTACGTCCGTAGCGCGAATCCCTACACTGCGGGAGCGCTTTTTCAAATCCCGGCTTTAGGGGGTGAGTCGCGAAAGGTGGTGGAGCGGGTCGATTCTCCCGTTGCTTTTTCTCCCGAAGGCAAGCGGGCGGCCTTCATCAGGGAAAACCCCGGGTCGGAGACGGCCTTGATGATGGCGGCGGCCGATGGCACGGGAGAACGGCAGATCTCCGCGCGCAAGATCCCCGACCCCTTCGTCGAGTCAGGCATGGCCTGGTCGCCAGACGGCAAGAGCATCGCCATTGGCGCTTATTCTGGTGGCGAGTGTTATGTCATGACGGTTCAGATCTCAGGCGGTTCGGTAAAGCGGGTGGGCGCCAAAGGATGGCGTCACATCTTGAGGGTGGCTTGGCTGGCGGATTCGAGCGGGCTGGTCCTGGCGGCTGTGGAAGCGCCGAACGCGCCGGTTCAGATCTGGGAGCTTTCCTATCCGGACGGTCCGGCGCGAAGAATCACCAATGATTTAAATGATTACGTGGACCTGGATGTAACCGCGGATTCGAGCGCCCTGGTATCCGTGCTGCGAGAGCTCCACTCGAACCTCTGGGTTAATGCCCGAGGTACGGCAAGCCAGGCTAAGCAGATCGGTTTCGCGGCAGCAACGCAAGAAGGCCTGTTCGGCCTTGCTTGGACGGCGGAGGGACGCATCGCATACGCCTCGTTGGCTAGCGGTCGGCGCGAGCTCTGGGTGATGGAGGCGGACGGCGCTCACCCGCGGCAACTGACGTCGGGTGCCGACCTGCAGTTCTTCTCTTCACCGTCGTCGTGCCCCGACGGCACTATCCTGTACGCGTCTGGTGTCTACGGTTCGGCGAACATTTGGAGTATCGATGCAGACGGCGGCAACCGGAAGCAGTTGACCCACGAAGGTACCAACGGCGCTCCATCCTGCTCGTCTGACGGAAAGTGGGCAGTTTTCAATGCTTCGCACGGGGGAGACTATGCGCTGTGGAGGGTTCCTATCCAGGGCGGCACTCCGGAGCAGCTCACCAATTATGCTTCATCCTATCCTGCTGTTTCGCCGGATGGGAAGTGGATTGCCTTCAATGACTATGCCTTGCCGAAGGCGACCAAAATCGGCGTGATTCCCTTCGCTGGCGGCCAACCTGCGTGGACGTTTAACTATTCGGCCTCCAGCTTTGCGGGTTATCCCATAATCCACTGGACCCAGGACGGGCGCGACCTGACCTACATTCGAGACCAGCAAGGTGTCGCGAATATCTGGGCACAGTCCCTCGACGGCGGCCCGCCCAAACAATTCACGGATTTTACCGCTGGCCAGATCTTCAACTTCGCCTGGTCGAAAGATGGCCACCAACTCGCGCTTGCGCGTGGCTCCCAGACCAGCGACGTAGTGCTGATCCACAGCTCTCTAAGATAGCGCCAGGTAGGGATTCTCCCAGCGCGCTCCAATCTGATTCTTGACGAAGTCCTTAAGTTAGAACGTCGATATCACAAATCGAAATCTCGTCCCCACGCCCATGGGATATTAGTGTCGGCGGTGGCTGCGTTGTTTCCGGAACATTCGCGGATCATAGTTGAGCGGTTCCAGTTCTCGCACGACGATCCTCTTGTAGTCGGGATGCGCGGGATTGACCAGCCAGTTATTTTCGTTGGGCGCAAGAACGGAGGGTACCACTAGTAAACAATTCTCTCCACGTTGCGCGAATTCGTCACCCAGTCGAGCGAGTTCGGGAGGAGCGGCAGATTCGCGCCAGCTCGCCGGCAGGTTGCTGGTTTCAATTCGCTCCCGGGCTAGATCGTCCGGGACTTCCGCAACCGCTAAGACTAGATCGCTGGGAGGATCGCCCACGTCAAGATGGACGAAATACTCCAGCATGGCGAGAGATTGATGT
>DATDGT010000039.1:0-68101 GCA_036521975.1 Bryobacteraceae bacterium
TCCGCCGCGCATGAAGTCTTCGCAAGTCGCGCCGTCCTCCCCGGAAAAGTCTGTTTTGTGGTGAAGACCTTTTAGGTGCTCCTACTGATTCTGAAGTACTTACACCTCGCCACCCCTGCGAACTGCGAAAGATAGGCTAGCGGCGTCTGGGACGGAAGGCGATCGAGTAGCACACCCCGATGATGGCGAGCAGAGCGCCCCACCACACCGGCGCATGCACGTCCGCCAGAACGGTTTTCGCTGGGCGGGACCATTCGATGATCCCGCTCGCAAAGATCAGCACGCCGTAAATCGCCAATAGCAGGCCCACGAAAAACCACACCGGAACGAGAACGCCTTTGTGCATGACGGCTACCAGAAAATCCACTGGATCAGCAGCAACACTCCGATGGAGACGGCGCCCCAGAATACAGGCTTCGCGAATATGCCCGCGCCCGCCTCTTTGGGAATTTGCGTGAATCCCATCACCAGACCGGAAAGCTGAACTTCCGGCTTGGGCCTGGTCGCGAGACTTACACCCACGGTCACAATTACGCCAAACAGACACGACCAGAGTGCGCGATACATATCCTCGGCGAGAGGTTTGGCCTGATCCGACAGCGCGATCACGGCCAGGAATCGAGGATTGAATTTCACGGCGAAAAACATCGCGATCGAAGAACCCGTGCCTGCCAATAATCCCCAAAATCCTCCGGCGCCGGTAGCCCGTTTCCACAGCATGCCCAAAAGAACCGTACCGAACAGCGGCGCAACGAAAAAGCTGAACAGCGCCTGCACGTAATCCATAATGCTGGCGAAACCCATGGCCAGGTATGCGGTCCCGATACTGATAAGAAGCCCGATCATGGTGCACCAGCGTCCCATCGAAACATAATGCGCGTCGAGGGCCTGCTTGCGAAGGTAAGGACGATAGAGATCGTAGGTCCAGACCGTGGAAAAAGCGCTGACGTTGCCGGCCATGCCTGCCATGAATCCTGCGACGAGCGCAGTCACACCGAGGCCGAGCAGCCCGGGTCCCAGATACCGCGCGAGCATTAACGGAAGCACCTCGTTGTAGCTGTGTTGGCCAGCTTGAAGAGCGCTCTCGGGCATCAGTTTTTCGGGCAGCACTGCCAGCCCCAATAAGCCCGGAAGGATCACGATGACCGGCACGGCCATTTTGAAGAACGACGCGATGATGGGCGCCATCTTGGCGGCGCGAATATCCTTGGCCGTCAAGACTCGCTGGACCACGAGAAAATCGGTGGTCCAGTAGCCCATCGACAACACGGCGGCAAGGCCGAACACGATCCCGGTCCAGTGCATGCCCATGGGATTATCGGCATGGTGGCCCAGCGTCGACCATAGATGGGTGAAGTCCTGGCCGGGAAAGTTTCGATGGATGCGTTCCACCAGGCCGCTCCAGCCGCCGGTTTCCCACAACCCCAAGATGGGGATGAGCAAGGCCCCCAACCAAATCAAAAAGAATTGCAGAACTTCATTGAAAATCGCGGAGTACAATCCGCCCAGAGCGACATAGACGCCGACCGTCAGCGAAGAAACCCAAATGCTGAAGTGAATGTTCCATCCCAGCACCACTTTCATCACCACTGCCATGGCGTACATATTGACCCCGGACATCAGGATGGTCATGGCGGCAAAGCTGGCCGCGCTGAGGGCGCTCGCGCCCTTTCCATAGCGGAGCTGCAAATAGCCCGGGACGGAATGCGTCTTGGAAATGTAATAGAAAGGCATCATCACCAGGCCGAGGAACACCATCGCGGGAATCGCGCCCAACCAATACCAGTGCGCCGCCAAGATTCCGTACTGATACGCCGATCCAGCCCACCCCAGCAGTTCGAGCGAGCCGAGGTTCGCGGAAAGGAAACTCAAACCCGCGACCCACGCCGTCATTTCACGGCCGGCGAGAAAGAAGTCCTCTCCGGACTGGGCGAACCGCTTCAGATAGAAACCGATCCCCAACACCGCCGCGAAATAAATAGCGACGATGGCCAGATCCACGCCGCCGAGGGAAATCACGTGTGTGGTGGGCATGAGGCTACACGATCGAGAAGACGCGGCCGCGGTGCAGATCCAGCAGAATTTGCACCAGCCGGTGCGCAATCAACTCGTGGAGCGTCAGGAGCTCTCGATGGGCCTCGGCGATCGCTTGCGCATCGCCCCGCTCGCCGGAAAACTCGCCGCCCGCTTTCAGCGCCTCCGTCGCTTCCCGGATGATCGGGTCGGAGATCGCCTCACCCGCCATTTCCCACAGAGTGATGAACCGGTCCACGGCGGAAGGGAAGCTAACTTCGAAGACCCCGAACTGGCTGGTGGTTCGCGGAGGCTTGTAATCGAGGTTGAACGGGCCGGTGTAATTGTGGCTGCGCAGCAAAATCAAAACGTTCAGCCAGTCGAGCGGGTTCACCAAACCGACGCCAATATCGACGTCGTGCTTCAGGCGATAACCGTCGTTGATATCGAAGTGGAAAAGCTTACCCGCGAGCAGAACGCGAGCTAGCGCGGCACGCGGCGCTGCCCCCCACATCAGCTCGTGCAGATATTCAGGATTCAATCCCACCATTTCCGGATGGGTCAGAAGCCCCGAAGCGATAAACGCCAACATCGCGTCGCTGGTGGGCAGAAGAATCTCGGCCTGGGGCTCGAAGGGCTTGGCTTCGAGGCAGTGCTTCAGCGGCGGGCGGCCCGCACGACGTGATAATTCCAGGTCGCGGTCGCAAGCGGCGTTCAAGGCTTCGGCGTACCAGCGCAGGGTTTCGGTTTCCTCGACGGCGCCTTGAACGTAGTAGCCCAGTGATCCCGGCCAATAGACGGCGAAGCTTGCGCCCAGCTCATGCCCGATCTCCACCGTGTTTTGCACGCGGAACCGGGCGTACTCGCGCACAGTTGGCGACTCGGCCGCCGGGCCGGCAGCCCACACGGCGTGATGAAAAGTCTCCGCCGTAACCATGGAGCAATGGATGCCGTATTTATCGAGCACCGACTTAATGCAGCCCAAAATCTCCTGCTGCCGCGGCGTGCCCAAGGCATCCGTCCGAATCACGTCGGTGTCGTGCGTGCTCCAATACGCGATGCCGATTTCGGAATAGCGCCGGATCACTTCCTCAAATTCGATGGGAGGCCGGGTAGGCGCGTGAAACAACGCGCTGCCGTCATACGCCGCGGCCCACTGCGGCCCCGACAGAAAGTACTTGCGCCGCGTCTCGGGAGGATAAGAACCGCCGCAGGCCTGCATCAGCCGCGATACGAGAGATTGTTGGCGCTCCCTGGGAACCGGCTTCATGCAGTCTACTGTTCTACCATGAAACGGCGTATGAAGACGCTTGGCGGAGCAGGCTCTGGCCTGCAACGGGGGCTTCAGCCCGGCTTCAGCCTCCGTCCGGACCGGGCTGAAGTCCAGGTCCGGAGTTTCTATATTTCGTGCAGTGGGGTTCGGGAGGGTGGTGGCACATGCTTTAGCCTGTGCAGGCACGATCAGTTGGTCGCGAAAACGAAATTTTTGGGATCAGATGGAGGCAGAATGAAACAGAATGAAGGTGAAATGGGCTTTAAGGCGGCCGCGATCGATTGATCGCGGAACTTAACGATTGAACGCTTGAATGTTCCACGTGGAACACTGGGCCGCGATCAATGATATACGTATGCTATCGGCAAACGGCCATCGTGCCGATGTTGACTTAAATGGGCCGGAATCAATTGATGGGAAAATACCCTTAGTTCAGCCTCGCTTCCCCCCAGCGGGACTGAAGAAGTCCCGCGCGGACTAAAGTCCGCGCTCCAAAAGCGTCTTCAACCGAGCCTGTTACGCTGCATATGCCGGGCATGAAAATCTCTGATATCCGCGCCACGACGGTCACGGTTCCTCTGGAAGCGCCGCTGCGGCACGCCAATGGATGCCACTGGGGACGCTTCGTGCGTACGATCGTCGAGGTCGAAGCGGATAACGGCTTAATCGGTTTGGGAGAAATGGGCGGCGGAGGGGAGTCCGCGGAGGCCCTTTTTCGAACGATGAAATCGTATCTGGTGGGGAATGACCCGGCCCGGCTGGAAGAAATGCGTTTCCTTATCGCCAATCCCACCGCGTCGCTTTATAACAATCGCACGCAAGTGCTGGCCGCATTGGAATTCGCTTGCCTCGATATTCTGGGCCAGGCTTGGGGCGTGCCGGTTTCCGAGATCCTGGGCGGCCGCCTTCGCGACCGCGTGCCGTTCGCCTCGTATCTTTTCTTTCGCTATCCCCATCCGGGGGTCTTTCGCTACCCCCATCCGCGGGACGAATCCGGCGAAGTCCGAACGATCGACCAGCTCGTCGATCACGCTCGCGAATTGAAGCGCCGCTTTGGATTCACCACCCACAAGCTCAAGGGCGGCGTCTTCCCCCCGGATTACGAGTTGGAAGCGTACCGCGCCATTGCCTCCGAGTTCCCTCATGACAAGCTGCGCTTCGATCCTAATGCGGTTTGGTCCACCGAACAGGCGATTCGCTTCGGCAAAGCCATCGAGAGCTTGAATAACGACTACCTGGAAGACCCGGTGTTCGGACTGAACGGCATGCGCCGCACGCGGGAGATGACGCGGATTCCGCTGGCCACCAACACCGTGGTCGTCAATTTCGAGCAGCTCGCCGCCAATGTCCTGGATACCGCCGTAGACGTGATTCTGCTCGACACGACCTTCTGGGGCGGCATTCGAGCTTGTGTAAAAGCGGCGGGAATTTGCGAAACATTCCAGTTGGGCGTGGCCGTGCATTCCTCGGGTGAGTTAGGCATTCAATTGGCCACGATGCTGCACTTGGGCGCCGTGATCCCCAATTTGACCTTCGCCGCCGATGCGCACTATCATCATTTGACCGACGACATTATCGAAGGGGGACCGCTCGCGTATGAATGCGGCTCCATCGAGGTCCCGAGCGGGCCGGGACTCGGCGTAAAGCTCAACCGCGACAAACTCGGGGAGTACAGCGAGCTTTACAGGAAGCTCGGCAACTATCCCTACGATCAAGACCCGGCGCGTCCCGGCTGGACCCCGCTCATTCCCAACGACCGCTGGGCCGACCCCAACGACCCACGCCACGTTAGAATCCCCTATTAGGTGGGTATTTTCGATCTATCCGGACGCGTCGCGGTTGTCATTGGAGCGACTTCAGGTTTGGGACGTGCCCTCGCCATCGGTCTGGCGAAGCATGGGGCCGACGTGGCTCCCACCGGCCGCAGGTTGCCATTGATTGAAACGGCGTGCCAGGAGATCGAGCGCGAGCATCGCCGCACCCTGGCGCATCCGGTGGATGTTCTCCACCGCGAATCCATCGATGCCTTTCGCGACGCCGTGCTGAAGCGATTCGGCTCCGTCGAAATTGTGGTCTATGCGGCCGGCGTCGGTTTGAAGAAAGCCGCGGCGGAGATTGGCGAATCGGATTGGACCGGAATCATAGATTCGAATCTGAGCGGGGCGCTCCGGTGCGCGCAGAGCTTTTACGAGCCGCTCAAGGCGAGCGGGCGCGGGCGAATGATTCACATCGCGTCACTTGGTTCCTTTTTGGCCTTCGATGGCGTCGCCGCGTATTGCGCTTCGAAGGCGGCGCTGTTGTCGCTGACGAAAAGCCTCGCGTGCGAGTGGGCTTGCAACAGCATTTGCGTGAACGCCATCGTTCCGGGCGTTTTCCCGACCGAGTTGAACGCGCATTTGATTCAAGGCACCCCGCGCGGCCGGGAACTGTTGATGCGAACGCCCATGGCGCGCTTTGGCGACCCCTGTGAGCTGGTGGGCGCCGCCGTGCTGCTGGCCGGCGATGGGGCTAGCTTCATTACGGGACAATCAATCGTTGTCGATGGAGGCTATCTAGCCGCGGGAGTACTCACATGAAAAGTAGACAAACGCCGCGGTGGCTGCTGGGGCTGGCCTTGGTGGTGGGAGTGCGCGCGGAAAGCGGTTACGACGCGTGGCTGCGATATGCGCCGCTTGATCCCTCGGTCGCGGAAAGAGAAGTTGAGGCATTGGGCCCCTCCGTGACGCTGCTCGGCGACTCGCAAATTTTGCGCTCGGCCCGCGATGAATTGACCCGCGGCGCGCGCGGCATGCTCGGCCGGGTTCTCCGGTACGAATCCGCTGTGCCGGCCGGGGGAGGCGTGATCCTGGGAACACAAAGCCTCGTTTCGCAGGCCCTCCCCTCGGCGCAACTGACGTCTCTACCCGATGACGGCTTCTGGATCAAAACCGTTCGCCAGGGCTCAGCCCGCTACACCGTCGTCGCCGGCGGCGCAGATCGCGGCGTTCTCTACGGCGTCTTCGCGCTGCTGAGAAAAATCGCGCTCGACCAGCGCGTCGATGCCCTCGATGCCCTCGACGACAAAGAGATTCCTTACGCGCCTGTCCGGTGGGTGAATCATTGGGACAATCTCGACGGATCCATAGAGCGCGGTTACGGAGGCCGATCGATTTTCTGGGAAAACGGCCATGCGCGCTCCGACTTGACTCGCGTGTCCGACTACGGTCGGATGCTGGCCTCGCTGGGCATCAACGCTTGCTCGATTGATAACGTCAACGCCGACCTCCGGCTTCTCCAGCCCGATTTTCTCCCGGAAATCGCGCGCATCGCCGAAGCGTTCCGCCCCTGGGGCGTTCGTGTCGCGATAGCGATTGACTTCGGGAGTCCAAAGTCGATGGGCGGGCTCGACACGTTCGATCCGCTGGATCCACGCGTCATCGAGTGGTGGAGCGCTAAAGTGGATGAGCTTTACCGGGCGGTCCCGGACTTGGCGGGAATCGTCGTTAAAGCCGACTCGGAGGGACGCGTTGGGCCTTCCGTCTATGGACGCACGCATGCGGACGCGGCGAACGTAGTTGCCCGAGCGTTGAAGCCGCATGGGGGCCTGCTGTTCTACCGGGGCTTCGTCTACGACCACCACCTGGACTGGCAGAATCCGAAGAACGACCGGGCTCGGGCGGCAGACGACAATTTCCGGTCTCTGGACGGCAAGTTCGAAGACAACGTGGTCGTGCAAATCAAGAATGGGCCGATCGATTTTCAAGTGCGCGAACCGGCTTCGCCTCTATTCGGCACGTTGGAGAAAACCAACCAGGCGATCGAAGTTCAAATCACGCAGGAGTATCTGGGCCAGGCTCGGCACACCGTGTTTCTCGCGCCCATGTGGAAAGAAGTTTTGGATTTCGATCTGCACGCCAAAGGCGCCGGCACGCCGGTGAAAGCTCTTGCGGCGGGAAGAGTGTTTGGGCGGCCCGTGGGGGGATTCGTGGGTGTCGCCAACCCCGGCTTAAGCGAGAACTGGATGGGCAATCATTTGTCGCAAGCCAATCTCTACGCTTTTGGCCGGCTTGCCTGGAATCCGGATCTTAGCGCTCAACAGATCTCGGAAGAGTGGACCCAACTGACATTTGGCCCGGACCCGGAGGTGAAGGACGTAGTGAATCGGATACAACTGAGCTCCTGGAAAACCTACGAGAACTACACCGGCCCGCTGGGCCTCCAAACCCTCACGGAAATCACCGGCAATCATTACGGAGTGTCGGTGGAATCGTCCGAGCGCAACGGTTGGGGAATGTGGCATAACGCCGACGCCCAGGGAGTGGGCATGGATCGCAGTGTCAAGACCGGCACTGGATTCGCGGGCCAATACCGGCCCGAGGTCGCGAGAATCTATGAGACGCCGGCCACAACGCCGGATGATCTGCTGCTGTTCTTCCATCACGTGCCCTATACATACCGGCTGCATTCCGGCGAAACGGTGATTCAACGGCTGTATGATTCGCATTACGACGGCGCGGAGGCTGTCGAGAACTACGTTCGCCAGTGGCGAACGCTTGAGGGGCGGATAGACGAGCGCCGTTTTCGGGAAATCCTCGCGCAACTGGAGTATCAGGCGGGGCAGGCCGAAGTATGGCGCGATGCGGTGGTGAGCTGGTTCCTGAAGGCCTCCGGCATTGCCGACGCGAAAGGCCGGGCCGGGAACCACCCCGGCCGTGTGGAGGCCGAATCCATGAAACTCGAAGGATACGTGCCGGTTCCGGCCAATCCCTGGGAGGCTGCTTCGGGCGGGACCGCGGTCTCCTGCCCCGTGGCGCGCTGTGCCGCACGCTTCGCCTATCAGGGCGCGAGCGGCTGGCATGAGCTGCGCGTCCGTTATTTCGACCAAAACAACGGAGCCGCACGTTATTCGCTGTGGGTGAGCGGACAGTTGATCGACCAATGGATCGCGTCAGATCGGCTCCCCACGCAGAAGATCGACGGGGCATCCTCGTCGCTGAGGACGGTCCCCAGCATCTTTCTGAAACCCGGCGACGAGATCCGCATCGAAGGCTCGCCGGATGGGGGCGAATCGGTGGCGCTGGACTATGTGGAAATCCGGTAACCGTCTGAACCGTCCCAGCAAACCGCTCCATACGGTCGCGGCTCAAACACCCAAAGAGCGTGTACGTCACAGGTGTTCCGAACTGCTTGGGCCGCGAATGTTGGCGGCCCCGAGAGAACTCGAACGGTCAGATCAAACGCTTACAAGGGACGGTCCATGAAACAAAAGAGTTCCACGTTGGCGATTTGGACCTCAAGTGGACCGCAGGCGGATTTGGACCTCGGATGGCTCCGTTCCGCTAAAATGGGAATCGGAATGAGTGAACTGGACCGCCTCATCGAGATCGCGCAGGTCTTGCCTGCGGAAAAGGTCCATGCCCTTCTCACCGTCGCGGAGCAAATGACCGACTACGTCTCTGATGAGGAGTTCCTGCGGAAGATCAACTCCCCGGTGCCAGTCGATGTTGACGAAGAGACCGCGGCGGAACTTCGCTCCGCCTTGTCGGAGCGCGGCGAAACGATCAGCCATGAAGAGCTAAAGCGCAGGCTGATGGATGAAGCGTGAGCTTCACTATGAAGGCCGGATTCAAAAAGATCTGAAGCGGCTGGACGCCGACACTCAGGCGCGCATTCTGTCAACGCTCGAACGGTTTGCTGCCACTGGCGAGGGCGACATTCGTCCGTTGCGCGGCGAGTTTGCCGGATCCTATCGGCTACGCGTGGGCAAGTGGAGGGTGTACATGCTCCTCGAAGGAACGCAGATTATCGCCTACCAGATTGACAATCGTGGCGAAGCTTATCGATAGGATAAACGCTGCGCTGCGCGGGCGCGACGGCGACCGGTGCGTCGCCATATGCCCTCCAAACATGTTACCATTAAAATGTTCTAAGCCCAATCGCGAGATTGTGCCGGACGGAAAGGAAGACTCATGAACTTTTCGCGAAAGGTCTCCCCGCCAGCGGGAAGAACGAAGTCTGAAGGCCTCTTCGAACGCTTCCTAACCGACAACGGTTTAGAATTCGAAAGAATTAGGGAGGATACTTCGTCCAGGCCCGACTATTTGGTTAGGATAGCTGAAACGAATGTGATTTTCGAAATCAAAGAGATCTCAAAGGACGAGATCTTCGATGCACCCGGCGTTGTTCACTCCAATACGGTGGGCAGCTATGTGCGGGAGAGCATTAACAGCTCCCGAAAACAGATTCAGTACGGAGCGAATCAGGGTATTCCGTCCGTCCTGCTTATCTACAATGCTTTCGATCCGCTCCAGTGGTTCGGCACCTTAGACCTGGACTTCGAGACAGCGATGTACGGCGAACTCACGATGTTCATAGACAGGAGAAGTGGCGCCACGTCCGAGCTGTTCAACGGGAAGAACCAATCGCTTCAGGTGAAAAAGAACACGTCCTTCAGCGCCGTCGGTCGGTTGATGGATATGGGAGGACGCATTACTGTCACACTCTTCGAGAACTTCTTCTCGAAGGTGCCGCTCCCGTGACGTGGTGCCTTTGTGCTTCGAAGTCAAGCGCGCCGACGCGTCGCCCGGGCAATTGCAGTTCAGCCGCGACATTATTGCGGAGCCGCGGCCGTAGGGAGCGTTTCCGGGGAACTGGCGAAAGCTTCCGCTCAGCGACTAGCGTGGCCGGTCAAACCGCGAGTACCCGGTGATCGGGGCAGTCCTGCCCCGTGGCATTCCTTAGCCGATCCACCAACTCCACGCCGTGTTGGGCCAGGAACGGCAGAATCGAATAGAAGCGTTCCTGCAGGTGGCGCTGGGGAAAGATCAGGTTGTGCAGAAACTGCGCGTCGGAAGCCGCGCGAGCCGTGCGGCGGAAAGTTTCGCGGGCCGTCTTGCGGCGCAGCTTTTCAAGCTGATATAGCATTTTGGCGCGGCTCTTTTCGAGCGAGGCGCGTAACGTGGGATCGAACCGCTCTATCTCGCCCGCCAGATTCTCGAGACGGCCTTGAATCTCGCGCGAGGTTTCGTCGAACGACCGTTCGAGCGGTTCCGGAACCAGCGCCTGCGCCAGCCGCTCCTCCAGAGACTCGCGGGGTACCAGAGCGGCAGCGAACGGAAGTTTGTAGCGATCCAGGAGCTTTGACGCCCGCTCGTCCAGCAGTGTGAACCCGGAGCGTGCCAGCGCCACCGGCATGCGCCCCAACAGCCGGTCGTAGATCACCTGCGATTGGGCGAAATAGGCAAGCTCCGCCGGGCCGCCGACATAGGCGACGGTGGGCAGCAGATAATCCTGCACCACGGGCCGGAGCAGAGCGCTGGGCGATATATCGGCGGCGCGATCGCGCAGCGAAGCGAATTCGGAATCTTTCAACCGCAGCGTCGAGCGCTCTCCGTCTTCCAGCAGGAAGAACAGCGACGTTTTCGGATCCACATGCACCTGCGCGTGATAGCCGCAAGAGACGAGCTCGCGGTTGCGTTCGAGAAGGCGCGCCTTGATCTCGCCCGCGGCGTTCAGAGCTTCAGAAATCAGCGGTGCGGAGATGGCGTGCACCGCCGGGTCCAGGGGATCGAGAAACAACAGTCCGGTTCCGGAGAGAATCCCCCGGAGCAGCGCCCGAAAGCCCTCCGTCATGGTGGTGCCGGGGCGGTATGCTTCTTCCACCAACGCACTCACTCGATCGCCATGGGGAAATGGGGCGAGCGCCTGGCGCAGCCCCTCCACCGGAGAATTCAGCAGAGGGATGCGGCCCACGGGGCGCGGGCGGCCATTGGCCTCCGGCGCCTCTACCGTCAGCCGCACGGGATCGCGATCGCCGTCGAAGATCCAGGTGAAGCTGACTTCCGCGAAATCGTGATCTTCCGAAGCCAGCCAAAAGACCGGCACAGCCTGGATTCCGCGCGCCGATAGCTCGCCGGCGGTTCTCACCGCGGTAAGAGCCTTGTAAATCGTGTAAGCTGGGCCGCCAAACAATCCCACCTGCTGGCCAGAAACCACGGCCACGGTGCCCGGTTGGGAAAACCGGCGCAACGCCTCGCTCGGGCCATTCTGGGCTTCAAGCGCATAGACCATCGCGGCGCGGCGCTCCGCGGGATAATCGATTTCTCTCGCGGCCGCTTCGAAAGACGCTGGATCGTGCGGATTGTGGCGATAGAAGCGCGCCACCCGATCGAAATGATAGTTGAAATCGGCGAACAGCCGGGACGTTCCTGGCAACTCCGTGTGCCGGATGCAACCTGGTTCCATGCGCGAGTCTGCCTTCGCAGATTAACAGATTGAAAAGCGCACAGCCAATGCGTTGTGCGCGTTAAAGCTGAAAAGCGCACAGCCAATGCGTTGTGCGCGTTAAGGCAAGCGCGCACCTCAATCCTCTAGCGGGGGGTTCAGCCGTGCCTGAAAGCCTGAATCAGCTCGATCACCAGAATCGCCACCACCATCGCCTCCAGAATGAACGCCCGGGACTGGCGGAATTCCTCTACCATCGCGTTATAGAGTTCCCCTGCGGTTTTTAGCTTCTCCTCCACCAGCAGCCGGTAATCGGCTACGCCGACTCTATTCGAAACCATGCGGTAGGCGCGCGAATAGAACATGTCGCTCAGAAATTTGATGGAGTTGTCCGCGCGCTCGGTGAGCTCGCTCACTTCCAGCCGCATCGCGTTCAAGTGCTCGGCTTGCCGGCCCATTTTCCAGCCGGCAAAGAATCCGCGTTTATGCTCCAGGGCGCGGTAAACATTGGCCAGGACCTGCGTCAACACTTCATCGTAATGGCGGAATTCCAGAAGCTGCGTGTTGGCATATTCCAGCAACTGGCGAGTCGGGATGGCGCTTTCGGGCGTATCGTAGAGGAACGCAGCGGTCCAACCCGCGATCAGCAGGTCGTTGGGGTAATAGGAAACGCTGGATTGCAAGACCTCTTCGCGCTCCGTATCGGAGAGCGCGGCCGTTTCTCCGCGCACGATTTGGGCGATTTTGTCGCGGCAGGAGGCTAGCAGAGCCTTGGCGGTCAGAGGATCGCCGGAACCGTCCGGCGCCCGTGTCACCTGAATCACGTAATAGTCTTCGGTCAGCCAGGACGAGTAGGGCTGAACCATCGCGCCCCTGATTCGATCCAAGCGGGACCGCAAGAGATCGCCGCTGGTGGTTTCCAGTTGCGGTTCTCCTATCCAGCGGCTGGAGAGACGAACCAGCCCGTCCCAGTCGGTTGCGAAGCTCATCTCCAGCTCCACGCAGACCACGCCGTAATCGAAATACTTAATACGACTTTCGAATTTCTCTCCGGAAGGGAGGGAAACCGGCTCGGGATATTCGATCACCGGAGGCACCTGAAAGCGGACGTATTCGGGCGCGGGATGCTTGAAACTGGGGGCACGATGCGGTTGCGTGGCTCCCAGGATTTCGCGCAGCTTTTCAGCCTGAATCTGTTCGGCGACGTCATAGAAGGCCAGCGCGAAGAAGGAACCTTCCAGACACGGCATGTAGCCATTGTGAACCACCCGGACGATCCGCGGGCCCACCCGAGGCATTGAAGACGCCTGGGGGAGCAGGATAAAGCTTGTTCCCCCAAAAGTCTTCAAAGAAGGTTTCA
Source organism: Bryobacteraceae bacterium (assembly GCA_036521975.1). Taxonomy (GTDB): domain Bacteria; phylum Acidobacteriota; class Terriglobia; order Bryobacterales; family Bryobacteraceae; genus Palsa-187. The sequence goes on from DATDGT010000039.1 coordinate 12,849, forward strand.
CCTGTTTTCACCTGTTTTGCCTGGTTTAACCTGATTGTAAAAAAGCTTGCTTGTCTCCAGATAATGGTTTACAATTTGTTCAATCGCTGGTGGGTGGGATCATTTAGCCTTCCGCGAACTGGGGTACTGCCGAGTAGCGGCACCTTTAGCTGCCTTCTTCCCGCCTGCCGGAAGGGGAAGATGACGTGTCCAACACGCCTGTATCATTCACCCGCAAATCGCAATAAGGGGTCAATTCTATGCATTCACGACAGATTCGAAATTCGGCGGCGCTTGCAAGCCACCTTCAGGAGTCCAAAATGGAAATCCCGGTAAAGACAGCAATGGCCTGGAGGGGAAGGGTATCCCGCATTGCGTGGATGTGGTTTGTTTTCAGCTTTGGCGCGTGGACTAGCCTGATCGTAAGTCCCAAGGCGGTGGCGCAGTCCATTATCTCGGGTGATGTGACAGGAACCGTCACCGATCCGGCCGGCGCTACCGTGCCCGACGCTAAAGTGACTCTGACGAATGTCGCCACGAATATCTCGCAGACGACTTCGACCAACATGCAGGGCAACTACCGCTTTTCCTTCCTGACCCCGGGAACGTACAAGGTGACCGTGAATGCCACCGGCTTCCAGGCCACGCAGACTACCGGCCTGCTAGTCACCGCGGGACAACCCACTCCCGCCGACGTCCAGTTGAAAGTCGCGACCGCCGCCGAGACCATCGAAGTATCGACTGCTGCGGAAGCAGTGGAGACCGAAAATGCGGACGTGACCACAAACTTCACCTCGCAAATGCTTGACAACCTGCCCACCCCCGGTGGTGATATCACCTACTATGCGCAGACCGCCCCGGGCGTGGTCATGAATACGCAGATGGGATACGGCAATTTTGTGGCGCAGGGGATGCCCGCCGTTTCCAACCTGTTCACCATCAATGGCGTGAACTACGACGATCCTTTCTTCAGTATCAACAATAGCGGTGCTTCCAACTTGCTCCTCGGATCGAACGATATCGCGGAAGCCAACGTCATCAACAACGCCTATTCCGCGCAATACGGCCAGTACGCCGGCTCACAGATTGCCTACATCACCAAATCCGGAAGCAATTCCTTCCATGGCGATGTCATTTACAATTGGAACGGCCGTTACCTGAACTCCAACAGCTTTTTCGGCAACCAGGCGGGGCTGCCCACTCCGTTCAACAATTTCAACCAGTGGCAAACCGGCGTCAATGGGCCGATCTGGAAGAACCACACTTTCTTCGATGTCGATTACGAGGGAACCCACGACCTCCTGCCCACTGCTCCGACCCTCCAACTGATTCCCAGCCCTCAATTCCAGGCAGCGACCTTGAGTAATCTAACGGCTGTCGGCAATGCCGCCGAGATTCCTTTTTACAAGCAGCTTTTTGCGATTTATAACAACGCCCCCGGAGCGGGCTCCGCTACGCCACAATCGGATAGCTGCGGGGGTGGCAGTTTCACCGGCCTTCCCGCCAGCGCTCCTTGCGCTCTCGGTTTCCGCTCCACATCACCCAGCATCCTCACCGAGTATCAGTGGTCCGCGCGCGTCGATCATACCTTCAGCGACAAGGATCGCGGGAATATCCGGGTGTTGCGCGACAACGGCTTCCAGCCGACCTTCACCAGCCCCTTCGGGCCGCAGTTCAATTCGGACAGCAATCAACCCGAGTTGACCGGCCAGATTGCGGAAACCCATATCTTCGGGCCCAACACGGTAAACGAGTTCAAGGGCTCGGCCTTATACTACTCGGCCATTTTCGAGCCTTCGCAACCGAATGCAGAATTGGCGGCGCTTCCCACCTGGATGGATTTCAGCGATGGTTCGTTCGCGTCCGCCGGCGCCTATGGAGGGCCGCAGAATTACTTCTATCCCAATGGCCGGCGCATATTTCAGTACCAGATCCTCGACGATTTCGTCCACGTGCGCGGCAAGCATACCTTCCGCGTGGGCTTTAGCTGGCTCCACTGGACCGTCACCGATCTGGACTTCGCATCCATTGACGGCCCCACTCACGGCCAGATCATAACCACATTGAGCGATTTCTTTAACGGCGGAGGACCCAGTTCGATTCTCCAACAAACCTTTCCTTCTTCGCTCGAGGAGGGAATACGGATGAATACTTTTGGCGGCTATGTGGCCGACGATTGGAAGGTCAACAACCGCCTGACGCTTTCGCTGAACTTGCGCCTGGAACACTATCCCAATCCCACCTGCGACAACAACTGTTTCGCCTATCTGAAAAACACTTTCACCACAACACCCAATCCCAATGCCGCTAACATTCCTTACGATCAGTTAGTCACGTTCAACCAGCACTATGCGTACGCCAACACGCAAATAATTAAGTGGGAGCCGCGGATCGGCATTGCCTGGAAGCCTACCCATTCGGACAAGACGGTGATCCGGACCGGCGCAGGTGTCTTTGCCGATGTAATACCGGGCGGATTGGCGGAATCGTCGGCGTTCAACACCCCCACGACCAATCCCTTCGTGCTCCCCGCCTCCGTGTTAGCACCCGGCGTCCCAGGCAGCCCGTTCACCCTGGCAGCGCAGGCCAACAAAGCCCTGGTTTCCGGGTTCGCCTCGGGCGCGACATTTAATTCCCTCTCCGCAGCGGTTCCGGGATTCTCGCCTCCGAACTTCACCACGTTCCCCAACACCTTCGATAACCCGACGTACTACAAGTGGAACTTCGAGGTCCAGCAGGTTATTCCGGGCAATATGGTCTTCAGTGCCAACTATGCTGGAATGCACGGCAGCCACATACCCATCGACAACGCAGGCATCAACGCCTACTGCCCTCCCGATACCTGCCCCACGGGTTTTGGGCCCCTTCCGGCAGCGCCGCCAAATCCCGCTTTAGGCGTGGTGAATCAGTATCTCTCGGCCGCCAACTCCAATTACAACGGGCTGATCCTCAGTCTGCAAAAGCGCTTGTCGGCCGGACTCAGCTTCACGTTGAACTATACCTGGAGCCACGCGCTGGATGACATCTCCAACGGTGGGATCTCCAATTTGCCGTTCTCCGCCCTTGCCACCAACTACAGCCTTACGACTCCCCAGAACCCCTACAACCTCAAAGCCAACTACGGAAACTCGGAATACGATGTCCGGCACTACCTCAGCGCCAACTTGGTATTCACCGACGTCTTCCGGCGCGCCGGGCTGAAATGGGGACCCAATCGGCTGGTTGGCGGCTGGACTCTTTCCGGCAATTGGTTCTGGCGCAGCGGCTTGCCCTTCACTGTCGTGGATGGCCTGGACTATGCAGGACTCGCTGCCTATAATTATCCGGATGCGACCGTTTTCGCCAGCCCGGTGACGAAACTCCCCAAGACTTGCCTGAACGCCGTGAACGCTCCGTGCCTCACTCCGTCGATGTTCGCGCCCGCCGGCGCGCTCACCGGCTTCGGGACCATGGGACGGAACTCGATCTATGGCCCGCATTTCTTCAATATCGATGCGGCGCTGATGAAAGACGTCAGAATCACCGAGCACGTCAACTTCACTTTCGGCGTGCAGGCGTACAACATCTTGAATCACCCGAATTTCGATACGCCCGTCGACAACCTCGCGGCGCCGAATTTCGCCTCCAGCATCCTCGAAGTCGGTTCGCCGACCAGCATTTTGGGCTCGTTCTTCAGCCCCGGTGCCGCGGCACCCCGCTTCCTGGAAATTAAGGGCACCGTGCGCTTCCTAACAGCGCCGCAATGTACAACTAGCCGCGAAGTTCATCTTCTGCCGGACTGCTTCGGAAGCTGAACACTCCCCACTGACTCAGCGCACAACGCAGCCCGGCGCGGCGGGGAGTCAGGGACTCGGGTGAACGCCCGGTCCCGTGCCGTGCGCTGTGCGCTGATCGCTGAAAGCTTCCATTATTAGTTCTCGGTCGGTTTTTCCTCGATGTGATCGATGACGAGGACCTGCATCGGGCGCTTCTTCAGTTCCAGTTTCAGCCCGAGCTGCTTGCTGACGGCGCCGGGAAGAGACAGGGCTCCGTTGGGGTCCGCCCCCCCGGCGCCCTCCGCACCGGCTGGCTGGCCCGGAACGGTGCCGCTTCGAAGCAGGCCGATGGCGCTGAAGCTCAGGCTGAAGTCGTAGGCGTCGGTCAGGCCGGTGGTGTCCAGGACCGTAACATGAGCGTACCCACCAGCTAAATTTGGGAGCTGATCCGCTAATTGCGCCATGGTCATGTTCTGGCAGCTAAACAGCCGTGAGAGTATGGGATTGGCGATTCTCGGATCCTTTCCATCGGGTCCGGGGCCCTCCTTGCACCCAGTCCGGTTCGACGGGTCGGCTTTCTTCATCTTGGGCTTGCTACCTGAAAGCACATATCCGTCCACCGACCGCTCTTCCATGTGTGTTTGCAGCTTGAACCGCTCCGCGAGCAGCGCCCGCAGCATCAATCGCAAATCGTCGATGTCCACTTCGGTGCCCGGCGGAGGCGGAGCGGCTTGGGCCGTGATATCGAAACGGGCACTATCCAGGAACTTGGGCGCTCCCGCGAGCAATTCGTCGGCATTCAGATCCCAGGCGATCAGGATCAACTGCTTAAGCGGGAAATTCTGAAGATCCACTCGGCCGTGTTCCAGCCGGCCGTTTATATTCGTAGCGTCCGGCGGGCTCGGCTTGATGGTCGCCACCTCAAACTCAGCCGGCGGGGGCGCCGGCAGGCTTGTGGTCACGCCGGGCGGATTCTCCGTCGGCCTCTCATTCACGCTGTCTACGACGATCACGGGAAGAGAAAGCTTCTGCGGCTCCAACTTCAGCCCGAGCTGTTTGTCTACGGCGTCAAAAATGCTGATGCCATCCGCGCCGGCCGCCGCGAGCTGGGCGCGCCCCGTCCACTTGATCTCGAAGTCCCAGTTCCCCTTCAGCTCCGTCCGGTCCACCACGGGATTCGTCAAATAGCCTCCCGCCATGTTGTGCAGGTCCTGCGCGAATTGCTCCATGGTGCGGTTGTGACAGGCAACGACCGCGTACGGAATCGTGCCGGGCGCGGGATTTTGCGGCTTGCCTTCGCATCCGCTGCCGGGAGATCCGTCCGACTCCTTTAGCTTCGGCTTGCCTTTCCCCGCCGACAGTACAAATGCCGGCATCGGCTTTTCGTCCAGGTGAACCTTCAGCTTGAACCGGTCCGCAAGCAGCGTTTGCAGCATCAATTTGACGGTATCGGGCGAGGTGTTCGCCGGAGCCTTGGCGGCGATGTCGAACCGGTCCGTATCCAGCCAACTCGGCCCGCCTTGCACGTTATCGGCGTCGACTCCGTAGGCGCGGGCGATCAGGTCCACCATACTGGCCGTCCGCACGTCATAGCGGGTCCCGCGCAGGACGCCGCCGCGCATGTACGGATTGGTTACGTGTGGGCTGACATGTACGTCCGCGATATCGAATGCAGGCGGCGCCTCGGGTGTTTGGCTAGATGCCGCGCCGGAGACGAGGGCGAGAATGCTGACATTTACGAGCGCTCGGATCATGCTCAACCTCCGTTTGACCATGGGACTGATACTACAGACGCAATCACCCCGGAGAACGTTCGCTCTAATGTTCGTTATGCCTCAGTGTATTCCAGACCAACGTGGGGCAGCGCCCTTCATAAGCGCTAAGGTAACGCGAGAACGGCCCGTTTTTCGTTCCGCCTCTGGATGCCAAGCCTGCCGTCTACGAACGTTTTTGCGATGAAATGTTTTTATCTTAGCGCTTATGAATGGCCGAGGGCCTGCCCCACCGGAAGCCGCAAATACGCCGCATACTTAGGGGGAATGCGGAACTAACCTCGCCGGATTCCGTCTAAAGGTTCGGCCCCGGAGGGCCCCTCACGTGACCACTTTCTGGCAGGACGCAATCTACGGATTCCGGCTGTTGGGTAAGAGGCCCGGCTTCACGGCGATCGCCGCTCTCTCGTTGGCGCTGGGAATCGGCGCGAACACGGTAGTTTTCAGCTTGATTAACGGCACCCTGCTGCGGCCGTTGCCCTTCCCCGATCCCAGCAAAATGGTGGTGATCTGGAGCGTGCCGCAGAACCACCCCGACCAGAGGAACAACGTGAACGTGTCGAGCTACTTCGCCTATCGCGACCGCAGCCAGTCCTACACCGCGGTGGGCGCGTTCAACGGCGGCGTGGCCGTGATCGGGCCGGAACAGAACGGAGCGCCCGCGGAGCGCGTCACCGGCGAGACCTTCACGCCCTCCATGTTCAAAGCCATTGGCGTCCAGCCGATTCTCGGGCGCATCTTCACCGACGAGGAAGATCAGATCGACAATGCCACGCCCGTAGTGCTCATCAGCTACCGTTTCTGGCAGAACCGGTTCAACGGCGACCCGAACATCGTGGGCCACGTCATCACGCTGGACAAGGCTAAGAACACCATTATCGGCGTCATGCCAAAAGACTTCAGCTTTTTCCAGAACGATTGCGATTATTGGGTGCCTCAGCCCATCGGCCGCTTGCAGTCTTTAAGCAAGCAGGGCTTTCTGGTAGCGGTGGCGCGCCTTAAGCCCGGAGTTTCCATCAAGCAAGCGCAAGCGGAGGCCGGCGGCATCGCCGCGCAGCTTGCCTCCGGCGATCCCGAACGCAATCAGGGCGTGGGAGCCAACGTCCAGTCGCTGCAAGAGGCGGCCTATGGAGGGCTGAGCTCGCCGCTGCTGATCCTGCAGGGCGCGGTAGGGTTCGTGCTGTTGATCGGATGCGCCAACGTCGCCGGTCTCATGCTGGCGCGCGCGGCCACGCGAAAAACCGAGATGGCTCTTCGCACCGCGCTCGGCGCCGGAAGGTGGCGCATCGTGCGGCAGCTCATCACGGAGAGCGTACCGCTGTCGCTGCTAGGCGGCCTGCTCGGCGTGTTCCTGGCGTGGGGTGGCCTTCGGCTGTTCCTGTGGGCCGAACCTCCGGGATTCCTGAGACAGGTGACGATTTCGATGGATGTGGAGGTGCTGGGTTTTACGCTGGGCGTCGCCGTCCTCACGGCCATAATCTGCGGCATTTTTCCGGCGATTCAAGCTTCCAAGCCGAACCTGGTGCATTCGTTGAAGGAATCCGGCCGCAGCGGAACCGATAGTCTCGCGCGCCAGCATGCGCGCAGCGCGCTGGTGGCTTTGCAGATCGCGATGGCGCTGGTTCTGTTGATCGGCGCCGGCCTGATGATCAATAGCTTCTTACGAGTGCAGCGCATCGATCTGGGCGCGAATCCTCACGGCCTGCTGACCTTCGAATTCCGCTTCCCGCAAGGCGAAGCCATCAAGCCCTATTCGCGATATCGAGGCATGGGTCTGTGGGACGTGAGCCCTCTCACGACCTTGACTTTCACGCGAGTGCTGGAGCGCATGCAATCGGTGCCGGGAGTGACTTCGGTCGCGGCAATCAACAGGCCGCCGCTGGCGGGCGGGGGCATTTCGATGCCGTTCCTTATTGAGGGCCGGCCGGCCCCGCCGCCTTCGAGCGCCGGGAACGGAAGCTCGCAGGAACAGGCGCAAACCGCCAACTATTTCGCGGTGACGCCCGGTTTTTTCGCCACGATGAAGATCCCGATTCTGCGAGGCCGCGAGTTCACGGTCAAGGATACCGCCGCCGCGCCTCTCGTGGTGGTCGTCAGCGAGGGCCTGGCGAAACGATTCTTTCCGAATGAAGACCCACTCGGCAAGCGTGTGACTCTAGATTTTGTTCCCGACGAACAGCCGCGCCAGATCGTCGCGATCGCGGGCGATATCGCGCTTGACCGGCTCAATAGCAAAGGAGTCCAGCGGCCACCGGTGATCTACGTGCCCTATAACCAGCAGACGCCTCGCTGGATGGGTCCCTCTTGGAACGATCGCGCCGCGATGTACTTCGTGCTGCGAACAGCGGGCGATCCCGCAAGCCTGATTCCCTCGGTGCGACGCGCGGTCGCCGAGGTGGACCCGAACAAGCCTCCGGCCAACTTCCGCACGGTGGAAGAATACCTGGATCAACAAGTGCAGTACTTGCGCTTGTACATCGTACTGCTGGGGATTTTCGGCGGAGTGGCTGCGGTGCTGGCGGCCGTAGGAATTTACGGCGTAATGAGCTATTCGGTGGCGGAGCGCACGCGCGAGATCGGCATCCGTATGGCGCTGGGGGCGGGAGCGCCCGATGTTCTGGCTCTGATGGGCCGCCAGGCGTTGATCCTGGTCGTGATAGGTCTCGCGGTGGGTCTGGGAGGGTCGTTTGCGCTGACGCGCGTAGTGAAATCCGCGTTATACGGGATTACAGCTACTGACCCTGCAACCTACCTCGGTGTTTCGTTCAGCCTTGCCGGTGTGGCTTTGGTCGCGTGTTTCATTCCTACACGCCGGGCGGTGCGAGTGGATCCCACGGTCGCGCTGCGATACGAGTGACCAGTTGTCAGTTCACAGTTTTCAGTCGTCAGTTGGCAGCCCGGGGTTGTGCGTTTGGGCGAGCGCTCGAGTGGAACCGCACCGCCAGCCGCTGGTAACTGAAAACTGACAACTGACAACTACAGCTTTCACTTCTCGTCGGCCGAAGGGCCATACATGCCGGGAATCGCCACATCCAGGAGTCGCAGATAAACGGTGAGCTGGCCGCGATGATGGATCAAGTGATTCATGAACCCGCGGCCCCGCAGGACGGCCCAGAGCGGCTTCTCAATCGTCGGCGTGACCAGGATGCCGCCGGCCAGTTGAGCGTCGGTCGAACCGGCTAGAGCCTCACGGCAGAACGCTACGTTTTTATCGAACGATTCCAGCAACTCCGCCTTCGACTCCGCATCTGGGGGACGCGAGCCGCGCTTATTCACGATCGCGACGGCAACGCCCGGCATAACGGCCACGTGATTGGCCAGCTTTCCCAAGGTGAACGATTTCGCATGCGGCTTCCACGTGAACTTGTCTTCCGGCACGCATTCCAAAACCTTGCGAGTAGCGGCCATCTCTTCTTCGAACTCTTCCACCAGCATTGCTTTCGGTGTAACTTTGCTCATATCCACCTTCTCTGCCTTGGCGGCTTCGACGGCCCGATCCAGAAAATCGGCGGCCTTTTCGAACCTCTCGAAGCTCATCAAGTGTAATCCCTCCACCTGCCAGCGGAGCGATGCGGGCCATTCCCGCCGCCGCGACCAGCCGGCCAGCAGACCGAGCTTGATTTCAGGATCGCCTCCGCTTGCGTTCTCAATCTGCGCCTGCCAGCGAGCGGCAAACACCTGAGCTTTTTCGCCCGCGGGATCTTCGCTGAGAGCGGCTTCAATCTCGCGAAACAGGTCCACTCTGGCCTGCCATTGTGCCGAATGATCCTCGGTCCGGTGCAGTAATTCCATCAGCTTGGTCCACGCGTTTTCGCCGAAGTATTTCTTGCGCTGCGCGAGCGCGGCCTGTTTTATGAACAGGCTGACCTCCTCCATGTGGTACTCCGCCGCTCGCTCCTTCATCGCCGCCGGCCAATTCGCGCGGTCCATCCAAGCGGCCGGCGAGTCGGTTTGCACGTCGGGATCTCCTTCCCATGCGCGCCGGGACAACTCGAACCAGCGTTCGACCAGCGCCTGCGCTTTTTCAGAGCCGGGATCTTCTCCTAGCGCGGACAACGCGTCACGGTAGAGGTCGCGCCACTCCGCCGACGGCCCCTCCTCGTAGTAGCGGCGATGCCGCTCCCAAGCTTTCTCGCTGTAATACTTCTTCATCACCGCAACATCGTTTTGCATCTCGATCACCTCGATTATGTTTTTCAGGATGGCGAGATCGGCCGGTTTTCCCGAGTCGAGGGCTTCTTCCGCCGCCCGGATGGCGCGGATAGCGCGGCCCAAAAGTTCCCGGCGCTCCTCCAGAGCGCTACGTTGCAAGCGCAGGGCGTCCGGCAGCTTCAGCGCGGGGCGCTTTAGCACCACGGCGATTTGCTTCAGAGGAATTCCAAGAAACTTGAGCGCGACGATCTGCTCCAGCGTCTCCAAGTCGCGCTCGCTGTAGACTCGATAACCGGCGTCCGTCCTGGCTGGTTTCAGCAAACCCAGACGATCGTAATGGTGAAGAGCCTTGATGGTGATGCCGGCTATTTTCGCGAAATCGCGGACTTTGAAAACCCTGCTCAATCCAGCCTCTTAAAACATGCTGGAGTCTGACCTAAGGTGAGAGTCAAGCACAATGTAGGGTTGCGACGAAAACCTGAAGGATGTCAGTCCGAGAAAATATCAAGCTTATAGCCGGCCTTTTGAAACAGGTAACTGCGCGATTCGTCGATTTGCTGGCGCAGCTTGGGCCAGTTGACGCCGATCATCTTTCCGCCCGACTTTCGGATGACGCCGCCAATAATCACCGTGTCTACGTTTTTGATGTCGGCCGCCGCGACCACCGTGCCCACCGCGTTATTGGAGGGGTAAAGATTGATATCGTCGGTGCGGATCATGACGACGTCTGCTTCCTTGCCCGGCGTCAGCGTGCCGCACTTGGCCGAGAGCCCGGCGCAGGCTGCGCCGTTCACGGTCGCGCATTCGAGCATTTCGCGAACATTCACCAACCGCGGGGGATTGGTGTCGCCGTTCACGCGGCGGTTGGTGGCGAAGGCTCGCTGGATATTGAATGCCACCCGCATCTCGGTGAACATATCGGTTCCATAAGAGACCTCGTTGTCCACGCTCAAGCCTGCGCGTATGCCGTGATCGAGCGCCTTCTGGAACGCGGGGATGCCGTCGCCCAAAGCGTATTGCGGATCGGATCGGGGGCAGACATCGACAGTTCCGCCCGATTCGCGAATTCTTTGCCAAGCCAAATCCGTCAGGCCGCCGCAATGGTTGTAGGTGATATCGGGGCCGAGGAGCTTCTCGTTCCAGAACTGCTCCAGCGTGGCGGCGGACGCGGCCCCCTGGAATTCGGTGGTGATGCGCAGGCCAAGCTTGCGGGCCATCGCATAGTTCTCCTTGTCCATTCCCGAAAACATTCGCAGCGTCACCAACTGGTCCTCGGAGGCGAAGAAACGCTTCTGCAAACGCGCGAGGTCTTGCGGCCACTGGTGATCCCAATTTCCATTTTGCGGAGCGCCGGAGGCATGCACCGCGCGGATTCCCGAATCGAACAGCGCCTGAATGGCGGCGTCGGAATGGGCCGCGGAGCGCGAATTGTGGGAGTTGTCGATGACGCAGGTGATGCCGGCGTCAATGCATCCCAACGCCGTTATCAGATTGCCCACGTACATGTCGTGCGGGCGGTAGTATGGCGCGAAGCCCTGATGTGTGGTCGCCATGTACTGCGCGATGTCGCCGTTAGGGATGATGCGGCGCAGCACGCCTTCCCAGGAATGGCGGTGGCAGTCGATGAAGCCGGGGATCACGATTGCATTGGATGCATCGATGACGCGCGCGGGGCCCGAGACCTTCACATTCGCGCCCACGGCCGCGATTTTCTTGCCCTCGATCAGAACGTCGCCCTGGATGAAGTCGCCGACTGAGGCATCCATGCTGACGATGGCGCCGCCTTTGAGCAGGATGCGGCGGTGGGGGTCAAAATCGAGCGGCGCGAGACCCGCATTGACGGCTTCTCGTCCGGGAGTCTGCGCCGTAGCAACGGCGGGAACCGCCGCCAGGGCCGCTGCCTGACGAAGAAAACCGCGGCGCGACTCGCCAAGGCAAGCGCACAGCGAATGCGTTGTGCGCGTTAAAGCAAGCTTGTCCGGCATTTGATTACGCCTGCTCATCCCCACCTCCCACCCGTTGCGCCACCAGCTCGGCAAAATTTTTCCCACTCTCCGACCACAGCTTGCGCGTTTCTACTGGTAGATTCTTCTCGATCTCGCTGACGAAATGCAGAAGGCTTTTCAGATTGGATTGCCCCATTTGCAGCGATCCCTCGACGCCCTCGATCGGAAGAAACCGTGCATCCGGCCCGAACTCGATGCGCAGGTGGTCGTCGGTCGCGTCTTCAAATTCCGGGCCCAGGCACAGCAAAGTCGCCAGGGACGGCGCCAACTTCCATTCCGCGTCGAACTGCCACAAATCCCACGACGCGTCGACCTCGATGCATGAGTCGCCGCGAGCGAACTCCCGCGCCACGCGAATCACCTGGGCCGGAGCCGGCGGGTTGGGAAACTCCCGCTCCGTCTGCGGCGGCTCGACGCGCTCCATCGCATAAATCCGGAGAACCGGCCCGCGCTGCGCCAGCCGGGAAAAAGGAAACAAGCCCAGGAGCTTCTCGAAATGCCGCGTCATAGTCGATTCATTAAAATCGCGGATCCAGCAGGAAAGATATAGGCGGTCGACCACGTATGGATTGTATCGTGCATGTTGGCCCATTGCTTGCATCTCGCTTTTGAGATCCCATGCAAGCCGCGCAAGCGTTAAGCGCTATCTTGTTGGCGTTGAGCGGTAATGCCCGATTCAAACTCCAATTCATCTTTCGAGTTGTGTTCCTGGCGGCGGGTTGCGCCCTTTTTGCCGTCCTGTTGATCCGGCTCGGTCCCGGCAGGATTTTCGATCTGCTCTGGGAAATCGGCTGGTGGTTTCTGGCGATCCTGGCCATTTATTTCTGCTTTGAGCTGGTCCGTGCTCTTGCTTTGAGAACGTGCATCGTTTCCGGCCAGGTGTCGTATTTCGATCTGATGCGGATCCGCATAGCGGGAGAAGCGTTGGAACTTCTTACCTTCAGCGGCCCCATGTTGTCGGAGCCGACCAAGGGTTTCCTCCTCCGCGACCGCGGCTTGCCCTGGCCCAACGCATTCGCGGCGACCTTCTCCGAATATTTGTCGTATTCCGTTTCATGCGCTTTGATGGCCATCGCGGGATCAATTTATTTGCTCCAGCACTATCGAATGGCGCCTGCCGTTTCCATCGCCGCTCACATCGTGGTGTACTGCGCCGTGGCATTTCTCCTGGTGACCGCGATCGCGATCGCGGGCCGCATCTACCTGATTGGCGCCGTCGCCAACCGCATTCGTACGGTACCGGTCCTGGGACGGCGAATCCGCCTGAATCCGCAGTCCCTTCGCGCCATGGAGGATCAAATGTTCGTAGTGCTGCGCGGCGGCCCGCGCCGTTTGGTCCCCCTCCTGTTGCTGGAATTGGTGGCCAATGGATGCCTGGTTTTGGAATTATTCGTCTTCTTGCACGGCATTGGCGAATCGTTTCCGGCGTTGGTTCCATTTCTGATTGAATCCGCCACCAAATTCATCAACTTCGGATTCTTCTTCATTCCCGGCCAGATTGGGGCGGCTGAAGGAATCTACGCGATTCTTTTCACCACGATCGGACTGCCGGCGTCGGCCGGTTTCAGCCTGGCTCTGGCGCGCCGCCTCCGCAATGTTCTCGTCTCCGCGGCGGGTCTGATTCTCCTCAGCGCTCTGAAACGGCGGTAGCCTTGTTTGTGTAATAATCTCCCCTGTGAGGATTCTCTACGCTGCGCTTTTATGCGCCGTACCGCTTCCGGCGCAGTGGCTCAACTACCCCACCAAAGGGACTCCACGGAATCCAGACGGCAAGGCCAACCTCAGCGCGCCGGTCCCGCACCGCGCCGACGGCAAGCCGGAAATGACCGGGGTGTGGATGGGCGTGACCAAGTACATGATCAACATCGCCGCCGATATTAAGGAGATGCCGTTCCAGCCCGCCGCGGCGGCGGAATATCAGCGGCGCAGGGCCAGCGAAAGCAAAGACGATCCCAGCGCGCAGTGCCTGCCGCTCAGCCCTCCGCTGCGCGTCAGCATCACGTCACCGTTCAAATTGATCGACGTCGCCGAAAAAGAAGAAATGTTGATGCTCAACGAGGGGATGAGGCAGCGCGAAATTTTCATGGACGGCCGCCCTCTACCGAAGGCCCCGGAGCCGTCTTGGTACGGCTATTCCATCGGACGGTGGGGCGGCGACGACCTGGTGGTCGAATCGATCGGATTTAACGGGAAGTTGTGGCTGGATATCAACGGCCATCCCACCAGCGACGCCCTTCACCTGACGGAGCGCTATCATCGCAAGGACTTCGGCCACATGTCGGTGGAGATTACCATCGACGATCCGAAAATGTACACGAAACCATGGACAGTACACGAAGAGACCCGCCTGCTTGCCGATACGGAATTGCTGGAAGCGGTCTGCGAAAATAATCAAGATCCGGCGCACATGATCGGCAAATGAACGCGTGAGCGGTCCAAAGGAGAAGACTCATGAAACTTGCGGCATCGATTGCTTCAATCTTGATCCTGGCGCCGGCGGCGTGGTGCCACCACTCCTTCGCCGCGGAATTCGACGGGAGCAAGCGCGTCACTCTCCAAGGAACGGTCACCAAGGTCGAATGGACCAATCCGCATATCTATGTCTATTTGAACGTCAAGGACACAAGCGGCGCGGTCACGGAATGGGCTTGCGAAGGCGGCCCTCCCAACGTTCTCCTGAGAGAAGGATGGAGCCGGACTTCGGTGAAGGAAGGCGACCAGGTCACCATCGAAGGCGCGCTGGCCAAGGATGGCTCCAAGCGGTGCAATTCCCGGACGGTGAATCTGGCCGATGGACGCAAGGTCTTCGCCGGATCGTCCGAAGACAACGCGGCAACCAATCCCGGCCGCGGAAAACAATAGCCGCAAGTATCTAACGGAGCACAGGCTAAAACCTGTGCTACCACCCTGCCCAACGCAACTGCAATAGCCACAACGACAGCGGGCGCCCTGCTAGAATAGGCTGTTTTCGAGGTATTAAATGGCCAGCCAACCTACGCATGCCGGCGTGACGCCGGGGCCCCCACGTATTGCGGTCGCGAGCGAAGAGGAATTGGGTCCGGAGTTGCGGCTCCGCCTATATCGCCTGCAAGTCCAGATTCGGGAAGCCGAGCAGCGTGCCTACGATCTGTTCCTGCAGAATCTGGTGAAGGGCACCAGCCACCTCTCGCTCGGTCAGGAAGCCGTGGCTGCGGGGTTCGCCGCCGCGATGCAGCCGGGAGATCTCACCTTCTGCACCTATCGCGGCCACGCTCATACCTTGGCGCGCGGCACCTCGGTAGAGAAGGTTTTGGGCGAGTTGATGGGCCGCGACAATGGCCTTCTGCGCGGCAAAGGCGGCTCCATGCACTTGACTTCGATAGAGCACGGAGTGATGGGCTCCTACGCGATCGTCGGCGCGCACATTCCTATCGCCTGCGGCGCCGCGTGGCGAGCCCAATACCGGGGCGACAAAGACGTCACCGTGTGCTTTTTCGGCGACGGCACGACCAACATCGGCGCGTTTCACGAGGGATTGAATCTCGCGGTGATCTGGAAGCTGCCGGTGGTTTTCGTTTGCGAGAACAATCTGTATATGGAATACACGCCCATCGGCGAGGTAACCGCGGTGGCTCATCCCGCCGCCGATCGGGCCAGCGCCTACGGGCTCGAAGCGCCCATCGTCGATGGCCAGGACGCCGACGAAGTGTACCGCGCCGCGCGAACGGCGATCGATCGAGCGCGTTCCGGCGGAGGGCCGTCGCTGATCGAATGCGAGACTTATCGTTACAGCGGCCACTCCCGCGCCGATCCCGCGAAGTACCGGCCCGAGGGCGAATTAGATCGCTGGCGCGCGCGGGATCCGATCAAGGTCTATAGGGCGCGCATGCTGGAATCGGGCATCGCGGCGGAAGCGATCGAAGAAATCGAACGCGAGGCCAGACGCAGAGTGGACGAAGCCACCGAAACCTGCAAAGCCGCGCCTCCGCCCCCCGCCGACATTCTCTTGACCGACGTGTACGCGGATGGAGGCTCGGCATGGCGGAACTGACCTATCGCGACGCGGTCGCGCGCGGCATAGCGCAAGAGATGGCTCGTGATCCCGATGTAGTCTTCCTGGGGGAGGATGTCGCCAAAGCCGGCGGCGTGTTTAAGACGACGGTCGGCTTGCTGGAGCAATTCGGTCCCCAGCGAGTGCGCGATACGCCGATCTCCGAGCAGGCCATCATGGGCGCGGCCATGGGCGCCGCGATGACCGGCTTGAAGCCGATCGCCGAAATCATGTTTTCAGATTTCTTCGCCGTGTGTTTCGATTATTTGGCGAATCAATTTCCGAAGAGCCGCTATATGACCGCCGGTCAGGTGAAATGCCCGCTGGTGGTCCGCACCGCCAACGGCGCGAGCGTCCGCTTCGGCGCGCAGCACAGCCAAAGCGTCGAAAACTGGGTGATGATGATTCCGGGGCTGAAAGTGGTGGCGCCGTCCACGCCTGTGGATGTTGTGGGATTGTTGGCCGCGTCGGTGCGCGATCCCGATCCCGTGATCTTCCTCGAGCACAAGGGGCTTTACGCCGCTAAAGGCGAGGTACCGGACGGAGAGATCGTGGATTCCCTGGGCGTCGCAAAAATTGTGCGGCCCGGCACGCAAGCCACGATTCTGGCTCTCGCACTGATGGTTCCGCGAGCGCTCGCGGCGGCGGAGAAACTGCAATCGGAACACGGCATCGACTGCGAAGTGATCGATGTGCGTTCGCTGGTGCCTCTCGATACGCGAACCATCCTCGATTCGGTGAGTCGCACCAGCCGCCTTTTTACCGTGGAAGAGAATCCGCGCCTGTGCGGATGGGGAGCGGAGCTGGTGTCGATCGTCGCGGGCGAGGCGTTCTATAAGCTGGATGGTCCGCCTGTGCGCATCACCACGCCCCATATCCCTCTGCCGGCGGCTGAGCGGTTGGAGGATTTGGCGCTGCCTAGCGTGGATCGTATCGCCGAAACGGTGCGGCAGTCGCTTTCGGCCTAGTGGAGCGGGCTTCAGCCTCCGTTCCGGACCTGGGCTGAGGCCCAGGTTGCAGGCTGAAGCCCGCTCCACATTGCTACTACCTTGAAGATCCTGGTTCTCGACAACTACGACTCCTTCACCTGGAATCTGGTCCAAGGCTTGGAAGCGGCAGGCGGCGAGTGCGCCGTGTTCCGCTCCGATCGCATCACGCCTGCGGGGATCGAAGCGCTTGAACCGGCGCGAATCGTGCTCTCGCCCGGGCCGTTTGGACCAGAGAGGACGGGCGTTTGCGCGGAAGCGGTGAAGGTGTTCGGCTCGCGAATCCCCATTCTAGGAGTTTGTTTAGGAATGCAGATCATCGCGCGGGAGACGGGCGCGCTCGTCCGGCCATCGGGGCGCCCGATGCATGGCAAGGCCTCGAAAATCCGGCACGACAACCGGGGGCTACTTCGCGGGCTCCCTAATCCCTTCTTGGGCGGCCGTTATCACTCTTTGTTGGTCGATCCATCGACGGCCTCTGAAGCGCTCGAAATATCGGCGTGGAGCGAAGATGGCCAGGTGATGGGTTGCCGGATGCGCGGCCAGCCAGTGGAGGGCGTGCTCTTTCATCCCGAATCTTTTTTGACCGGGCAAGGCTTCCGCGTCTTTGAGAACTTCCTGGGGGAGAACTTCCTAGGAGAGAATTTCCTGCATGTGGTCTGACCGCTTGCCGCCGGAGGATCTGCGGCTGCTGGTGAACCAGATCCTCTCCGTCGTTCCTCCGGCATCTATCGAGCAGTGGGAATCGCCGAGTCCAGCCTCGCAGTCCGAGCCTGGATTTGCGTGGTTCAACGGGCTTCCGCTCTCGAAGCCGCTGGCGATCGCGACTTACTCGAATGGCGAAGGCGTGGTGTCCGGTCCGAAAGGAAGCGTCAGGTTACACGCCCGCGGCTTTGACCTCCTGGAAGCCCTGCTGACCGCATGGCACGGCGCGCCGGCGCTGTTGGCCGGTTTCCTCTCCTACGATCTCGCCGCGGAGTTGGAAGATTTGGGCCCCGCGCCGCCCGAATCGTTCCAGTTTCCCCAGCTCCATTTCGGGTTGTACAAGAATGCGCCAGCCCACCAGCCGGAAGAAGAACTCGCGCCCATCTTCGCCTCCTGCCCGGTCACAAGCCGGCCTAGCCGCGCCTGCTTTGAAGCTGCGGTAGAGCGCATCGTCGCGGCCATCCACGCGGGCGATTTTTTTCAAACCAATCTCTGCCGGTCGCTCGAGACCTGCCTGCAACCAGGATCGGAGTGGGCTCTGTTCCAGCGCCTGCGGCGCATCAATCCCGCGCGATATGAAGCTTTTCTGCGCATCGATGTGCGGCGAGCCGTTCTCTCCGTGAGTCCGGAGACGTTCCTCAAGGTGAAAAACGGAGTGGTGGAGTCGTCGCCCATCAAGGGAACGCGGCCACGCGGCCGCGCGGCCGACGAGGACGCGGCTCTTGCGCGCGAGCTTCTCGCGAGCGAAAAAGACCGGGCCGAGCTGGCGATGATTGTCGATGTTACGCGCAACGATCTGGGCCGCGTTTGCGAGACCGGGTCTGTGGAAGTGATCCAGCATGCCGCTCTGATGAGCCTTCCTACGGTGCATCATCTCTTCTCCACGGTGAGAGGAAAGCTGCGCCCAAGCTCTGGACTAGTCGATCTGCTGCGAGCGGCCTTCCCCGCCGCCTCCATCACCGGCGCGCCCAAAATCGAAGCCATGCGCGCCGCCTTGCGCGAGGAAGGCCAGTGGCGTGGGCCCTGCATGGGCGCCATCGGTTGGATTTCGTTGGGCCGCGCCGACAGCATGGAACTCTCGGTCGCGATCCGCACGGCTTTTGTAAGCGAAGGTCGAGTTCGCTATTACGCCGGCTGCGGCATCACCGCGGATTCCATTCCCGCCTCCGAATTCGCGGAAAGCCGCCACAAAGCCGCGGCCTTCGTGAGCGTTTTGGATCGCCAGGATGACCCGTAAACCTGCGGCGTTGAGAAGGGAGAAAAGGCGCACTCCTAGGGCCCTTTTCGATGTCCGGCTATCCTCCCAACGCTGTCCTCAGGAATTGAGCAAGCCCGGCTCGATCCAGCTCGTGCTTTGCCACCGCGATCATGGCTTCATAGGCTGCCAGTTCCGGCAACCCGCTCGTGTCGATGCCGTTGACTTCGAGAAAGCCGAGGGCTGCTTCAACAGCCGTCCGCTTGTTCCCGTCGAGGTACGCCTGGCTTTCGGCGATGTGATACGCGTAAGCAGCGCCGATCTCGAAAAGATCGCCTTCGCCGTAGAAGTACACGTTCAGGGGTTGAGCGATCGCAGATTCCAACGCTCCCTCATCCCGCAATCCATGGGTGCCGCCAAACTCTTCGATCTGATCGTGGTGAATTTCATCGACCAGTTCCCGCGTGAGAAAGACGGGTTCCTGTTCCAAGGGAGTTCAGTCGGGTGCGAGAGAGATTATTTGGCCAGGCGGCGAAACAGCCCAGCATGCACGGTTTTGATTTTCTTGTGCACCTTGTCGAACTGTTCCTTAGTGGCAGTGCGAACCACAGGCCCGGCCTTTGCACGCGCCTCTCCTTCCGGCTCCTGGTGAGCCGGCTGAATTACGCTGTTTGCTTTCATGACCAGCTCTTTGCTCCGTCCGGTATCCACAACGCACCTGCCATTCCCAGTCTAGCGAACCCCAGGGAACTTTAGACCCGAGATCACCGGCATCAGGCACGTAACCCTGCCAGACGGCAAAGTTATGGGTCTAGTCACAGCCGGGACGATCTCGATTGGTGACAATAGGGAGATGTCCGTCTACGACGATCGCAAGGCCGCTCTGGAGGAGCATGAATTCCGGATGGGACTCGAACGCGGGCGTCTGGCCGTGACCCTGGATCTTCTCACCGACGCGCTGGTGCTCGTGGGGCAGCACGGCGTCTATTGCCAGAGCGCGCGTCAACCTGGAAAACCGGCGATGGATATTCAAATGGTGAGCCAATGCCTGACCGGCGCAAAGGAACTGGTGTCCAGCGTGATGGCCGAATTGAAACGGAAGAAAACGGCTTGACCGATGCTTGCCGCGGCCCTCACGATTGCGGGATCCGACCCGAGCGGCGGCGCGGGTCTTCAGGCCGATCTTAAAATATTTCACCGCTTCGGGGTATATGGCGAAGCAGCGCCCACGCTGATCACCGTGCAGAACACGTGTGGAGTGCGGCGCATTGAGGTTTTGTCGCCGGAACTGGTGGAGGAGCAAATTCGCGCGGTGTTGGACGATATTCCGCCCGACGCCGTCAAAACGGGCGCTCTAGGCAATGCGGGAGTGGTGGAAGCGGTAGCGCGGGCGCTCGAACGCTTCGAGGGTCCTTTGGTCGTTGATCCGGTGATGGCGAGCAAAAATGGCGCGACGATGACGGACGAACCCGCGCGGCGAACTCTAGTGGAAAAGCTCCTGCCCCGGGCGTCCTTGGTGACGCCGAATTTAGAGGAAGCAGCGGCGCTGGCATCCATGCCCGTGGACGATCTCGACAGCATGGCTCGCGCGGCGGAAAAACTGCGGTCGATGGGCTCGCGGAACGTGTTGGTGAAGGGTGGGCATCTCGAGGGCGATCCGGTCGATCTTCTGCTCAATTCTCGTGGAGAGTTCCAGCAGTTCACCGGGCGCCGTAGCGCTACTCGCCATACGCATGGAACGGGCTGCGTTTATTCGGCCGCTATCACGGCGCATCTGGCTTTGGGCTTACAGTTGGCGGAGGCGATTCAGCGTTCGAAGAACTTCGTTTCCGAAGCGATCCGGACCAATCCGGGCCTGGGGCGCGGAAGCGGCCCGCTGAATCTGTTCGCAGAATAGGGCGGAAGCTGCATGGTCGTCGGCAGTGCCGAATTGGTGGGAATGCGGCAATGAGACGGCGGTTCTTCGTGGACGCGGTCCGGAACGGCCGCGCCGAAATTCACGGCGAGGAGGCGCGTCATCTCACGCGAGTGCTTCGCGTGGAAGCCGGGCAGCGCTTCGAGATTTCGGACAATTCCAACGTTTACCTGGCCCAGATCGAGACCGCACGCAAGGATGAAGTCGTTTTCCGCGCGCTGGAAAAACTCGAATCGGCCGCGCCAGAGCCGCGGTTGATTCTCTGCGCGGCGCTGATCAAATTCGATCGGTTCGAATGGATCGTCGAGAAGGCCACGGAATTGGGCGCAAGCGTTATCGTTCCAGTGGAAACCGCGCGGAGCGAGCGCGGCTTGGCGCAAGCCGCGCGGAAGCGGCTGGAGCGATGGCAGCGAATCGCCCTCGAAGCCAGCCAGCAAGCCCGGCGAGCTCGGCTTCCCGAGATCCATGAGCCGGCCGCCTTCGAAGTAGCCCTTCAAACGCAGGCGGATTACCGCTTCGCGCTCGATGAGGAACCCGGTGGCGCACCACTGCTCGAAGCGCTACCACGCCAACTTCAATCGGAGAGCTCCGTCGCGCTGCTTACCGGTCCCGAAGGTGGATGGGCGGATTGGGAGCGAGCCGCGTTCGAACCGGCCGGCTGGACCAGAGTAGCGCTGGGCGGGCTGATCTTGCGAGCGGAGACTGCTGCCCTGGCAGCCCTCGCGGTCTGTCAGGTGGTGGAAACCAATCGCGTAAAGCGCTAATCGCTGCGTTATCAAAAAGGGCCGCCCTGCTCTGGAGCGGCCCTGCCGTGGTCTATACCTCTAACTATCCTAGACTCAGAACTTACGGCCGATTCACATTCTCGGCCTGGAGGCCCTTGGGACCTCGTTTGACCTCGAATTCCACCTCGGCCCCCTCCTCCAGGGTCCGGTATCCGGACATCTGGATGGCCGAGAAATGCACGAACACGTCCTCGCCGCTCGCTCGCTGGATAAATCCATAGCCCTTAGCGGCGTTAAACCATTTCACAACACCCTTTTCTCTCACTACTTTGCTATCTCCTATTTCATCTTCCGGCAAGCCGGGTTGGTACATGCAAAACTCCATTATTGTCGCATGGAAAGCTTAGTGTTTGCAAATCAAGTTTTTGCGGGGCTCGCACTTTTGGTGGAGCAAGCTTCAGCTTGCAACCGGGGCTTGAGCACCGGTCCGGACGGAGGCTGAGCCGCGGACGCAAGCCCTTTTGCGTACACTAAAGGATTGCAACTCAATGCCATCCGCGCGCGACTCTCGCGCTGGTACGAGCGAAATCGCCGGGATCTCCCCTGGCGGCGGACGCGTGATCCCTACGCCATCTGGATTTCGGAAATCATGCTCCAGCAAACGCGCGTCGCGGCGGCGATTCCGTATTACGAACGGTTCCTGGCACGCTTTCCCGATGTGCAAACGCTCGCGCGGGCGAGCGAAGCCGAAGCGTTGTCGCTATGGGGCGGATTGGGCTATTATTCGCGTGCGCGCAACCTGCACAAAGCGGCGCGGGAAGTCGCGGCCCAAGGCGGGTTTCCGCGCGATTACCAGAGCTTGCGAGCCCTTCCGGGCGTCGGAGATTACACGGCCGCGGCGGTGGCGAGTATCGCCTTCCAACTTCCCTACGCGGCGGTAGATGCAAATGTGCGGCGCGTGATCGCACGTCTGACCAGCGATGCGGAGCCCGATGAGCGAACGTTGGCCACACGGCTTCTCGACCGCCGCGATCCTGGCCCTTGGAACCAGGCGATGATGGAACTTGGCGCGCTAGTGTGCCTTCCTCGGAAGCCTCGCTGCGATGCCTGCCCGCTCGCTGGCCATTGTCAGGCGCGCGCGAGAGGGACGCAAACCGAGGTCCCTCCCCGCCGGTCCAAACCCGCAGCCATTCGGCTGAAACGAACCCTGCTGATCGTCCGCCGCCGTGAAACGATCTTAGTAACTCCCAGCTCACTCGTAGCCGGCTTCTGGGACTTGCCTGAGCCGTTTGCGGGAGCGCGTAAGGGCCAACGCATTGGTTCGTTCCGCCACTCTATTCTCCACCGTCAATATCTCTTCGAGGTTCGCGAAGGTTTCGTCGAACGAATTCCGCGCGACATGCGATGGCGCGCGGCTAACGAGCCAAACGGAATCCCTTTAAGCACAATAGCCAAGAAAGCGCTGCGCGTTTGGCGGAACAAAGTGGAAGAACGTCAAGGCAGTCCAACCGGCGCCAGGCGTAACTGAACGGATGCAGTCTTCATTCGCGCATACCCATGGCGGCCGCGGCGAAGGCCCACTCGTCCGCAAGCTCCGCGATCTGTTTATCGGTGGGCCGGTAGCCGTGCGAGGCTTCCGTCTCGATGCGAATCAGAATCGGATGGTCGCAGCCCTGCGCCGCTTGCATAGCCGCCGCGAATTTGAAGGAATGGCTGGGCACTACGCGATCGTCGTGATCCGCTGTGGTAATCAGCGTCGCCGGATAACACACGCCCGGCTTCACGTTTTGGAGCGGTGAATATTTGATCAGATAGGGGAAGTCGGCCGGATTGGACGACGATCCGTATTCGGTCACCCACGCGTGACCGCCCGTGAACCGGTCGTAGCGCAGCATGTCCATGACGCCCACCCCGGGCAAGGCCACGGCGAACAGATCCGGACGCTGCTCCTCCACCGCGCCCACCAGCAACCCGCCGTTCGAGCGTCCCATGATTCCCAACTTGGCCGGCGAGGTGTATTTCTGTTTCACCAATTCCTCCGCCACGGCGATGAAATCGTCGAAGACATGCTGTTTGTTCGCAAGCATGCCGGCTTTATGCCAGGCCTCGCCGTATTCCGCGCCGCCGCGCATATTCGTCGTCACCCAAACGCCGCCCATCTCCAGCCACGCGGGGATATCCGTCCGGTAGGTCGGTGTTGAGCTGATGGAAAACCCGCCGTATCCGTACAGCATCGTGGGATGGCTCGAATCCAGCTTCGATCCCTTGCGCCAGGTGAGAAAAAGCGGAACGCGCGTGCCGTCTTTCGAGGTAGCGAACAGCGCTCGGGTTTCATACCGGCTTACATCCACGGGAGGCTGGGCCGCTTCAAACGGCATCCGCTGGCCGGAGCGGGGATCGTAGATGTAAATCGTGGTGGGAGACAGGGGGGAGCTGAAGGCGTAATAAATCTCCGGCTCATCCTCACGGCCGGCGAATCCCGCCACCGTGCCAGTGCCCGGCAAAGTCATATCGCCCTGTGCGGCGCCATCGAGCGAAAACAGCGTCATGCGGCTCTGCACGTCCACCAGATATTGCGCAACGATTCGACCTCCGATCAGCGCCACGCCCTCGATAGATTCGCGGGCTTCCGGAACGATGATCTTCCAATTGGCCGGAGCCGGATGCGCCACATCGAGCGCGATCACTTTGCGGTTCGGAGCTTCGCGGTCGGTTCGCAGATACAGCACCGGACCCTCGTTGCCGAACACGGAGAATTCGGCGCCGTCCTCTTCCACCAGCGGATTGACCGGCGCGCCGATCGCCGGGTGAAGGGGATCGTGCAAATCGGAATAATACAGGCGGTTGTTATTGTCCGCGCCCTTTTGGATCGCGATCGTCAGATACCGCCCATCCTCAGTTACCTCGCCGCCCACGAACCACGTGGGCAGATCCTTGCGCTCATAAATCAAACGGTCCCGCGATTGCGGCTGGCCGATCCAGTGATAATAAATAGTCTGGCCGGAAAGCGCGGCTTCCAGGGCTTTTCCAGGAGGAGGCTCGGGATAGCGCGAGTAGAAAAATCCCCTTGTTGTCGTTAGTCCACGAAATCCCGGAGAAGCGCATCCAGCGCACTTCGTCGGGCAGATCTTTTCCGGTATCCACTTCGCGCACGTGAATCGTCTCCCAATCCGCGCCGCCTTCGGAAAGCCCATAGGCGAGCAGCTTTCCATCATGCGAGGGCGCCCACTGCGCGAGCGAAATGGAGCCGTTGGGAGAAAGCTGGTTCGGATCGATGACCAGCGTGGCAGAAGCCGTCAGGCTCGGCCGCATATAAACCGGCGACTGGAGCTGCAGCCCGCTGTTTTTCGCGTAGAAATAGCGCCCTCCTTCGTGAACCGGAATCGACACTTTGGGATAATCCCACAGCTCCGTGATGCGCTTGCGGAAACCCTCCCGCAGGGGGAGCTTGGCGAGATACGCGAAGGTTACGCGATTTTGCGCGGCGACCCAATCCGCGACCGCTTTGGAGTCGAGATCTTCCATCCAGCGATACGGGTCGGCAACCTTCGCGCCGAAATAATCGTCGACGACGTTGTCCTTGGGCGTAGGCGGGTAGTCCGGTTTAGGCATAGAAGCGTTGCGGCATGCCGTTGCGGTAAGCAGACACACAGCGGCGAATATCCTCGGCGAGGGGTTCATCTGCTCCCATGTTAGCGACCGCCACGATTGGGCCCGAGGGAACGCTTGACCAACGACACGATGGAATAGCGGGCATAATAGTCGTGGGAGGTCTGCCGTGAATTTCCGCATGTTGCTTGTCGCCGCTTCCGCGGCTGCGTGCGTGGCCGCTTGGGCGGCAGATGAGGTTTCGGACAGAGAAAAAGACGCGTCCTGGAAGAAAAAACCGATGGAGCAGTGGACCCCGGAAGACGCCAAGCAGGTGCTGGCCGATTCGCCTTGGGTGAAGACGGTTCAGTTGCAGATCGTGCGGGATTTGAGCCCGGATGAGCGCAGGGCCGGCGGAAATATGGAAGCAGATATTGGCAAGGGAGTCGGATTCGCGGGAATCATCGGATTGTTCGGTTCCGCGCGAGCCGAGGAAGCCATCGCCCGCGCCCACGCCAAGCCCGATCCGGGAAAAGTTGTGGTGGTGTGGGAAAGCGCGCGGTCCGTGCGCGTCGCCGAGAACAAGCTGGGCGATACTAGCGCTCCCGAGGTGACGAACGATTACTACGCGGTTGTGGTGTACAACGTCGAGACGCCGAAACGATGGAACATCGAGCGGGAACTGCGGGGAATCGCGGCTCTCCAGCTTTACAAGACGAAGGAACTGAAGCCGGCCCGCGTCGAAATCGTGCGAAAGGACGGCGACCTGGCCAATGTCGTATATCTGTTCCGGCGTTCGGTGGAGATTACGAAGAAGGACCCCTATGTCGGGTTCCGGGCACAGATCGGACGGCTGGTGATCTGGCAGGTCTTTTCGCCGCAAGAGATGCAGGTGCAAGGGCAACTCGAATTGTGAGAGAACTCCCTGCTAGGGACAAACCGAACTACCTCCTCATTTTGGCAGTCATCGCCGCGATAACGCCTTGCGGCACTCCGGCAGCCTTCAGCGCGGCCAGTGATTCGGGCGTTAGAACGTAGTTTCCGGGCCGAGCTTCGATGACTTGGACGATCGTTTCTTCCTTCAATCCTCCAAGCGCCATTTTGACGATCGCGTCGTTGTCCAGCGGTGGGTCCAGCGGTGGCTCCGGCGTTTTTGCGGCCGCCTGTTGCGCAGGAGGGCGCGCTTCGGCTGGAGCAGACGGTTCGGACTCCTTTTGCACAGGGGCCTGCGTAGGGGATTGTTCCGGGCTTGCGGCCCCAGTTATGGCCCCACTTGCGGCCCCACTTGCAGAAGGTCCGGCCGCGCCCGCGGTGTTTTGAGATGCGGGCTTCAGCGTCGTTCCCAAAATCGAAACGCGATATTCTTT
Organism: Bryobacteraceae bacterium; assembly: GCA_036521975.1. GTDB lineage: Bacteria > Acidobacteriota > Terriglobia > Bryobacterales > Bryobacteraceae > Palsa-187. Next base: position 39,024 of record DATDGT010000039.1, read on the forward strand.
GCCTCCGATCGAGAGGAACATGTTCGAGCCTTGAACCGCGAAGCGCACCATGGCGCCCACGGCAAGCCCGTCTTCCGCGTCGCCCAAATTCCCTCTGACGAAATAAATCTTGTCTGCCCCTGCGATGGCGTGAGCTCGCGCATTGGAGCGGCCCTTCGGTTCGACGACTTGCCCGGTCTGCCACTCCCGATTTTTCTCCGCGGCCACCAGAAACCCTAAACCCAGAAACCCTAAATAGAGACATGCTAAACAGAGAGCCGGCGCCAACCGGAGCAATCGCGAAGTAGGATGAATTCCGCGGTGAGACATACCATCGATCATTGTCTCTCAAGAGCGGTTGACCTGGCGATTCTAAAACGCCTGCGGGCTCGCCGCTACCTCCAAAGTCGATCAGTGGCCAACCGCGCGCCTTCCGCCATCGCCCGAAATTTCGCCCAAATGACGGTCGGATGGACTTCAGGCCGGTACGTCGCCTGCGAGGAAAAGCCGCAGTCGGCGCCCGCGATGACGTTCTCGCGCCCTACAAGATTGGCGTAACGAACAATCCGCTCGGCGATCAGATCGGGATGCTCCACTATGTTGCTCGCGTGCGTAATCACCCCCGGAATAATCGCCTTGCCATCCGGCAGCTTTACCGTTTCCCAAACGTGGTATTCGTGTTCGTGGCGCGGGTTTGCGGCTTCGAAGGAATACGCGCCGGCGTTCACCTTCAGGATCAGGGCGATCAGATCCTGTAAGGGCGCGTCGTATACGCGCGGGCCTTCATTGATGCCGTAGCAAGTGTGATAGCGGATCTTTTCGGGAGGAATACCGCGCAACGCATGGTTTAGAGCTTCCACGTTCAGCTCCGCCGTCTTGCGCAGTTCGGCGGGAGCGAGTTTGGAATAGCTGTGAAGTTCGGTCAAGAAAGGGTCGTCGATTTGGAGCAGGAAACCTGCGTCGACGATCGCCCGGTACTCGGAGCGCATCGCTTCGGCAACCGCGTACAAATATTCCTGCTCTGTGGGATAGTATTCGTTCTTTCCCACGCCGCTCGGCGCGACTGCCGGAATGAAAGCGTCGATCGCATTGACGCCTTCGAGCGCGGCTTTCAGATTCTCGATGTCACGCGTTACGGCCTCCTGGCCGCGATAGCGCACGGGAGAGGTACAGACTTGAGGGATCGGCGGCGCGAGGGCCCCTCCCAACATCGCGTGGCTAAAGTAGTCCTCGTAGTATTCCGGAAAAGCCTCCACTTCAGCAGCGAAGACGGTCGCGCGCGAACCGGGGCGGGGTTCGAATCCCTCAAGCCTCTCATTTACATAAACGTAGAAACCGGGCTTGCCCTGTTCCCCATCTGTGGGAATATCGATTCCGGATTCGACCTGCCGGCGCACCGATTCGGCTACGGCGCTCCGCACGCGAGCCTCATAAGCGTTCGCATCGCAAGGTTCCCCATCGATTTTCGCCTTCATCAGATTCAGCAGATCCTTCGGACGGGGCAGGCTGCCGCAGTGAGTGGTGAGGATGCGCGAGACGCTCATTTTCGGTACACCACTCCGCCCTTCATCACGAATGTGACTTTTTCGAGCGCGCCGATGTCTTCTAGCGGATCGCCCTCCACGGCCACGATGTCCGCGAGGTATCCCGCTTTCAACTCGCCCATCTCTCCCTCCCATCCCAGCAGTTTCGCCGCGTTTACGGTGCCTGCTCTCAGCGCCTGAAGCGGCGTCAGCCCATACTTGACCATCAGCACAAATTCGCGCGCTTGCGTGCCGTGGGGAAACGGACCAACGTCGGACCCCATCGCAAACTGTACGCCCGCGGCGATCTGCTTGCGGAATTCCTGTGTCTTCAGATCGAACAGTTTTCGGTCCAGAACACCTTGGGGTGATGTTCCCTCGCGATTGGCGAAGTAATCGAAAATCGTCAGCGTGGGCACGGCAAAAATTCCTTTTTCGCGCATCAGCCGGATGGTCTCTTCGCTTAACTGATTGGCGTGATCGATAGAGACCACTCCCGCGCGAGCCGCATATAGCGCGCCCGGCTCTCCGGTGGCATGCACGGCCACGCTTGTTCCCAGACGAGCCGCCTCGCGAACGGCCGCGCGAAGCTCGTCCTCGGTGTATTGATAAGGCGCAAACAGCTTTCCCTCGCGCAGCTCGTCGCGGCCCGTTTGGTAGATCTTGATGAAGTCCGCGCCTTCTTTAATCTGCTGGCGGATCACTTTAACCAGTTCCGCCGCGCCGTTGGCCTGAGTCGCGTTTGGCAAAACATGTTGCGCCGGGTTAAACCCAATGGCATCCTCATGTCCGCCGACTATGTCTACGGCATTTCCGCTGATTCGCATCCTGGGCCCAGGAATTTTTCCGGCGTTAATCGCGTCGCGGACCGCTGTATCGGCCGATCCCGCGCCTTCGGTTCCCATGTCGCGTTCGGCCGTGAACCCCGCCATCAGATCCTCGCGCGCGGCCAGCGTCGCGGCGATAGTCCGCTGCGGAACGGATTCCTGCACGGTTTGCAAGTCCTCGGCGCCGGGATGAAGGAAGAGATGAACGTGGGCATCAATCAAGCCAGCGAGCAATGTGCGGTCTCCTAAATCGATCGTCTCCACACCGGGTGGATGGCGCACTGTCGAGCCAACTTCGACGATTCGGTCCCGTTGTACCAGCACTTCGCCCGCGCGAATCGTTCTTCCAGCGGCGAGATCGACCATGCGCGCCGCGCGAACGACAATCGCATGTTCCGTCTGCGCGGACGCTGTGACAACCGCGCACAACAAAAGGAATCGACTGAGGTTCATATTTAACCTGCTCCCCATGTTAAGCGAATGTTAAGCGACCCCCCGCGATTCCGGGCCGAGGGAACGCTTGACAATGACGAACACTTTCGTCATTATGGAATCGTGGTCCAAGAATCGATGGGAACGTCGGCGCGGCGCTCCATCCCATCCCGTCACACCGAATCCCACCACCGGACACCTGTTGGGCCGGATTCCATACCGAATCCTGGAGTTTACCCATGATTGGAATTGGCAGCAGGGTTGCCTTTCCGGAATGGAATAGTTTATGGATTTCGAGCGCGAAGACGTGGCGAGACGAAGGCGGATACGCTACGCGAAAATTTCGCTGCCTGCGAATGAACAAACCAGTCAGCGGCGGCGTCTTATCCTTTTTCGGCCTTGAGCGAAACCTTTCGCTCTTTCGGGCGTAATAGTTAGGTAGTCCACGCGGAGGACGATGAGCGGCAGTCTTGGATGGCGGCCGGCTCCCGGTTCTGTCCGCGGTTCGAACGGTCCCCGTTACCGCGGCGTGACGGCTATTTGCAGCGCTGGGAGAGACGACTTATGGCCGTCGCGGTCGAAAGCGAGCCGGAAGAAATCCTGGAAAAAAGCCTGGCCGGACTGAAGCGCGCCTCCACTGAATTGGGCGCCGCAGCTCTGGTGGTGCTGGTGGCGGAGGGTTGCTATGTGGAGGTCGCGTACCCGCCGGCGGCACCGATCGTCGTCGGTGCGGAGCTGCGAGACGGATTAATCGGCGCTTCGGGCGCTATTCCGGCGGGAACTGCGCTGGCCGCTCTTCTCGCCGCCGAGGTGACCGTTGGAGCGATCTCGTTTCTGTTGTTTCCCTGGCGCATGCAGCGGCGTGTGGTGACGATCGTCTTCGGCTTCGCCGAGAACCGGCCGCCGCTCGATTCCGTTCCACCGCATATCGCGGAGAAGATCAATTTGACGGCGCTGGCAGCGTGGTCGGCGAAGGAGATCGCCCGCTTACGCGCTGAATTGCGCGCGGTGAATCGCCAATTCGCCGGAAGGAAGCTGGTGGAGCGCGCCAAGGGCATTCTGCAAACCGAGCATGGCATGAGTGAGCAGCAAGCCTACGAGTACCTCCGGAAAATGAGCCGGCAGCGCCGCATCGCGATGGCGAAGCTGGCCGAAGATTTGGTCGGATCGGGTGGACTGAAGTCCGCCCCGGGGGAAACCACCCCACGCTAGACATCATGCCCCGGCCTTCGCGGAGGTTCGCTCCGCCCGGCCTCGCGGCGCCATTCTTACACGCCTCTCTCCTCGCCTGAGAACGGGCCTCTTTTTTCAATGCGAGGAGAAAGCCGTGAAACAAATATGGGCGGCGGTGTTCGGACTGGCTGTGGGAACAGGCGCGCTCGCCAGTACCATCGAGCCCGGCAGCGCCTCATCGGTAAGAGTTTGCGTCGAAGACAGCGTGGTTACGCCATTCGTTTTGATCCGGGGCGAGTCTATCGCAACAGAAATCTTCGGGAATATCGGGATCCGCCTAAAATGGGTGCGTCGCACCCGATGCGACCAGTCGTCGATCGCCGTTCAGGTTTCCACAGGAGCGCCGCCAGGACATTTTCCCGGCGCCCTCGGCTACACACGCCTCGCTGAACGTCAGATCGAGGTATTCTACGACCGCGTGGAGCGCATCTTCGAGGCTCCGGCCGTGCCGAACCTGCTGGGCCACGTTCTGGCCCACGAAATCGCACACGTGCTGGAGGGCGTCAACCGGCACTCCGCCGAAGGGTTGATGAAAGCGCACTGGGACAGCCGTGACTATGTGCAAATGTACCCGCATCTGCTGCCATTCGCTCCCGAGGACGTGGAGCTGATTCGGGCGCGCCTGGGCGCCTTCACGTCGCGTTAGGCATTGCCGGCCTCGCGAGATGGCGAAGACCCCATGCCCATAGCGTTTCGAACACAGGCCCGAACGTTCGGCCATGCGGGGTCAGCTCATATCGGACTCGAAGGCTCGGCTTCCGGCGCAGCACAGATCGCAGCACAATCTCCTCGCTTTCGAGTTGCCGGAACTGCTCGCCGCAACACCTTGACCGTGACGCCGGGCATGAGCCGCCGCAGGTCGCCAAATCCCAATGCACCTTCGCCGAGGCGGCGAATAATCATGGGCTTCCTTGCACTCTCTTTGCTCATCTCGCAGCTCCCCCAGATAGGGTACTTTAAAGTGCCTAATTGCGAGGGCGATCAAACGGCCATAAACTGTTTGGTTGGAGGTGGAGTGGCAAACGCTCGCTTGTTTCGTGTCATTCTTCCCGTATCGGGGATCGACCATGCCGCAGGTTGGTACTCAGCGGTCTTGGAACAACCGAGGAATTCGAGTTTCGCCCGGACGGCATTATTTCGGCTGCGGCGGGACCATTCTGGCATGCTTCGATCCTCGAGCCGACGGCGACCCCTGGGACGCTCGGCCCAATCCAGACCACGTGTATTTCGCGGTAGCCGACCTGGATGCCTGTTATCGGCGTGTGACGGCACAACCGAAGGGGGCAGTCATCCGGCCGATTGAGACGCAGCCGTGGGGTGAGCGCAGCTTTTACTGCACGGACCCCTTCGGCAACAAGCTCTGTTTTGTCGATGATCGTACGGTGTTCACTGGCGGGCTAATATGACCGCCAGAAGATCAGATCCGTGACGTGGAGGCCGAGTAGCACGAGCCGTCAATCAAGAAAGAAGGGCGTCTCGTTATCCCCGTGCAAAACGATATCGAAACGGTAGGCCAGCGCGCCCAAAGCGTCGGCCGAGGGATCGCGCTGGGCGAATAGGCGCGGACGGCGGGATGCATCCACACAGTCGAGCACCGGGTCGCGCACCCCTTCGAAAGGATCAGAGCGCCCATCCGAAAAAAACACCGTGGTCACCAGCCGGCGCGTCAATCCGATGGCCAGGAGCATGAGATTCAGATGCGGCGCGCGGCCTTCGTAAGCGCCTGGAAGAACCGTGCGGAAACGATAGCGGCCTTCGGAATCGGTGCAGGCGCGGCCCCAACCGAAAAAGCCGGGATCGGCCTGCGCCGAGCGCGCATCCAGCGGATGGCGAAAAATCCCTTCGGCGTCCGGCTGCCAGATCTCGACGATGGTATTGACGGTAGGCTTGCCGCCTTTTTCAAGCACTCTACCGCTAAGAAAGATGTGCTGGCCCTTCGCGACTTTCCCTTCGTTTTGACTCAAATCGTTCGTGCCTTCCGCGAATTGCGTGGGAAAGAACGGACCGATGGTGCAGTAGACGGAGGGAGTCATGCGAGTTGCGGCGTAGCGCGCTTGCCGCGCAGCACGAAATTGCGCTGGTAGGGAAGCAGCTTCACGGCTCCGAATTCGGGCGCGGGCGCTTCGAAGATGAGACTCTCGCGCGCCTCCTCGTCCCGGACGCCGTTCAGCAGCAGATCGATTTCATTGAGCGGCTCGCCGGGAAAGAAAATCTGGGTGACATAGCGATTCATCCAGCTCAGGCCAAAGATCGAAAAATGAATGTGCGGAGGGCGCCACCACCAGCCCGATTCCAGCACCGGATAGGCGCCCGGCTTCACGCTGAGAAATTCGTAGCGCCCTTCGGAATCCGTGATGAGGTGGCCTTGGCCGGTGAAGTTGGAATCGAGCGGCGCATCGAAGCGATCGAGTGCGTGGATGTATTTGCCGCTGGAATTGGCTTGCCAGATTTCGATCACCGCGCCGGCGATAGGCGAGCCATCTTCGTCCGTCACTCGCCCGGCGACGGAAATGAGCTGGCCGAGCGCGCGTGGGCCGCCGGGCGCGGCGTAGGAAAGGTCGAGCTTTTCGCTGCCGAGCCGGCGATTGATCCCACATGGGCCGGTCAGTTCGGATAAGGTCAAAGGACGTTCAATCAACGGCTGCGAGGGGACGCGCGTGAAGCTGAGAGGGTAGCGCTCAATCTGGCGAGCCATTTGGGTACGGTCGTCGTAGGGGCGGTAGGTGGTCTGGGGCTCGGCATGGACAGCGGGTTTCATGCAGTCAAGATTTAAGTATATTAGCGCCTGGACCTAGAAGCCCTGAAACAGAGCCGCGACCGTCAGGGAGCGGTCCCGGTCGGTCAGTCGGCGCGAGACTGTCGACACTAGCGCTTGCGTTCGAGGTACTGTTTGAGCGCGAGGGCATTATTGTGCTCGGCATCGCGCGAGCTGTAGAGCAGAGTCACGGCGCCGCGTCGCGCGGCTTTGTGAATCGGCTCCCAGGATTCGGGACGCTGGTCCAGTTCGGCGAAATACTTTTGCTTAAACTTGTCCCATTTGGCTGGATCGTGCGAAAACCACTTGCGCAGCGCATCGCTTGGGTCGGCTTCTTTCATCCACTCGTCCATCGCCAGGGCTTCCTTGCGAATGCCACGCGGCCACAATCGTTCCACCAGAAATCGCTTGCCGTCGCGCGCGGAAGAATCGTCATAGACTCGCTTGAGATGAATCATTCGTATCTTAAAGCCTCGACCGGATTGACGCGGGCGGCGCGGCGCGCGGGAATCCAGCAGGCGGCCAGCGCAGCGGAGAGCAACGCGAGAGAAACCAGGGCGAAAGTGGCCGGGTCCGAAGGGCGTACTTCGTAAAGCAGCGCGGTCATCAGACGCGTGAGCCACAAGGCCACGCCGAGACCTGCTACCACGCCGATCACCGCGATTGCAGCGCCTTTCCGCACCACCATTCGCACCACTTGGTCTTGCCGGGCGCCCAGAGCCATTCGCACTCCCATTTCGCGAGTGCGCTGCGTGACCGCGTAGGACATCACTCCGTAGATGCCGACCGAGGCCAGCAGCGTTGCAAGGCCGGAGAAAATTTCCAACAGCAGCATGTTGAAGCGGCGCGGAGCTATGGAATCGGAAAGCGCCTGCTCGAGGATTTGCTCATCGTAGACGGGATGAGCGGGATCAATGGAAGAGACAAGCTTGCGCAGGTCAGAAGATCGCGCGCGGGGGTCGCCCGATGTGCGAACTACAAGATCCACCAAACGCAAGGAGTCCGATCGCCGGTAGGGAATGTAGATTTCCGGGTCCGGATCAGCGTCGAGTTTCGAATAGCGGAGATCGGCGACGACGCCGACGATTCTGCCTTTGTCCCCGATTCGCAAGCCGACGGGATTTTCGGTGAGGGCGACGCGGCGGGCGAAAGATTGGTTCACGACCACCACCGGTTCAGGCTCGTTATCCGTGATCCATCGGCCTTGCGTGATTCGCAGGCCAATGGCGCGAAGATAGCCGGAAGAGGCGGTGTGTTGCACGGTGGTGACGGTGTTTTGCCGGGGAACGCCTTCGACGGCAACCAAGCCGAGCAGCGGCGAATTCCAAACGCCCGCGGCCTCGACTCCCGGCGCCCATTCCAGGAGGCGCAGCGCTTCCTGAACATGCGCGATCTGCGCGGGGGTGGTGCCGAAAGACGGTCCGCCGGTGGAGAGCTTCAAGACAAGAGTTTTTTCGGGATTAAATCCGGGCTCGCGCTGGTTCATGCGCCAGAAGCTCTTAACCATCAGGCCAGCTCCGGCCAGCAAAACGAGCGCGATTGCGATTTCCGCGCCGGCCAGCGCCGCGCGCATTCGACGAGCGGCGGGAGTGGCGGACATCGCGCGGCTGGATTCTTTCAAGAAATCGTGAAGGCTGGAACGCGAAGAAGCGAGCGCGGGACCGATTCCGAATAGAACGCCGGTAAGCAGAGAAACGGCGAGCGCGAAGGCGAAAACTCGCGCGTCGAGCGAGGCGTCGCGCAGGCGGGGAACGTCGGCTGGACCGAGGCGCGCGACCAACGCGATCATCAGCCGCGCAAGCGCCATTCCGCCCGCGCCGCCGGCGAGGCCGAGCAGAAGACTTTCGGTGAGCAATTGCAGGATCACGCGACCCCGGCCCGCACCGAGCGCGGCGCGAATCGAGATTTCCCGGTGCCGCGCCGTGCCGCGGGCGAGTATGAGATTGGCGACGTTGGCGCAGGCGATCAGCAGGAGGAATCCGACGGCGGCAAGCAACACCAAAAGAGGGCGGCGCGAGTTTTCAATCAGCTTTTCGCCGGCGGAATTAAGGTGCAGAGTGGTGAGTGTATAGAAGGGGTTGTAACGGTACTGGTCTGCAATCCGCGATTCCAGGGCCTCGAGCTCGGCGCGCGCCTGAGCCAGGGAAACTCCTGGCCTTCTGCGGCCGACGACTCTCAACACCGCCGTTCGAGCAGTTGCGTGAGTTTGATTAGCGGGTGAAAGGCCGCTGGGCATGTAGGCTTCGACATCTTTGGGGCTGCCGGCCTCACTGACGATTTCAGGGAGAGGAAATAAGAAACGGAAATTTCGCGGCATCACTCCGACGATGGTCACCGGGCGGCCGCCCCAGGAGACGATTTTTCCGATGGTACGCGGGTCGGCCCCGAAGCGCCGTTCAAAAAGCGATTGGGCTATGACCACGACATTCGATTCGCCTGGGGCGAACGCGCGGCCCAGCGCGGGATGCGCTCCGGTGACGTCCCAAAAATCTCCCGTGACGGTGACCGTGTGCACCTGAAAGGCGTCGTCGCCGGTCACCACGTTGCTGTGATCGTCGTTGTAGCCGAGCATCGCGTCGAAGGAATGCAACTGGCTGCGCCAGTCGAAGAAATCGGGACCGGAGACGGCTTCCTGCTTGAAAACCTGGTGGTACTGCGCCATCCAGGTGAGCCGCTCGGGATGTGGATAAGGAAGGGGGCGGATGAGGACGGCGTTCACCACGCTGAAGATCGCGGTGACGGCGCCAACGCCGAGCGCGAGAGTGAGGACGACGACGGTGGTGAAGGCCGGATCGCGGCGCATGGCGCGGACGGAATGGCGGAGATCCTGGCAAAGGCGGTCGAGCCAGGCCCAGCGCCAGACCTCGCGACTCGCCTCCGCATAGCGCGTGGCGTTGCCGAATTCGCGGAGGGCTTGGAGGCGAGCCTCGGCCTCCGGGATGCCAGATTCGATCAGATCGTCGATCTTCTCGTGAAGATGCGCGTCGATTTCGCCGCGAAGGTCGTCAGGGTTCATAATTCGGCGGTCCCCATGGCGCGCCAGATGCCGTCGAGCATGCGCTCAAACGCGGAGACCTCGCGCTCGAGCTGCTTGCGGCCGGCCGCTGTGATGCGGTAGATCCGGACGCGGCGATTGCGCGCGGAAAGACCCCATTCGGCGGACACCCATTTGGCCTTGAGCATGCGTTGCAAGGCCGGATAGAGAGAGCCTTCCTCTATCTCCAACAGGTCGCCCGAAGCGCCGCGGATGTGCTGGGCGAGAGCGTAGCCGTGCATGGGCTGGCGGTGCAGCGCCTGGAGAAGCATCATTTCCAGGGCGCCGGGAAAGAGGGAGCGATCCATACTTGTTTAGTCTATGCCTATAGTGAAATAGTGTCAAGGTGCCGCAGAGATCGCTCCCTACAGTCGCAGCTCTGTTACCGATATTCCCGGCCGGTCGAGGCTGTTGCTGAGCCGCGACCGTAGGGAGCGGTTTGCTGAAGCTTCCGAACTCTATGACACCGCGGCGAGAATGCGGGCGCGGAGCTCGGGGTAGGAAATCGCGCCGGGGTGGTACATGCGGACCACACCTTTGCGGTCCACCAAAACGAGCGTGGGGGTTGTGCTGACGCCGTAAACGCGGAAATTCTGCTCGTTGATCACCAGCGGTCCTTCGATGACGCCCGCATAATACTGCCGCCGCACTTCTTCGATATAGCGGTTCTCAACAGCCGGGGCGACGTTTTCCTGTTCGCCGATGTACCCATAGCGCTGCGTCGGAGCAAGCAGCGTGACACCCTTGGAAGCGAACTCGGCTTCAATCTGTTTGAGAACAGCGGCTTCGGCTTTACAGTCCGGGCACCAATGGGCCCAAAAAAACAGGAGCGTGGTTTTGCCCGCCGGAAGCGCTATGCCTTGAAGCGCTGGCGCGGTCTTTCCTTCCAGGCTCAGCAGATTGATATTTTTCTGTATGCGCGCCTGAATGGACGTTCCCTGAAACTTCGTCAATTCGCCGCGAAGATAGCCAATGGCGGTAGCGCGCTCGCCTCGTTGGACCATCACGTCGGCCTGCACCTCGATGGCCGCACCCAGCGCGACAGACAGCGGCGCATTGGGATCGCGGTCTAGCGGGTGTTTTTTCAATTGCAACGCCGCGAGTTCGTACGTATCCTGCGCGACCTTCTCGGCCTGCGCGGGATTCCGGCGGGCGAACTCGGCGCGCGCGAGCCAGCTTGAGGCTTCGAGCATATCTGGCGTCACGCCGCGCGTGCGTCGGTAATTCTGGATAACCGCGGCCGCGCCGGAAAAATCGTTCCCGACCAGGCGCGCCTTGACCTCGTCCACGATTTGCGAAGCGCCCGCAATGGCGGCGCACAACGCGAACAGCGCCCCCAGTCTCACAGCTTGAGCCCTTTTAAATAGCACCGGAACTGCTCTCCTAAATCGTCGCGCTTGAGCGCGAACTCGACGGTCGCCTTCAGAAATCCCAGTTTATCGCCGGCATCGTAGCGCGTGCCTTTGAAGCGATAGCCGTAAATCGGGCGGCTACGCAACAGATGCTTCAAGCCGTCAGTCAGTTGGATCTCGCCGCCGCTGCCCGGCTCAATATCGTCGAGCGATCCAAACACTTCCGGCGTCAGCACGTACCTTCCAATAATCGCCAGATTGGACGGCGCATCTTCCATCTTCGGTTTCTCCACCATGTTGCGAATGCGATAGAGGCGGTTGTCGCCGGGGTGCGATACGGGTTCGGCGTCAACCACGCCGTAGGCGGAGATGTTCTCGCGCGGAACTTCCAGCAGGGCGACTACCGGCGCCCCATAGAATTCGTACACGTCGAGCAATTGCCGGAGGCAGGGGACATCGGCGTCGATGACATCGTCGGAAAGAATGACAGCGAACGGCTCGCCGCCGATAATGTCGCGCGCGCGCAAGACCGCGTGCCCCAATCCCAGCGCTTCCTTCTGCCGCACGTAAGAGATGTCGATCTCGGAGACTGCGCGTACGGTGGCCAGCAAATCTTTCTTGTTGCGGGTCTCGAGGAGATGTTCCAGCTCGAAGCTCACGTCGAAATGGTCTTCGATGGCGCTCTTGCCGCGACCGGTGACAATGATGATATCCTGTACGCCCGAATCGATGGCTTCCTCGACGCCGTACTGGATCAGCGGCTTGTCGACCAGGGGAAGCATTTCCTTGGGTTGGGCTTTGGTGGCGGGAAGAAAGCGCGTGCCGAGACCGGCGGCGGGGAAAACCGCTTTGCGGATTTTGGAGATCATCGTTCTGATAATACCTGCACTTAATCGGCCACTTTGGCCTTACGCTCCCCTCCTGCCTTCAGGCTATTCCCCGACGCGAATGGGCAGGAATAAGAATCTTCCTCGAAGTAGCATCGTCAGAGAAGTAGGAGGGCAAAAAAGAAATGAAATTGCCTCTTGCATTCCTTGGGATTATAGTAGCGGGAACGCTGGCCGCGCAGCAAAGTACGCAGCCTGGCTCGAATCAGAACTATTCTAACCAGAAATATTCGAATCAGACCCAGGCCACCAAGGGCCCGGACTATATCTCCGAGCATCTAGCTAAGGAGCTCAATTTGACGCCGGATCAGCAGACCAAGGTGCGAGCGATCTTCGCGGACACCCATCAGCGTGCGCAAGCTCTGGAGCCGAAAATGCGCGAACAGCGCGAAGCGCTGAAGACCGCCGTCAAGGCGGGCAACGATCGCGAGATCGACCGGATTCTCCAACAGAACGCGCAGCTTAATGCCGATTTTCAAGCCATGCACGTAAAGGCTATGGCCAAAGTCTATGCCCTGCTGACTCCCGATCAGAAGACTAAATTCGATCAGTTGGACTTTGGATGGTTTGGCCCGGCGCATCATGGCGTGTCCCGAACGGCCAATGGACCTCATTCATAAGGCATTCATAACCGGAACGTTCATATCTCGTTCATAACCTGAAATTAGACTTTTCAGAAAAGATTCAGTAAACCGCTCCCCTTACGGGCGCGGCCCCGTCTGAATGCCTTGCCGCAAGCATTCAATTCGGAGCCGCGACCGTCAGGGAGCGGTCGCGCTACAACTGCTACCATACGGATTTCCAATGCTCCGTTTCGAGACCGCGGGAGAGTCGCACGGCGAATGTCTCGTGGCGATTCTCACGGGGTTGCCTGCGGGCGTGCCCGTCTCGCTTGAGTCCATCGACCGCGAATTATGGCGTAGGCAGCAGGGTTATGGCCGCGGCGGGCGTATGAAAATCGAAACTGACTGTGCGCATATCGTCAGTGGAGTCCGCCATTCCCAAACCATCGGCTCGCCTATCGCCGTCTTGCTCGAAAACAAGGATTGGAAGAATTGGAGCGAAGCACTTCCGGTGGAGGCGAGCGATGGCGCCGCCGAACGCGCCAAGCCCGTCACCCGCCCGCGCCCCGGCCATGCCGATTTGGCCGGAGCGATTAAGTACAATTTCCAAGATGCACGCTATGTTTTGGAGCGCGCCAGCGCGCGCGAAACCGCTGCGCGCGTGGCCGCCGGCGCGCTGGCGAAAGCATTTCTGCAGTCGTTTGGAATCGGAGTATTGAGTCACGTGGTTCAAGTCGGTCAAGCCAGATTGGAGCGAACGGCGAGTTGGGACGAGCTGATCGCCCTCAACCAGCGCGATGAGGTTTTGTTGAATTGCATCGACCCGGACGCTGAGCAGAAAATGAAAGCCGTGGTGGACCATGCGTATCGCACTGGGGATACCGTGGGCGGAGTTTTCGAAGTGGTCGCGCACGGCGTACCCCCCGGCCTGGGCTCGCATATCGCCTGGGATTCGCGGCTGGACGGAAAACTCGCGCAAGCCATCGTTTCCATGCAAGCGGTGAAAGGAGTGGAAGTCGGTTTCGCCCTTGAAGGCTCGCAATCCTATGGCTCCGCCGTCCAGGACACCATCCACTACGAGCGCGGCGAGCGCCGCTTTTTTCGAGGCGCCAATCGCGCGGGAGGCTTGGAGGGCGGCATGACCAACGGCCAGGACGTCGTAGTTCGGGGCCTCCTAAAACCCATATCCACGCTGCGCAAGCCGCTCGAAAGCGTCGATCTGGCCACGCGTGAGCCGGCTCTCGCTGCCTACGAACGCAGCGACGTCGCCGTTGTTCCCGCCGCCGGTGTCATCGGAGAAGCCATGGTCGCCCTGGTGCTCGCCTCCGCGATGCTCGAAAAATTCGGCGGCGATTCGCTCCCGGAGACAAAACGCAACTATGAGGCATATCTGGAACAGGTGAAAAACTTTTGATCTATTCGATTGTCAAGTACGGCCAGCCGGTCTTGGAGCAGCCGGGCGCCGAAATCTCCGAATTCGACACCGAAGAGCTGCACAGGCTGGTCGAAGACATGTTCGAATCCATGTACGCTGCCAAGGGCGTGGGACTCGCTGCGCCGCAAATCGGCATTAGCAAGCGCATCGCCGTCATCGACATTTCGACGGGCGAGGATCCTGCTCAGAAAATCGTGCTCATCAATCCCGAGATTATCGGCAAGCAAGGATCGCAAACCAGCGAGGAGGGATGTCTCAGCTTGCCGACATTTCGCGAACCGGTGACGCGGCCGCATAAGGTGACGGTTCGCGCTTTCGATGCCACGGGCAAGCGGTTCGAGATGACCTGCGAGGACCTGCTTGCCCGCGCCTTTCTCCACGAAACCGACCACTTGAATGGCAAGTTGTATATCAGCTATATCAGCCCCCTCAAGCGCGACTTGATCCGGCGCAAAATCCGCAAGCTGCAAAAGGCCAATGAATGGGGGTAGTGGTTACTTGCGCAAATCAGCGTGCTATCCCGCGTGCTGACACACGCGGCTCATCAACAGAGCCGCGACCGTCAGGGAGCGGTTACTCGAACTTTTGCAACCAGGTACTAGTGCGGCTGGGGCTGCACTGAGATGACATTAATCTTCCTCGGCACCCCCTCCTTCGCCGTCCCGTCGCTGGAGCGAGCCGCCCTCAAGGGCCACCAAATTCTCGCCGTTTTCACTCAACCCGACCGTCCCAAAGGCCGAGGGCAATCCCCGCAAGCGCCGCCCGTGAAACAAGCCGCGCTCAAGCTCGGATTCCCCGTCTTTCAGCCCGAGCGTATCCGCCATCCGGAAGTCGTTGAACAGTTGCGCGCCTTGGCGCCTCGGGCGATGGTCGTAGTGGGCTATGGCCAAATTATCCCGAGCACGATTCTCGACATCCCGCCTTTGGGCATCGTGAACGTGCATGCGTCCCTGCTCCCGAAATATCGCGGCGCCGCGCCCGTTCAGTGGGCTATTGCGCGCGGTGAACGGCGCACCGGCGTCACCACCATGCGCCTCGACGCGGGATTGGACACCGGCCCCATCCTGCTGCGATGGGAGACTCCGATCGGCGAAGAGGAAACGGCTCCGGAATTGAGTGATCGCCTCGCCCTCGCCGGCGCCGGTCTTCTCGCGCAAACTCTCTCCGATCTTCCGCATCTCGATCCCCAGCCGCAAGATCCTTCCCAAGCCACCTATGCTCCCATCCTCAAAAAGGAGGACGGCCACATCCAGTGGTCCATGCCGGCCCAAGACATCTTGAATCGCGTGCGGGGATTTCTTCCCTGGCCCGGATGCTACACGTTTATTAAAGGGCGGCGTTTGCATGTATGGAGAGCAAAACCTGCCGGCCTGGCGCTTTTGCCCGGCACGCTGCGCGCGAGCGTCGGCCGGCTGTACGCCGGGTGCGGCGATGGCGCGATCGAATTGTTGGAGGTGCAGTTGGAGGGCAAGAAGAGGATGGATTCCGCCGCTTTTCTGAACGGCTTTGCAATCCAGGCCGACGAGGCGCTCGTATGAAATTGCCGCTCGGCTATCGCTACGCGTCGGCTTACGCCGGCATCCGCAAGGTCGCCAAAGACGATCTGGCGTTGATCGTTTCCGACGCTCCCGCCTCCGCCGCGGCCGTGTTCACCAGAAACCGCGTCGTGGCGGGGCCAGTGATCGTCGCTCGGCGCAACCTACGCGCCTCTCGCGGCCGCATGCGCGCGGTGCTGGCCAACGCGGGAAACGCCAACTGCGCCACACACACCGCGGAAAAGGTCGCCCTGGAGTGCGTTCGCGCTGCTGCCGAACTGCTGAAGCTTCGTCCGCGCGAGGTTTTGCCCGCTTCCACCGGCGTGATCGGCGTCGAGCTCGACTCCGCTTTGATTCTGCGGGCGCTGCCCACGCTCCACTCCGGCCTCGACCCCGGACGCTTCGAGGACGCCGCCAGCGCCATCCTCACCACCGATACTCGCGCCAAAACCTCCTTCGCCGAAATCGGGACCGCAAGGCTCGCGGGAATGGCCAAGGGCTCGGGCATGATTCATCCGCGTTTGGCCACGACTCTCGCCTTCGTCATGACCGATGCTCTCGTCGCACCCGCCGCTCTGCGCTCCGCGCTCGCCCGCGCCATCGAGCGCAGCTTCCACCGCATCTCCGTCGACGGCGACACCTCTACCAACGACACCGTCGCCGTGTTCGCCAACGGCGCGTCCCAAACAAGGCCGCGGCCGAAAGCGTTCGAAGAAGCCCTCGCCGCGGCGCTCGAATCGCTGGCGACTCAGATTGTTCGCGACGGCGAAGGCGCGCGCAAGTTCGTGACCATCGAAGTACAAGGGGCCATTCACGATCGCGCGGCGGAAAGGATCGCGCGCTCTATCGCGAATTCGCCACTGGTGAAGACGGCCATCGCCGGCTGCGATCCCAACTGGGGCCGCATTCTCTCCGCGGCGGGCAACGCGGGCACGCCCTTTGATCCGCGCCTCGCCGATATCGACATGCAAGGCGTCGCCGTGTGCCGCGGCGGCGTCGCGGCCGATTTCTCCGAAGACGTTTTAAAGCAGAAACTGAGCGAGGCGGAATGCGCCATCCGCTTCACGCTTCGGGGACGCGGGCGCGGCCGTGCGCGTTTCTGGACCTGCGACCTCACTGAAGACTACATCCGAATCAACGCGAGTTACCGGACATGAAGGCCGCCCTCGTCATCTTCGCGGCCGCGGCTTTATCGGCGCAGAAGCTTCCGCCGCAGGACGCTCCCCCCCAGGATGCTCCAAAAGACGTGCTCGATTTCATCCGCACCGCCGCCGAAGCCTTGGCCAACCAGGATGCCGAAGATTTTCTCTCGCACTTCGATCCCAAAATGCCCGGTTACGCCAAGTTCTCCGATGACGTCCAGGCGCTGCTCGCCCGCTCCGAGGTGTCTTCCACCATCGAAATCGTCTCCGATCGCGGCGACAATCAAAAGCAGACCCTCGAACTGGATTGGCTCCTGCAAATCGATGAAAACGCACCGAGCCGGCGCATCGTCAAATGCGCGCTCGAAAAGCAGGGCAAGAAATGGAAATTTGTCTCCTTCGACCCCCTGGGGTTATTCGAGTAGCGATCTGTTCGGGTAGCCGGTGGGACGTCTAAATTGACGGTTAAGGGTCCTCCAACTTGCGGAATCCTACTCCAGCCGGTAGAATCAATGAGTTTGGAGCGCTACGTACGCGCCGCGCGGCACAGCCTCGCGGGACCGAGGGAGGATACATGTCCGTTGAGCAAAGAGTCAAACAGATCATCGTCGAGCAGTTGGGTGTCGATGAAGCGCAAGTCGACCTCAGTGCCAGCTTCGTCGACGACCTGGGCGCGGACTCCCTCGACATCGTGGAACTGGTAATGGCTTTCGAGGAAGCCTTCGATATCGATATCCCCGATGAGGACGCCGAAAAGATCGTCATAGTCAAAGATGCCATCGATTATATTGAGGCCAAAAGAAAAAAGTAGCCCGCACGGGACCGGCGCGGCCCCCGGATGGGGCAGGAAACTCTACCGAGTCCGCCGCGTCAGGCTCTGTTGTGCGGGCGCCGCCTGCGGAGCGGGGAAGATCGAACAGAGTTTAGAAGATTCGGGCGCACGGGGTTCCTAATTGCAACGTAGAGTAGTGGTGACCGGAGTCGGTCTGGTGACTCCGGTAGGGATTGGCGTCGACCCAACCTGGGAGGCGATCAAAAACGGCCGGAGCGGCATCCGGCCCATTCAGGCGTTTGACGCCGCGCTATTCAATTGCCGCATCGCCGGGGAAGTCTCGGACTTCGATCCGACTCTGTATATCGAGAAAAAAGAAATCAAGAAGATGGGGCGCTTCATTCAGTTCGCCATCGCCGCCACCGAGTTGGCGCTCCAAAACTCCGGCTTCCGCGTCTTGCCTGAGGAGGCAGAGCGAACCGGCGTATTAATCGGCAGCGGCATCGGCGGGTTTGAGGTCATCGAACGCGAGCACAAAATTTTGTTGGAAAAGGGTCCCAGCCGCATCTCTCCCTTCTTCATCCCCGCCACCATCATCAACCTGGCGGCGGGATGGGTTTCGATCCGCACTGGCGCGAAGGGCCCGAATTCCGCCACCGCCACCGCCTGCACTACCAGCGCGCACGCCGTCGGCGATTCCTTCCGGTTGATCCAGCACGGAGAGGCGGACGTCATGATTTGCGGAGGAAGTGAAGCCGCCGTTACTCCCATGAGCATCGGCGGATTCGCCGCCATGCGCGCCCTTTCGCAGCGCAACGACGATCCCTGTCGTGCCTCCCGGCCCTGGGATCTCGATCGCGATGGATTCGTGGTGGGCGAAGGCGCGGGCATCCTGATCCTGGAGGACTACGATCACGCCGTGCGCCGCGGCGCGAATATGCTGGCCGAAGTGGCCGGTTACGGCATGAGCGCCGACGCCTATCACATCACCTCGCCTTCCGAAGACGGCGACGGAGCGTATCGCGTCATGCGCAACGCGTTGGAGGACGCCGGCATTGAGCCTCATCAAATCGACTACATCAACGCCCATGGCACCTCCACCCCGATGGGCGATCGCATCGAAACCATCGCCATCAAGCGCGCCTTCGGCGAACATGCTTACCAGGTCGCCATCAGCTCCACCAAGTCGATGACCGGCCATTTGCTGGGCGGCTCGGGTGGTTTAGAGGCCGGGCTTTGCGTGCTCGCGATTCGTGATCAGATCGCGCCGCCCACCATCAACTACGAAAACCCCGATCCCGCCTGCGATCTCGACTACGTTCCCAACCGCGCCCGCCCCATGCGGATCGAGTACGCGCTTTCGAACTCATTCGGTTTCGGTGGCCCCAACGGCTGCCTGATTTTCAAAAAGCTCGCGCCATGAAAATCCTGATCGCGATGAAGCAGGTTCCGGTGCGCGATTCGCGTTTGCGTACCGATTCCACCGGCCGCTGGATCGAGGAAAGTGATCTGAACTTCGAAATCAACGAGCCGGACGCTTACGCGCTGGAAGAAGCACTGCAATTGAAAGAGAAGCACGGAGGCGAAGTGGTCGCGCTCTGCGCCGGTCCGGCGCGCGCGCAGCAAAGTATTCGCGAAGCTCTGGCCAAGGGAGCCGATCGCGCCATTCACATCGAAGAAGAAAATCTACCGGCTCTGGACGCTTTGGGCGCGGCGCGCTTGCTTGCCGCGGCGGCAAAACCGGAAAATCCCGATCTCATTCTCACCGGCCTTCAATCCGACGACATGGGCTACGGCCAAACCGGCGTCATCATGGCCGAATTGCTGGGCCGGCCGCATTCCACCATCATTATGAGCGTCGAAGTCGCGGGGGCACACCTACGCGTCAAACGCGAGCTCGAAGACGGATGGTTTCAGCACATCGAAATGCCCTTGCCCGCCGTGCTCACTATTCAAAGTGGCATCAACAAACTTCGCTACGCCACGTTGATGGGCATCAAGAAGGCGCGGGCCAAGGAAATCAAGCGGCTCACCCCCTCCGATTTGGGCGGGCTTAGCGCACCCTCCGCGGTGATCGGGCGTGTTCAGGCGCCGCGCAAGCTCAAACAGGCCACCATATTCGAAGGCGACCCGAAAACCGCCGCGGCCAAGCTGGTAGAGAAGCTCCGGTTCGAGGCCAGAGTGATATGAAAATCCTCGCGGTGCTGGAACAGCAAGCGGGCCGTTTCCATCGCATGTCCTTCGAGACGTTCGCGGCCGCGCAGGAACTCGCAACGGCGATGGGCGCGGAGCTCGAAGCCGCCTTGGCCGGCTCGGGTCTCGACGCGGCGGTCTCCGAAGCGGCATCCAACCAAGCTTCTAAAATTTGGGCCGTCGAGCACGAGCTGCTCGCTAGCTATACCGCCGACGGATACACGGCCGCGTTCGAGGCTCTGCTGCGACACGCCAATCCCGATTTGGCGCTCTTTCCACATACCTATCAAACGCGCGACTTCGCTCCGAAATTGGCGGCGCGATTCGAGCGCGTGTTGATCTCCGACGCGATCGGCGCGCGCGTCGAAAATGGCGCGCCGATTTTCGTCCGCCAGCTTTTTCAAGGCAAGCTGAACGCCGACGTCCGGCCGCAAGGCCCCGGACCGCATTTCGCCTCTCTCCAGGCCGGGGCCTGGCGCGCCGACGCGCTCCAATCCGGCGCCGCCCCAGTGGAGAAATTCGAGCCGCCCCTCGAAACTTCGCAAGTCCGTCAAAAGCCCGAGCCGCCGTTCCGCGAAGCGGCCCGCGCCGTGGATCTTAGCGCCGCCAGTCGTATCGTCTCGGTGGGGCGCGGCATCGGGGAAAAGGAAAAGATCGCCGTGGTCGAGGAGCTCGCGCGCGCCTTGGGCGCGGAGCTGGCGGCCTCGCGGCCCATCTGCGATGCGGGCTGGCTGCCCATGGAACGGCAGGTGGGCAGTTCCGGCCAGACCGTTTCACCCCAGCTTTATGTCGCTGTGGGAATCTCCGGCGCGATCCAGCATCTGGTGGGAATGAAAGGCTCTAAGACCGTGGTCGCCATCAATAAAGACAAAGACGCCCCGATCTTCGAGACCGCCGATTACGGCATCGTCGGCGATCTGTTCGAAGTGGTCCCTGCGCTGGTGGACGAGCTTCAGAAGGCCCGTTGAGCGCACAGCCGGAGGCGTTGCGATATTGAAGCGCCTGTTCGAGCCGCCGCTTCCTCTCCTGCATAATCCTCGCGAGCCGCGCGACTTTCCGCTAGGCCGCTGGAATCTCTATATCGGAGGCGCGGGCCGTCGAGTTCCCGGCTACGTGAATCTCGACATCCAGCGCGTTCCCGGCGTCGACGTCGCCGCCGACGCCGAGCTGATGCCATTTCCCGCCAATTTGTTTCAGCGCGTCGAATGCGACGCGGTGCTGGAACACGTCCGCTCGCCCGAGCGAGTGATCGCGGAAATCGCGCGCGTCCTCGCCCCCGGCGGCTACGCCCATCTGGTGACGCCCTTTTGCCACCCGTTTCACGAATATCCTCGAGATTTTCGCCGGTTTACGCTGGACGGGCTCAAACAATTATGTGGCGGAACGTTTGAAACGGTCGCCGAAGGCTGGCGCACCGGGCCCACCGCCACCATGCTGGTCTTTACGATGGAATACGTCAAGCTCTGGCTCCCCTGGCGCGCCTGGCGCATCCTGGCGCATGGCGTTCTCGGCTGGCTGCTGTTTCCATTGCGCTACCTCGATCTCTTGTTCCTAAACACCCCGCGCGCCGGCAGAATCGGCAATCATTGCTATTTGTGGATCCGAAAACCAGAGTGAAGCCCAAACAGAGCCGCGACCGTCAGGGAGCGGTCCCTGAAGCCCAAACAGAGCCGCGACCGTCAGGGAGCGGTCCCTGTGGGTGGGCGAGACAGACCGGTTAATTCGAGAGCGGTACGCTGCTACGATAGGCGCATGCGACTCACCATTCGCCTGCTCCGTGAAGCCGACGGCCGCTGGATTGGCGATGTTCCCGAACTTCCAGGCGTGAGCGTTTACGGCGCGACGTCAGAGGAAGCGACCGTCAAGGCCAAAGCGCTGGCCCTTGGGGTGATCGCCGAAGAAATAGAGCACGGCGAGATGAATCCCTCGGCCGACACACTACAGTTCTCCATCGCTGCATGCGCGATTGTCCAGGCGCGGCGCGTGCCTGCGGCGCAGTTTCTCACGGCATGGCCACAAGAGAACGGGTCATCGGCAGTTGTTTGACCTCCCTGTGTATTCGACTGAAGCAACCCAATAGTAATTTCCGCCTCCGATGCAGTACAAAAAGGAGCCTGAGTCTGGATTGGGTGAGCCAAGCGAGTGGTACGCCACCAGCCGCTCGGCGCTATCAGTCAGGCTCGCATCTACGGACCACAGACGTCTTTCCTCCTCCCCTCGGTCCCACTGCACCACAAATACGCGAACGCTGTTATTAGGTCTCGCATGCCCCAACCGCGTAATCCAAAACGTTTTACTGAATCTCGCATAATATAGCGGAATCATTCGAATAAAGAAGCCCGTTTCCAGAAAGCCGTGATCAGGCGGGGACGACGGCGCATGCGCTTCAGCGAACGGCGGGCCGCCTCGCTCAGGTCCCACAAGTTTTTGGGACAGACGTTAGGCAGTTCGTGATGCTTGCAGTGCGCCCAGAGGTATTCCACCGGGTTCAACTCGGGAGCGTAGGGCGGCAGGAACTCCATCTCCAAGCGGCCTTTCTGGTCGTGGATAAATTGGTTGGTGGCGCGGCTGCGATGTCCCGGGAGGCGGTCCCAGATCAACAAAATGTCGCCCGGGATATAACGGAGAAGATGCTTCAGGAACTCGATAATCTGCTCGGAGCGGATCGCGTCTTCGAGGATCTGGAAGTAGAAATTCCAAACCGTCACCCCGGCGATGACCGAGAGCGTTTTCCAGTGGAAGTGAAACTGTAAGACGGGCGTCTGGCCGCGGGGCGCCCAGGTGCGTCGCCGGTAGGGCCGCTGGCTCAAGCCACTCTCGTCGATGAAGACGATCGTGCGGCCCTGTTTTTGAGCTTTTTTTTGATCTCCGGCCAGCGCTTGCGTTTCCAGTCGTCGATGACAGCTTCATTCCGCTCCAGCGCGCGACCCACCGGCTGCTGGGGACTCCAGTTCAACTGTCGCAAGATGCGCCAGACGTGCCCCGGATGGTAATCGATCTCGAAGTTCCTCTCGATCAGCTGTCCCACGCGCTCGCAGGTAGCTTCCATTTCACGCCAAGTGACCGTTCCCGCAGAGAGGCGCACAAGTACCTTAAAATTGGTCGGATTGTCGATGATAAACGCGTTGTAGCTACCGCCCCCGTTTTCGTTGATCCCGTTAGTCGTGATCAGCCCGGTGACCACGGTTCGTCGAATTGTGACGGGACCGGCCGTGCAGGGAACAGCTATCGAATCGCTGGGCCGATTGAAAAACTGTAGTGGCGGAAGCCTCAGGAAGTACGTGGGAGCGGTGGAGGACGCGTGAAGGTCGGAAAGTTCGGATTCAGGAACCTCCTCCGGACCGCGACCAGCCGTCAGATCTACGAATAAGCACTGCCTGCGAAGAGAAATGAGTCCCGGGTTGATGGCGTAACGGTACTCCTCCGCCCCTTCCGGTCTGCCGTATGTTCGAACTGATTAGGCCGAGGTGACGGAGGATGGAAAGTTTACGCGAACACTCGGCTGCACCGAGATTGTCGCCGGCAGCGATTCTCGCGATTCTCTCGCGTGGAGACGGATGTCCGTAGCCGGGCCGGCTGTGGGGCCTTCGGCCTTCCATGATTGCCCGCTCCACAGCATCCGCGAGTACAGTTTCGTCCGCCTCAAGCTCAGTCTCGACCTTCCGCTCCTCTATCCGCTCTTCTATAAGTTTGACGATACCCTGCCCGACCACAAAGGCGATGGCCAAAAGCACCACGACGGCCCATCTCAGGTGCCGGTTTATCAACAGTAGCTTTAAAGCTCTAAGCACTCGCATGTGGCCAGCCCCGGAATTCCATTTCGGCTTTCCGTACCAAGCCATTTTACGCCCAACCGCCTCCGCTTGTGCCATCTGTATGCCGGGCGAAGGCACTGTCACTTTGCTGGTCGCGGAACGCGACCGACTGAACCGCGTCACTGAGGCACTGCAGGACCGCGACATCCGGGTCTCACCGAACACTATGGCCTGAAGGCCGGCCGCAATACCGATTCGCCTTCCTGACAAAGAGGAAATCGGACCGGTCACGCTAGCCGAGATCGCGAAACGCGCTGGACTGCGGCCGGAGGATGTAGCCGCCTTCCGCCCCGGAGCAACCCCTGGAATGCCACGTTTAATCGGAGCCTAGCAATGAGCAACCATCGCGTGACCAGAGGTCCGGTCGCGTTTCAAACGGGTCCTTTGCGCATCATGCCCGGAAGTCGTTAGAGACCCTTAACCATGAGACGGTGCCGCAATTCTCGCAAAGGGCTAAGTCTTGCAACGCGCCTCAACCCCAGGCGCAGCCTTGCCCCAGAGCCGGTTTTCCGGTATCTTGAGGGCATGGAAGTCCACTTCGCCCCCGACGTTGAAAAGAAGCTCAACGATCTCGCTGTGCAAAGCGGACGCGGCAGCGCCGACGCGCTGGTGCAGGATGTTGTCGAGGGATACTTCGACGAGCTTGCAAAGACACGCGAAACGCTCGACAGCCGATATGACGAGTTGAAAAGCGGCAGCGTGAAGACCATCGACGGCGAGCAGTTTTTTGAAAGCCTTCGCCGACGCGAGGACGAATTGCTCAAGAAGCATTCGCCTCCTTCAGCGTTTGCTTGTTCGCCGCGTCGCGAATAATCTCAGCCGTATGAAAGATGCCCTTGCCAACTGAGACGAATTTGTCTATTTGCAGCGCGCCCGTGGCCAAATCGATTCCGACGCTCAACATGGCCTTCGCCAAGGACCACCCGTAGTGAACCATCTCCGACTTGAGCCACATTGCCGCCAGATGTGGCGCAAGAAACCTGTCGTAAGTGGCAATCGCATCGGCGGCTACCCCGTTCTCGGCTCCGACATCTGCGGCTCGCAGTCCCCACCACAGGTAAGGAATCGGAACGCCGAATAGGTCGCACTTGCCGGGGTCCGGATTCACATCGAGGTTGCGGTCCACAATGTCCACGGCATCCGGCCAGTAGCTCTTCGTGAGCCAGCCGTCCTCGTTCTCGCGAAGCCATTTGTAAAACTCAAGTGCCAGGCGTGTCTTCCCGAGACCGCGCTCGGCCTTGATGACAACGACCTGCGGGTTTGGGTTCTCAAGGTTGCTGGCGAGCCGCCACCGCGCCTTGAGCGTTTCCAATTCGGAAACGCGTCCGCAGAAGGCGAGCGCAGAACTCGTGCGATCCGGCATAAGAATTCGAAGGGTGAAGATTTAAAATATAGCATTTGTCACTGGCTTCTGAACTAAGGCCGCGCTCAGAGCGCCTTCCCCCACTTCCGTGACCGTCGCCCGCTGCTTTTGGAAACTCATCTAGTCGTAAAGTCGCCTACGGTGAGATTGACGCCTGCTGATCCTGAATCCTACCCATGCCGGTGCGGTAGCGGCGACCTGGCGGGCCCCGGTTCCAGGCCAGTGCAAAGCAACCATCGCCAAATGAATTCGTGGCAATTTTATGGGGTCCCCTCTGCGCATACGGCAATTTTATGGGTTCAGGCGCCGAAACTCCGCACCAACCAAAGCCCATAAACCAAGATGTTGCAGCGCCATCAGCAGCAAGGATATGGGTTCAAAACGGCAACAGTATGAGTCTTGTCACAGATGTTGTTGTTGTCTGTGACTTGAACCATAAAATGGCAGTCACTTAACGGCAAAGTTAGTGCTTAAGCTACAAGGCCGACGGAGACGACGACGAAAGGGGGTTCCGCCGACGATGGTCGGAGCGTTCCGTGGCGTGCTCCTTCACCCATCGGCACGTATAGCTTTGCAGTCCTTTCAGCCATTTCGCCGGGTCGTGCGATTTCAGGAGAATGCGTTTCTCTTCGGTAGTAAATCCCTGGTCGCCGGCCTGCCGGTCCCTGGACCGCTCCATGTACTCGGCCAATTCGCCAGTCCAGCGGGCGATCGGCATGTAAGCCATGGAGGCGTCATCGCAAACGCGAACTTGTCCGCGAAGCACAACCTGCAAACCGGCAATCCCAAGCGCCGAGACAATAGCGCGAATGCCGGCAGCACTCGTCGACCCAGATGGATCCGAAAAGAACTCCCATTATCCGCGCGCCGAGAATTACGTGTTCCGCGCCGTCGTCTCCATCCATCTCGCGGCTATCGTGTGCTGACCATAACGCGGCGACCGATATAGCCGATGTCGTGCAAGAAGCAGGCGAACCAGATCCGCGGGTCCATGGGAACCGGAACAGTCGAGCCCAGCCCAGTAGGGTGAACAAGGGGTGCACCAGGAAACAGTGCGCTCCTCCTAAGACGCTCTTCGTACCACGGTCATGCTCGTCCTCCCTGGACCGCACCTATTTTCGGCTGATCTTCTCCTCGCGAATGCGGGTGATAGCCTCCGAAATCTCATCGCCTGTAAGCTCCCATTCTTCGGCGAGCCCAGCGACAACGTTGAATTTGAAATCCTGATAGAGCTTTAGCGCAAAGCCACGATCTCGCGTACAATCCAACAGCAACGCGAGTGCGGTTTGGGCCGGTCCGCTCCCACCGTAGCCCCATTCGAATCCGTCCGGGCTATGATTGCGCAGTCTCAGGCTTTTGAGCGGTGAGAGTCTCGACCAACGCCCGCGGCCCGGAATACTTTCGTCTTTACGATCAATGATGCAGCCGCTCGGGAGCCTGCGGCCCCGATATCGGAATACCCGCCTGTCACTCATATCCGTCCTCCTTTTCAGCCAATACTTCTGGCTTGACTGTTCACTTGTTGCCGAGTCTTGCGCAGGCGCTCAACGGCGCTGCGTCTGATCTGACTTACGCGGCCGTCCGAGACGTGAAGACGGCGGCGATCATGCGATCCGCATCGCCGTTGTGGATTGCAATAATCACCTCGCGTTGGCGTCAGACCGGTGCCGGACTGCGGCTTCGATTCCCTGCGTCGGAAGGCCGCACTCACACTCGGGTAGCGTCGTTGCGTCGGGCACGTCTCTCACGTGCCCATCTTGTGAGCAAGGCGCGTCCGGCTGATTGTCGGCCTGAGCTCTGCCTAAAACGGGCTAATCAACAGCCGTTCGAACTGGATCTTCGTCAGCCGCTACTTCGCGAGCGGGTGCCTTGCGATGAGGTTGCACCGGCAACACTCTTTGATAGAGCGGCCACAAGAGAATGGTCCCGGTGAGAGCGCCCGTTAGTGTCCCCAATGGACTCATCCGGCCGGAAAACAGCGCTATGAGGAACAGGAACAAACAAATCTTCAACCCGAATGCCTTCATGCGGTCCTCTCGATCAGCCCGTGGCAATGCCGACAGTTCACGCAAGAAACTCCGGCCGTAACGGCCTTGACAGCCTCGACCAAATACTCCGGTATCGGCTTCACTTCGCCGGCGCGCGTGAAGAATTCCGGCGCCAATCCCTGCTTAAGAAGTTCTTGCGGTAATTGCCCGTCGATGCCGCGGAGCACAACCACTGATTCCACGGGCGGCTTTTGGGCACTACAGGCCCCGATCCGATGTCGCCCGATCAGCAGTTGATATGTCTGCTCGATCCTCGCCATCTCTACGCTCAGCAACTCGGGAGCGACCACGACCGCATGAACGCCATTGAAGCCGATCCGGTCCAGCCGCTGCAGCCAGCTTAATCGCCCGCCTTCCGGCGAGAAGAACGAAATGTACCGCCCCACTTCTCTGTTGCCTCCACCGCTTTCCACGCCTCGCAGCACCCATAGACCAGCGCGGGCCTGCTTCTCCACCGTGACCCACGTCTGGCAGTACACTCCTGCGGATTCGAGCCGTCGCATGACGGCCTTCGGCAGAACCAAACGAGCCGGAGCTTTCGTCATTCACTCATCCTCACCGGCGCGCGATGGGAATCGGCGCGCCGAGCGCCGCTCGGATCTGCTCCTTTGTGCAACCCGCCCAGCAGATGTACTTCCAAGGCTCTTCGACAGAAATGGCCAAGTTATCTTTACTGCGATCTCGGCCTTCGGATGCGCATGATGGGCAGCGGGCAACCCAGTTGCGGCCCACTCGACGCCTGGTTCCGATGTAGTCCAAGATCGCGAAATTGAGTCGATCCAGCTTCACACAGTTGTGGCACGGAGCGGCTGCGGGCGGAGGCGGATCGTCCGGTACTGTTGCGATCAACTCCCGCATCTGCTCCTCCGTGACGCGGCGCAGGTGCCGAAGATACTCCATCTGTGCTTCGAGTTCATATGTCGCCCCGTAAAACCAGTAGCGCCGGTTCGCCGCGCGATGGATGCCGAAGGGTCCTCGTATCGCGTTCCCGAACTGGCCGTCCTCAACCAAGTCCTGCTTGGGGAATAATTCGATTCCGTCCCCCCTGCCCGACCCCTTAACTTCCACGGACAGGCGCTTCGCCAGGTATCGGATGTACACGCGTGCGTGTTTTGCCAGCACCGGCTCCTCGAAGAAGATCCACAGGTGCCCGCCCCGGCGGCTCTGTTCGAGCGCGGCCTGAATCCCGTTTTGCGCCAGCTCGAACTGCAGCTTCAGCAGGTCTTCGAGCGCCCTCCGGTAATCCGCGTCAATCGCCATCCATTTCACGCGCTGCGTGCGCGGATTGATGGCGTAGATGCCGAGCGTGATTTCGCCCGCCAGGTGACGTTGGATGTCGCGCGGTGTGATCGGCAGTTCGCCGCCGCGCTTGCGCGGGCGGTAATAGTAGTGGCGACCTGATGCCGGATGGGGCGTTTCCGACTGAAGTACGTATGCGCGGCGGTTCACGAACCAGCGCGCGTACTCGATCGCCATCTCCAGCGATGCCTTGAGCAATTCCGGCATATCAATTCCTTACACCGGTTTCCGGCGATCTCAAAGCGAGTTCGCCGGCTGCCTCGCCGCCGCGAGCCGTGCCGGATTCTCGGCGAAACCGAGCAGCCGGAATTCCCGGATTTTCTGCCACATTTGGCTGACCGGGTACCCTCCGAAAACGGCGTCCGCCAGAGTCAGAAGCCAGAAGCTCCCTTTCTTCCGGTCATACACGTAGAACTCGCCCGAGCGGTCATCACCCGGTGCCGTTACGAACAGCAGCAGCCCGCGCGCGTATTCGACCCAATGCGCGAGCACGCCTTCGCCTACCGCGAGGAACCGAGCGACGATTTCCGTCAGGTCCCGGTCGGGCCGGATTTCCAGGTCTTTGGCGCTGAGCACTCGCCTCGCGCACACACTTTTAGCGTTCATTGTTTTCTCCTTCAAGTTCAAAGCAGGCTACGCCTGCCGGTAAGTTGTGGATGGGTGAACGGCAGCCGGATGGCTGTCGCTATATATAAGGATGGAAACTCAGCCTGCCGTCGGCGTGCTTCCCGCCGCCTCGGCTTCCACGCGCGCCAGCAACACCTTCAATGCATCCCGGTCTGGGATGTCATCGATGGACTCGCTGGCGAAATTCATCTCGCGGCAAATCACTCCGTAGCGTTGCTCACCGACTATTTCTGCCGCCTTCCGCAGCCGGTCGACTCCTTTGGC